>JAFAEL010000075.1 GCA_023423995.1 Pseudomonadota bacterium | reverse complement strand
TGGCGCGGGGTGGAGCAGCTCGGTAGCTCGTCAGGCTCATAACCTGAAGGTCGTTGGTTCAAATCCAACCCCCGCAACCAAACCCAAAAAGCCCGCCACGCTCACGCGCGGCGGGCTTTTTGCCGTTTCAGACCCACCAGGCAGACGGAGCAGCATCCCCGGCTGACGGCGTCACGGGCTGCCGCCACTCGCGCCGCCTGTGCTCGGCCCACCAAAGCGGCGTCTGTCCCGCCGAGCGGCGCGCCCGGGCGAGCCGGCACGCTCAAAAGGCCGTCCTCTGCGTCGTCATCTCAAACCGGCTGCAGCCCTGAGCGGTAGGGGAGGGGAAGAGGGCCGGCGCGCCGGGCCGCCGCCGGAGGCTGCGGCCGAACGGGTGACGCGCGCCACGCGCAACCTTCAGGTATCCGCAGCGCCTCGGTGGCGTACGGGTTCTGCTCGGGAGGGCGAGGCCCTGCAAGCCGCTTCCAAGCCATTCGGGCTCCTGCGGCCCATCAACCGTGGCGCGAGCGCGTGGCGGCCTCAGGCCACGCGATTGCGGTTCTCTCGCGAGCGTCGCTCGGCGACGCCGCCGATCACGCTCGTCAGCTCCGGGTGGTCGTCGAGAAACCGCAGCAGGTTCCGCCGGCTCAGCGCCTGCAGGTCGCAGAAGTCGATCGCCGTGACGTCGGCCGTCCGGGAGAGACCAAGCAGAACTCCCATCTCGCCGAAGAAGCCCCCGGGACCGAGGCGGACCGTTCGCCCAGGCAAGGAGACTTCGACCTCGCCCGATTCGATGAAGAATATCTCGTCCGCGACATCGCCCTTCCTGACCAGCCGGTCACCCGGGGAAGCGTGGATGGGGACGAAGAGGGACGCGAGCTCGGTTCTGGCCTCCGGCGGCAGCCGCTCGAAGATCGGGAAGCGGTCCGCGACCTCCGCCGAAGTCAGGGAGGAGCGGGTCTGCGCGGCGGCCTCGGCCGCCTGCTCCTCCTCGAGCTTGCGCTCGAGCCGCGCGAACTTGAGCTGCCGCTGCGCCTTTCCGAGCAGGCGCCCCGGCAGAATGGTCAGGCACTGGCCGAGCGGGTGGACGAGCCGGAACGCGAAGGGATTGAGCAGAATCGACAGGATCGCGCCGGCCAGGATGAGATCACGTCCGACGGTCGGCATCAGCTGCAGCGAGATGCCGAGGCCGGCGAGGATGAAGGAGAATTCGCCGATCTGCGCGAGGCTGGCCCCGACCATGGCGGCCGTGCCTGCCGGATAGCCGAGCATCATGACGATCGCCATGGCGATGACGGTCTTGCCGAGCACGATGATGAGGAGGGTGGCCGCGACGGCCGCGGGTTCCCGGATGAGCACGGAGGGATCGAAGAGCATCCCGACGGAGACGAAGAACAGGACCGCGAAGGCGTCCTGCAACGGCAGGGATTCGGTGGCCGCCCTGTGGCTGTATTCGGATTTCGCCAGGACCACGCCGGCGCAGAAGGCGCCGAGCGCGAACGACACGTCGAAGAGCTTGGCCGCCGTGAGGGCGATGCCGAGCGCCGCAGCCAGGACCGCCAGAGTGAACAGCTCGCGCGAGCCGAGCCGCGCGACCTCCCTGAGAAGCGGCGGGAGAACGCGAGGGCCGACCAGGAGCATGATGGCGAGGAAGACCCCGACCTTCACGATCGTCGTCGCAAGCGCGATCAAGGCGTCCCAGGTCGAACTCGCCCCCTCCAGGTTGCCGCCGAGCGTGCCCGCGAAGGCAGGGATCAGGACCAGGGCGAGGACCATCACGAGATCCTCGACGATCAGCCAGCCGATCGCGATGCGGCCATTCACGCCGCCGACAGCGTTCCTCTCCTCCAGGGCTTTGAGCAGGACCACCGTGCTGGCGACGGAGAGGGACAGCCCGAACACCAGGGCGCCGCGGAAGGGCCAGCCCCAGGCCATCGAGACCGCGACGCCGATCGCCGTGGCAAGCACGATCTGCCCGATCGCACCCGGGATCGCCACCCCGCGCACGGCGCGGAGGTCCTCGAGCGAGAAGTGAAGCCCGACGCCGAACATGAGGAGGATGACGCCCACTTCGGCGAGCTGGCCCGCCAGCGCCGCGTCGCCCACGAAGCCGGGCGTGAACGGCCCCATGGCGATTCCGGCCAGCAGGTAGCCGACGAGGGGCGGCAGGCGCAGACGCGCGGCCGCGAAACCAAGCACGAAAGCCAGCAGGAGGCCGAGGGAGATCGTGAGAAGAAGCGTCGTATCGTGTTCCATCAACCCTGCTCAGGAAGCGGCGCTTGCCGGCCAGCCTCTATTCAAGACCGGCCGTTTCGCCTCCGTATCATGTCCTTCGTCACTTCAGCGACGCGCCGGACGGTGTCGGACGGCCGGCCGGACGATTCTGCAGGGCTGGCCGCCAAGGGCGGACCGCTCACGATTCCAAGCGGGGTCGAATTCGCCCGAGCACCTTCTCCTGCTAGGTTTCCGTCATGTCCATACAATCATGTCGAGTCTGTTGCGTCGGACGACGCAGCCCGCGGCAGCTTGATTTCGGGGCGCGAAAAGAAGCCTTCGTGAAGGCGAGGCAGGGATAGCTCGCGGCCTGTGGCAGACGACCCCCGCCTCACGCCGCGCGCGGCTTGAGCGACGGCACGATACCGGCCGGCTCGCAAGCCGTGCCGTTGCGTCCCCGGACGGATCGGCGGGGGAAGAGGGCAGGCCAGCAGGCCGGCCCTCGATCCAGCCGCGCTCGATCAGCGTGGCTGGATCGGGATGGCGCAGGATCTCATCAGAACGGCGGAAGGGGTCCGGCAAGGCCCAGGGCTGGCACCCGGGCCGAGCTTCGGATCCGCCGCGACTGGCTCAGCCCCTCAGCTTCGCCGCAGTTTCCGCGACCAGCTTGCCCTGGAAGCGCGCGGCGTCCTTTTCGATCTGGCTCGGCTGCCGCTGCCCCTGGCCGCCCGCGATGGTGGTCGCGCCATAGGGTGCCCCGCCCACGATCTCGTCCAGCGTCATCTGGCCCTGGAACGAGTAGGGCAGGCCGACGATGATCATGCCGAAGTGCAGGAGGTTCGTGATCCCTGAAAACAGGGTCGTCTCCTGCCCGCCGTGCTGGGTGGCGCTGGACGACATGACGCTGCCGACCTTGCCGGTCAGCTTGCCGGTTGCCCAGATGCCGCCGGCTTGGTCCCAGAAGTTCGACATCTGCGACGCCATGCGGCCGAACCGGGTCGGGACGCCGACGATGATGCCGTCGTATTCGGGAAGCTCCGCCACGGTCGCGATCGGCGCCGCCTGGTCGAGCTTGAAGTGGGATTGCCGCGCGACCTCATCCGGTACGAGCTCGGGCACGCGTTTCACCACGGCTTCGGCGCCTGCTTCGCGCACGCCCTCGGCTGCCGCGTAGGCCATCTGCTCCATGTGGCCGTAGCTCGAGTAATAAAGAACCAGGATCTTGGTCATCGTGTTCTCCCGTCTAGCTCTGCCAGAGCTAGCCGGCCCGCTGCGCGGAGGCGAGGGGCTAGATCTTGCGGGTACGCAAGGTGGTCTTTTCAGGTCTGCGCGGTTTCTGCCGGATCCACTGTGTCCCGACCGTGCCGAGGAAGCCCTTCGATCTCGGGACGACGCGCCGCGATGGCGGCGGAGACGAAGTCGAGAAAGACCCGCACCCGCGGCGACTGGCGCAGGTCCGGGTGGGTCAGGAGCCAGAGACTGGCCGAGAAATCCGCGACCGGCGGCGCGAGGCGCACGAGGTCGGCGCGGCCGTCACCGATGAAGCAGGGGAGGTGCCCGATGCCGATGCCGGCCTCCACCGCCTCTGCGAGGCCGAGAACCGTGTTCACGCGATAGACGATCTGCTCCGGCGAGACCTCCCGGCGGAGGAACCTCACGGCTTTCACATGGGAGAGGTTCTCGCCGAGCGAGACCCAGTTCCGCGTGGTCGTAAGGGTAGCGAGATCGAGGGACGACCCGTCGAACTCGTCGCGGCGGCCGTAGAGCGCCCAGGCGATCGTCGCCGCGCGCCGGCCGACCAGGGTTTCCGGCGGGTCGTCCGTCGCCCGGATCGCCACGTCCGCATCGCGCTTCGACAGGTTCAGCGCCTGGTTGGCGAGCACGACATCGAGCTGCACCGCCGGATGCTGGGCGCGGAACCGCGCGAAGATCGGCGTGAGAAGGTGGATCAGCAGCGAGTCGTTGGTCGTGACCCGAAGCTCGCCGGAGGCGGCGATCTCCCGCCCGACGAGGCGGCGCGTGAAGGACGTGATATCGGCGTCGAGTCTCACGGCGAGCGCCGCCATCTCTTCCCCGGCCGGTGTCGCGGCATAGCCCGAGCGATGGCGCTCGAAGAGCTTGGTGCCGAGCGCTTCCTCGAGCTGCCCGAGGCGCCGAAAGATCGTCGAATGGTTGACGCCGATATCGGCTGCCGCACCGGCCAGCCCGCGGGCCTCCGCGATGGCCTTCACCAGGCGGAAATCGTCCCAGGCCAGGTTCTTGAAGGGTTCGCCCAAAGCTGCCGCCCAGGTTCTCGCAATGCTGAGGAATGTGACGTGCGGTCGCGCGATGCAAGCGTCGCCGAGCGGCTCTTGCCCTCGAACCGGGCAGAAGCCTCTGTTAAAGGCGCGCCCAAGCAGGCCGCCATCGGCGCCACGGAGGACACCCCTTCATGAAGAAACTTGCATCCGCCGCCCTCGGTATTGCCATGGCGCTCGGCCTCTCGGGCCCGACCCTCGCCCAGGCGACCTACCCGAGCCGGCCGGTCCGCGTCGTCGTGCCGTTCGCGGCCGGGGGGACGACCGACATCTTCGCCCGTCTGATCGCCGACAAGCTCAGCCAGTCGCTCGGCCAGCAATTCATCATCGACAATCGCGGCGGCGCGGGGGGCAATATCGGGACGGACGCCGTCGCGAAATCCGCACCCGACGGCTACACCCTCGTCATGGGCACCGTGGGCACGCATGCCATCAATGCGAGCCTCTATTCGAAGATGCCATACAACCCGCTCACCGACTTCGAGGGCGTGGCGTTCGCGGCCGGGGTGCCGAACCTCATGGTCGTCAACCCGAAGAACGTGAAGGCCACCACCGTTCGGGACTTCATCGCCGAGGCGAAGGCCTCGACGCGGAAGCTCAACATGGCCTCGTCCGGGAACGGCACCTCGATCCATCTCTCGGGCGAGCTGTTCAAGCAGATGGCAGGCGTCGAGATGCCTCACGTCCCCTATCGGGGCTCGGGCCCGGCCATCAACGACCTTGTCGGCGGCCAGGTGGACGTGATGTTCGACAACCTTCCCTCCTCGATCGAGCAGGCGAAGGCCGGCAATCTGCGGGCGCTGGCCGTCACCTCGGCCCAAAGGTCCCAGGCGCTTCCTGACGTCCCGACGCTCGCCGAAAGCGGGCTGCCGGGCTTCGAAGCCTCGAGCTGGTTCGCCCTCTATGCGCCGAAGGGAACCCCGCCAGAGATCGTGGCCAAGCTGAATGCCGAGGTGAGAAAAGCCCTTGAGGGCGAGGACCTGAAACGCCGGTTTGCGGAACTTGGCGGCGAGATGAAAATCATGAGCCCGGCCGAGCTCATGGCCTACACTCGGGCCGAGCACGGGAAGTGGGCGCAGGTCGTCAAAGCGTCTGGCGCTAAACTGGATTGAGGCACTTTTGCGGCGCGGCGCACTTGATCGCGTCGCGGCGACTGTGCATCAACCTCACTTCGAGAACGCCACAACAGGCGGCCGGTCCGCCTTTTGGGAGGAAGATTCATGCATGCTGGAGCTGACCGCAGCCCGGCGGGGCGCGGCGTCATACGCGGCCCCCAGAGTCTCGTGTCCGGGTTGGTGCTGGTCGCACTGGCGCTGTTTGCGCTCTGGCTGACGAGCGACCTGCCGCAAGGCACCCTGCGGGCCATGGGCCCGGCCATGCTGCCGAGATGGCTCGCCGTGGGGGTTGGCCTCTGCGGACTGGCCTTGGTCGTCATCGGCTTCACGCATGATGGCGCCCCCCTCGAGGCGTTCAGCCTGCGGGGGCCCGTCTTCGTGGGCATCGCCATCCTGTGGTTCGGGATGACGATCCGGGGTTTCTCGCTCGGTCCGCTGCCCGTTCCGCAGCTTGGCCTTCTCGGAGCAGGCCCGATCGCCATGATGATTGCCGGTTTCGCAACCGCGGAGGCGCGGTTTCGCGACCTGGTGATCCTCGCTCTCGCGCTGACCTGCTTCTGCATGCTGCTGTTCGGGGACCTCCTGAACCTGCCGATCCCGATGTATCCACAGGCCTTTGCAGACCTGTACCCGGCCGGTTGGTCGAGCGAGGGGCGGCTGCGCGCGACGGCCCTCGGTCTCGCCGTGCTCGCCTTCGTGATTTTCCTCGCGACCCACCGGCGCCGCCCGGCTCATGAGCCGATCGACGTCGTGCCCGACGAGCATGCGGGCACGGTCTGATGTTCGCCCTGGCCCTCTTCTCGTGATTGGACCCGTTTGATGGGCGATCTTCTCGCAAATCTCAGCCTCGGCTTCGGCACCGTCTTCGGACTGGTCCCGGTCGACATTCCCGGGCTCGGCGTCGTGCCGATCCCGCTGAATATCCTGCTCTGCTTCGTCGGCTGCCTCGTCGGCACGCTCGTCGGCGTCCTGCCGGGTGTCGGCCCGGTGGCATCCATCGCGATGCTGCTGCCGATCACCTTCAAGTTTGATCCGACCGGCGCCCTCATCATGCTCGCCGGCATCTATTACGGCGCGCAGTACGGAGGCTCCACCACCGCCATCCTTGTGAACATCCCGGGCGAGGCGACCGCGGTCGTCACGACGCTCGACGGTCACCAGATGGCAAAGCGCGGCCGGGCGGGCGTCGCGCTCGGTATCGCGGCGATCGGTTCCTTCTTCGCGGGCTGCGTCGCCACGGTCTTCATCGCGGCGGTCGGCGCCCCGCTGACCCGGCTCGCGCTGATCTTCGGGCCGGCCGAGTACTTCTCGCTCATGGTGATGGGCCTCGTCTTCGCCGTCGTCCTGGCGCGCGGCTCGATCCTGCGCGCCATCGCCATGATTCTCGTGGGCATCCTGTTCTCGACGGTCGGCACGGACCTCGAGACCGGGCAGGAGCGCATGACCTTCGGCATGCAGTTCCTGTCGGACGGCATCGACTTCGCCACCCTCGCGATGGGGCTCTTCGGGGTCGCGGAAATCCTCCGTAACCTCGACCACACCGAAGTTCGCGACGTGGTCAAGCAGCGGATCGGGCGTCTGCTGCCGAGCATGCAGGACATGAAGGATTCCGCGAAGCCGATCGTGCGCGGTACCTTCATCGGCGGCATCCTCGGCATCCTGCCTGGAAACGGGGCCGTCCTTGGGCCGTTCGCGTCCTACACGATCGAGAAGAAGCTCGCGAAGGATCCCCGTCGCTTCGGGCAGGGCGCGATCGAGGGCGTCGCCGGGCCCGAGAGCGCCAACAATGCCGGCGCGCAGACCTCGTTCATCCCCCTGCTCACCCTCGGCATCCCGCCGAACGCCGTCATGGCCCTCATGGTGGGCGCCATGACGATCCACGGCATCGTGCCGGGCCCGCAGGTGATGACCAAGAACGCCAACCTGTTCTGGGGCATGATCGCCTCCATGTGGGTCGGCAACCTCATGCTGCTGATCATCAATCTGCCCATGATCGGGCTATGGGTGCGCCTCCTGAAGGTGCCTTACCGGCTGATGTTCCCGGCCATCCTGATGTTCTGCTCGGTCGGCATCTACTCGATCAACTCGCTGCCCACGGACGTGTTCTTCATCGCGTTCTTCGGGCTGATCGGATACTGCCTGATCAAGTTCGGCTTCGAGCCCGCGCCGTTGCTCCTTGGCTTCGTGCTCGGCAAGCTGATGGAGGAGAACCTCCGGCGCGCGCTCATCATCTCGCGTGGCGACATGATGACCTTCGTCGAGCGTCCGCTCTCCTTGGCGCTGCTGGTTATCGCCGTGGTGATGCTGGTGCTCGCGCTGCTGCCATCGATACGGAAAAGCCGCGACGAAGTCTTCGTCGAGGATTGATCGTCTCCCGCCGGGGACGGGGCTCTGCTTCGTCCCCGGCCTCTTGCGGCGGGGCTCAGTTCCCGCGCCGCGCCGGCTTGCATCAGCCCAAAGACGGAGGCGGGGGCCGGCAGCCCAGCCTTGCGGATGCAAGATCTTCCGACGAGAAGACCCTTTCACACGGGAGGAATCCTTGAAGCGACTTCTCACTTTTGCCGCGGCGCTCGGTCTGACGGTTGGCGCCGCCGCGGCGCAGACCTATCCGCAGCGCCCGATCACGATGATCGTGCCGTTTGCGGCAGGCGGCCCCACCGACGTCGTCGCGCGCATCGTCGGCGATCACATGTCCCGGACGCTGGGCCAGCAGGTCGTGGTGGAGAACGTCGCCGGCGCCGGCGGCACGACCGGCATCACGCGGGCGTCGCAGGCTGCGCCGGACGGCTACACGATCATGATGGGGCATATGGGTACCCACGGCGCCGCCCCGGCCCTGTACCCGAACCTGAAATACGACCCGGCCAAGAGCTTCGACCCGATCGGCATGGCGGCCGGCACCCCCATCGTCATCGTGGCCAAGAAGGACTACCCGGCTGCCGACCTGAAGGCCTTCCTGGCGCACGTGAAGGCGAACGACACCAAGACGAACATGGCCCATGCCGGCGTCGGTTCGGTCTCGCATTCCACCGGCGTGCTCTTCACCTCCGTCCTGGGCGTCAAGCCGACCATGGTGGCCTATCGCGGCACCGGCCCGGCGCTGAACGACCTGATGTCCGGCCAGGTCGACTTCATGACGGACCAGATCGTCAACGTGGCTCCGCAGGTCACCGGCGGCACGATCAAGGCCTATGCCATCGCCACCCCACAGCGCTCGCCTGCGCTCCCCGACGTCCCGACGACGAAGGAGGCCGGGCTCGACGGCTACGAGGTCTCGGCCTGGAATGCCGTCTTCGCGCCCAAGGGCCTGCCGCAGGACGTGCGCGCGAAGCTGGTCGATGCGCTGAACAAGTCGCTGTCGGACGAGAACACGCGCAAGCGCCTGCTCGATCTCGGCGGTGTCATTCCGGAAGGCGCCGATCGCGGCCCCGAGGCGCTGCAGAAGCTGGTCGAGAGCGAGGTCGCCCGTTGGACGCCGGTCCTCAAGGCGGCCGGCGCGGTGGCGAACTGAGCCGATAAGCCGGAACGCGCGCAGCGTCGCGCCAGCCCGTGGCGGGAAGCCAAAGCCCGCCACGAGTCTCGATTCAGGCGGTCGGCGTCTCGCCGGCCGCCGCTACTTCGTCCGGAAGGCAAGCACCTGGGCGGGCTCCCCGGCCACGCTGGCCGCGACGGCCCGGGCCAGGTCCCGTTGCAGGAACGGCTTGCTGAGCCGCGTGACCGGCATGCTGGGCTCGTTCTGCAGATCCGCATAGCCGGTCGCCAGGATGATCGGCACGCCGGCCGAGATCCTCTGCACCTCCTCCGCCAGCTGGAGTCCGGTCATCCCCGGCATGAGCTGGTCCGTGATGACGAGGTCGACGCGATGCTGACGCCGCAGGATCCGAAGCGCCTGCTCGCCGGAATTGGCCTCGAACACCTCGTGGCCGAGATCCTCCAGCATCGCCGTCGTGTTCATCAGGACGAGGCTGTCGTCGTCCACCACCAGGATGGTCAGCTTCTTCTGGTTCGGTGACGCGGCAGGGCCGGCCGGCTCGTCCTCCATATCCTCAGGTTTTGCCACTTGCGCGATGGGCAGCCAGATCTCCGCCGTGGTGCCCTTGCCCTTCGTGCTTTCTAGGACGAGGCTCCCGCCTGACTGATCCGCGAAGCCATGGATCATGGAGAGACCGAGACCCGTGCCCTTGCCGACGCCCTTTGTGGTGAAGAACGGCTCGATGGAGCGGGCCAGCGTCTGCTCGTCCATTCCCTCACCGGTGTCCTTGACCGACAGGCAGACATAGCGGCCGGGGCGAAGGCCGGCCTTGTTGCCGAGGCCGAGTTCCGCCTCCCGCCCGGAGATGATGATCGCCCCTCCCTCCGGCATGGCGTCGCGCGCATTCACGGTCAGGTTGAGGAGCGCCAGTTCGAGCTGGTTGGCGTCTGCAAGCGCGGGCGCCAGCCGCAGCGGAAACTGCGTGTCGATCGTGATGCTCGGGCCGATCGAGCGCTGAAGAAGGTCCGCCATGTCCCGCACGAGCGTCGGGACATCGACGGGAGCCGCTTCCAGGTCCTGCCGTCGCGCGAAGGCCAGCATGCGGCGCGTGAGCGTCGCGCCCCGCTCGGCCGCCTGGATCGAGTTCTCGACGAGCTGCTGCAGCTTCGGGTCGGGGGGCAGTTTCTTGCGCGCGAGGTCGAGGTTCCCGAGCACGACCGCCAGCAGGTTGTTGAAGTCGTGGGCGACGCCGCCGGTTAGCTGGCCGATCGCCTCCATCTTCTGCGCCTGGACGAAGCGCGCACGGGCCTCCTCGAGCGCCTCCTGCGCGGCCCGGCGTTCGGTGACGTCGCGCGTGACCTTGCCGAAGCCGATCAGCTTGCCGTCCTTGTCCCGGATCGCGTCGATGATGACATGCGCCCAGAAGCGGGTGCCGTCCTTGCGGATGCGCCAACCCTCCTGCTCGAAGCGGCCTTCCCGGGCGGCGGTCTCCAGCGCGCGCCAGGGCAGTCGCGAGAGCCGGTCCTCCTCCGTGTAGAAGCGGGAGAAGTGCTGGCCGACGATCTCCTCTTCCTCGTAGCCCTTGAAGCGCTGGGCGCCGGTGTTCCAGTTCGCCACGCGACCTTCCGGGTCGAGCATGTAGATGGCGTAGTCGTGCACGCCCTGGACGAGCAGGCGAAAGCGCTCCTCGCTCTGGCGGAGGGCGTCCTCCGTGGCCTTCCGTTCGGTGATGTCGCGGGTGATCTTGGCGTAGCCGAGGAGGACGCCGTCCTCGTTCCGGATCGGGTCGATGACGACATGCGCCCACATGAGGGTGCCGTCCTTGCGGACGCGCCAGCCCTCCTGCTCGAAGCGTCCCTCCTCTCGGGCGGTCCGCAGCGCGCGCGCCGGCAGACCGGTCGCCTTGTCCTGCTCGGTGTAGAAGCGGGAGAAATGCTGCCCCAGGATCTCCTGCCTGGTGTAGCCCTTGTAGCGTTGCGCGCCGCGGTTCCAGCTCGACACGAAGCCGTTCGGGTCGAGCATGTAGATGGCGTAGTCGGTCACCGCCTCGACGAGCAGCCGATAGCGTTCCTCGCTGAGCAGGCTCGGGTCGCGGCTGTCGGGGACTTGCTGGTTCACGCGCGTGCGATGTTGATCGATGACCGCAAAGGCGCACAACTCCCCAATTTGTCTAGGGTTCCCGGCGCCCGTTCTGTGGTGCCCCCAGCGGGTCCCTTGCCCGCGCGATCAGGGTAAGCACCCGCTCCGGGTCGCCGATCTCGCCGGCGAGCAGGAGGACGAGGCGCGCGTGGAGGGCGAGGCTCTGCTCGGGGTCGAGACCCGCATGGGCGTCGATGAGGGCCTCGTACAGCTCGTCGCCCCGTCCGTCGAAGGGAATGACAGGTCCTGACGTCATGCCGCTGCCCTCGCGGGCTCGTCGAGGCGGCCCGTCGCCCGGGCATGGGCGCGCTGGAGCGCCGCAGGATCGAAGCGGTCGAACCGCGCAGCGACGTGCTGGTCAGGGCGGATGAGGTAGGTCACGCCGGGCCCTCCGCCATACCGTTCCCGCGCGATCCCTTCGGCATCCACGAGGGTGGGGACCGTGCTTCGCCCGAGCGCCCGCGGCGCGATGGCGAGCAGGCGCATCTCCGGCGGGAGCGCCGGCCAGCTCTGCGCGGCGCCTTCCTCGTCGTCCACGAAGACCATCGCCGTAAAGCCATCGCCGAGGGCGTTGAGCAGCCAGCAACTCCGGCCTTCGCTGTCCTCCATCGGCGCGTCCGGGCAACTGGCCCCGGGGCGCGTCATCTCGGGGAGCCGGGTCTCGTCCGGGCTCTGGAGGGCGAAGCCGTCGAGCATGCAGGGCCGGGACAGGCGGCCTCCATTGACGAGGCTGCGAGCGGAGGGATGCTCGGCGGCGAGCGCCAGGACGGCGTCCCGGTAGGCCCGCTCGACGGCCGTCTTCGGCGTCATGAATCGGGTCGTCCGGGCGGAGTTCAGGACGTTCTCGTCCGCTCCGCGCCCGCGCTCCTCGTCATAGCTCGCCATGAGCTCCGGTTGCGCCTCGCCCGTCACCACGAGCGCCAGCTTCCAGGCCAGGTTGTCGATGTCCTGGATGCCGCCATTCCCGCCGCGCGCCCCGAAGGGCGAGACCACGTGGGCGCTGTCGCCGGCGAAGATCACCCTGCCATGCACGAGGCGGTCGAGCCGGGCGCACCTGAACATGTAGACCGACGCCCATTCGAGCTCGTAGGCGACGCCCTTCCCGAACACCGCCTCCACGCGCTCCTTGACGCGTTCCGCGCGCCGCTCCGCCTCGGGATCGGCCTGCGGCCCGAGCTGAAAGTCGACGCGGTAGACGCTGTCGGGCTGGCGGTGGACGAGCACGCTCTCCCCCGGGTCGAAGTTCGGCCGGAACCAGAAATGCCGCTCGTTGGGGCGCTCGGCCGGAAGCCTGACGTCCACGATGAGGAAACGCTCCTCGAAGAGCTGGCCCACGAGCTCCAGGCCGAGGGCCTTCCGAATGGGGGAGCGGGCGCCGTCCGCGGCGATGACCCACTGCGCCCGCAATCCGTAGGGCCCGTCCGGCGTCTCGACGTCGAGGCGGACGCCTGCATCCGAGGCTTCGATCCCCGTCACCTTGTTCTTCCAGCGCAGGTCGATCAGATCCGGGAAATCCCCCGCGCGCTCAACCAGGTACTGCTCGACGTAGTATTGCTGCAGGTTGACGAAGGCCGGCATCTTGTGGCCGGGCTCCGGCAGAAGATCGATCGAGGAGATCTCCCGGTCGCCATGGTAAAAGCGGCCGAGCTTCCAGGTCACGCCCTTCGCCACCATGCGGTCGCCGACGCCGAGGCGGTCGAAGATCTCGAGCGTGCGCTTCGCCCAGCAGATCGCGCGGCTTCCGACCGACACCACGTCGTTGTCGTCGAGGACCACGCTCGGCACGCCGCGCAGCGCAAGATCGATGGCGGCCGAGAGCCCGACGGGGCCAGCCCCGACGATCGCCACCGGGTATTCGCCCGTCGTCCCGTCCAGTTCGGGCGCACGCCGGTAGGGGAACGGCCTGTACTCGTAGGACGCCATCGTTTCCTCCGCGGCGGCCTTGGGCCGGCCGCTGCTCCTTTTGCCCAGACATCCGCCAAGCCGGCACGGGACGCAAGACGCTCGCATCGCGGCAGGCCCCGTTGTCGCGACGGCGCCCCGGCTTGGTCGCGTTCTGTAGATCCAGCGCGCGCCTTAGATTTTTGATTAGAAAAAATACAATCTATGCAGATTCAGGTCTGAGTTGTGGCGTGGAGCTACTTGGATATCGCGGGGCGGATTGTAGCAGTTGGATGCGAGAGTGCCCGTTTGACTTGACCCGCTTGCCTCCGGAGTGCAACGGACGGGGCCAGTTCGACGCGACACGGGCAAAAACTTCGCCCGTGAGATCTGAGACGACCGTCTGCCGAACTGAGACCTGGGGAGCAAATCGTGGGCCTTGTGCGTCGCTTATGTCTCGCTGCCGTCGTGGCGGCGACCTGTGGAACCCCTGCCATCGCACAGGCGCCCGAGCCTAAGGCGGTGCTCGGCACCTATGTGGCGATCGCGCGTGCCATGTACGACGACGCCGCCCAGGGAACGCGCGACCTCAAGAAGAGCATCGACGCGTTCCTGGCGAACCCGACGGGAGACACCCTGAAGGCCGCCCGCGAGGCCTGGCTCAAGGCGCGCGTGCCCTACCAGCAGACGGAGGGGTTCCGCTTCGGCAACAAGGCGGTCGACGAGCTCGAGGGCAAGGTGAACGCTTGGCCGCTGGATGAGGGGCTGATCGATTACGTCGACACCTCCAGCTACGGCGAGAGCTCCGACGACAACCCGCTGTTCCGCGCCAACATCATCGCCAACAAGCGCATCCGGGTCGGCCGCAACCAGATCGATGCGAGCAAGATCGACAAGAAGCTGCTGGAGCGCCTGCACGAGGCGGGCGGCGTCGAGGCGAATGTCGCGACCGGCTACCACGCGATCGAGTTTCTCCTCTGGGGCCAGGACCTCAACGGGACCGGCCCCGGGGCGGGCAAGCGGCCCGCCACGGATTACTCGCTGAAGGCCTGCACCAACAAGAACTGCGATCGCCGGCGGGACTACCTGAAGGCCGCGACCGAACTCCTGGCGGAGGATGTCGGGGCGATGGCGAAGCTCTGGGCGCCGGGCGGCAAGGCCGCGGCCGATCTCGCCAAGCAGGACGAGAATGGCGGGCTCGCCACGATCCTCACCGGCATCGGCTCGCTCTCCTACGGCGAGCTCGCGGGCGAGCGCATGAAGCTCGGCCTCATCCTCCACGATCCGGAGGAGGAGCACGACTGCTTCGCCGACAACACCCACAACTCGCACTGGTACGACCAGGTCGGCATGGTGGCGATCGTCCACGGCCGCTACGCCCGGCCGGACGGCACGGTCGTGGAAGGCCCCTCGATCCTGCAGCTCGCCGCCGCC
Source organism: Pseudomonadota bacterium (assembly GCA_023423995.1). Lineage (GTDB taxonomy): Bacteria > Pseudomonadota > Alphaproteobacteria > Rhizobiales > Beijerinckiaceae > Enterovirga. The sequence goes on along the minus strand of JAFAEL010000075.1, from coordinate 22,437 downwards.
AAGGCTCCCGAGGAGGCGCAGCGGCTGGAGGCCGCGATGAAGACCGCCTCCGAGAAGCTCATGGCCATCAAGGCGCGGGCGGATGCCGGTACCGAGGCCTATGACCAGATGATCGGCGAGGGCAACGCCGAAGGGAACCGCATCATCCAGGAGGCGATCGACGCCCTCATCGCGCAGACCCGCGCCGTCGAGGCGGTGGTCGCCAAGCTCGGCCTCAAGATCTCGGTCGGCAACTCGGACAGCCTGGACGACCCGAGCAAGGTCGGAAAGAAGCACTGACCTTGCCCCGCGCGGAGCGCCCTTCGCCGAAGCGGCTGACCCGGAGGGGGCTCCTGGGAGGGAGTGCGGCGGCGGCAGCGGCCCTCTGCGCCGCGCCCTTCGTCCAGACCGTGCGGGCGGCGGCCGACGACCGCCTCGGCGGCCTTCCCGTTCGGCCCCCGTCCGATCTTCCGGCCCGCACGCACGAGATGACGCTCGTGGCGGCCGAGCGGGAGGGTGCCGTGCTGGGACCCGGCCGGCCGCAAAGCCGGCTCTGGTCCTTCGGTCGCCCGGGGCAGCCCGTCATACCGGTCATCCGGACCCGGGTCGGCGACCGCATCCGGGCGCGGCTGGAGAACCGGCTGCCCGTCCACACCTCCATCCACTGGCACGGGATCCGGGTGCCGAACGGCATGGATGGCGTCCCGTACTTGACCCAGCCGCCCGTGCAGCCGGGCGAAAGCTTCGCCTACGACGTCCCGCTGGAGGATACCGGGACGTTCTTCCTCCACCCGCACTGCGACGAATCCGGTCAGTCCGGCCGTGGCCTCATGGCCGTGCTGATCGTCGAGGGCGACGCCCCGGACGGCTATGCGGATTCGGACCTCGTCCTCGCCGTCAAGGATTGGCGGCTGGACGACGGCGGCACCTTTCTTCCCTTCGACACGAAGGAGGGGGCGGGGCGCGCCGGCACCTTCGGCACGGTGCGGGGGACGAACGGGCAGGCCGGTCCCATGCGGGCGAGCGTGCCCACGGGCGGCCTCGTGCGCCTGCGGGTGCTGAACGTGGACCCCACCCGCATCCTGCAACTCGGCGTCGAAGGCGGCGAAGCGGCCCTGATCGCGACGGACGGCCATGCGCTGCAGCCCGTCTCCCTCAACGACCTCCAGGACGGCGTCTGGCGGCTCGGCCCGGCCATGCGAGCCGATCTCCTGATCCAGGCACCCGCACGCGCCGGCCAGACCCTGCGGGTGATGGATTACGGCTCGGCCGAGCCATGGCTCGCGGCGGAATTGACGGCTTCGGGACCGCGTCTCGGGCGCCCCGCCTTCGATCCCCGGCCGCTCTACGCCTCCGTGGTGCCGCGGCCTGCCGATCCGGGTGCGGCGGAGCGCCTGAGCTTCACCTTCGGGGCGAGTTCCGGCCAGGATGCGGCGGCCGAGATTGCGGCCGGGCTGCCTCCCGGCGATCCGCTGGCCAAGGTCCTGCTGGACAATCTCTGCGTCAAAGACACGAGCCTCTGGGCGATCAACAAGGTGCCGTGGCCGTCCGGCCCCAACGCGGCCCTGCCGCCGCCCCTCGGCGGGCTGGTGGCCGGCCGGCCCTACCTGGCCGAGTGGATCAACACGACGCCCCATCCGCACCCGATCCACTTCCACGGGCACACATTCGAGGTGCTGTCCTATTCGCGGCAGAAGGCGATGCCGCGGCATCTCGCCGACACCGTCCTGATCAATCCGCGCGAGCGGGTCGAGGTCGCCTTCACGGCGGCACCCGGGGACTGGATGCTCCATTGCCACATCCTGGAGCACCTCGAATACGGCATGATGGGCTACCTGAGGGTGGCCTGATGCGGCGCCTCTCCGCCGTCGTGCTGCTCGTCCCGTTGTGCCTGGCTGCGGCGGCCGCCGGCGCGGCAGGCGACCTCGACCGGGCGATCGGTGCGGCCCTGTTCAAGCGGGCCTGGGTGCCCGCACCTTCCTCGACACGCGCAAATGACGGCCTCGGGCCGCTGCACAATGCGCGCTCCTGCCTCGCCTGCCATGGCGGCATGGCCCGCCAGCCCGTCCGCCTGGACGCGGCCGAGGTCGTGCTGGGCGAGAACCTCGTGCTCCGCCTCTCCGACCGGGATGGGCGGCCCGATCCGGTCTACGGGACGCAGCTCCAGACGTCCGGCCTGCCCGGCGTGCCGGGGGAGGGGCGGGCGGTCCGGGCCGGTTCCGGCTACGCGGCGCGGGACCTCGCCTACGGGCCGATCGCACCGACGACCCGGGTCGGCGCCCGGCTCGCTCCCGCCCTCTCCGGCCTCGGCCTTCTCGAACAGGTGCCCGAGCGCGCCATCCTGGCGATCGCGGACGAGCAGGGCCGCAGCCCGGACGGAATCCGCGGCCGGCCGAACTGGCTCTCCGCCCCCGACGGAAGCCGCCGGCTCGGACGGTTCGGCCTCAAGGCATCGCTGCCGACGCTCGCCGAGCAGGTCGAGGCGGCCTTCGAGCTCGACCTCGGCATGTCCACACCGGGGCGGAACAGGCCGGCCGGCGATTGCACACCCGCGCAGCCGGCATGCCTCGCCGCACCGACGGGCGCGGAGGACGGCAAGCCCGAGATCGCGGCGGAGCTCGTCGACCTCCTGACCCGCTTCCTGGCCGCGAGGCCCGCCCCGGAAACCAAGGCCGCGGATCCGGCCGGTTCCGCGCTCTTTGAGGCCACCGGTTGCGCCATGTGCCACAGGCCGAGCCTGCCTTCCGCAAGGGGGGCTGTCGCGGCCTATACGGACCTCCTCCTGCACGATCTCGGCCCGGAGCTTGATGGCGGCGCCACCGAGCCCGGCGTCGCACCCACGGAATGGCGCACGGCGCCGCTCTGGGGCATTGCCGAGACGATCGCCGGCGGCGCCGGCCTCCTGCATGACGGGCGCGCCCGCACGGTCGCGGACGCCATCGCGCATCACGGCGGCGAGGCCGCCTCGGCCCGCGCCCGCTTTCGTGCGCTCTCGCCGCTTGATCGCGAGCGCCTTCTCGCCTTCGTGAGCTCCCTATGACGAAGACTGGCCTTTCGACCCGCCGTGGCACCCTCGCGCTGCTCGGCGCCATGGCTCTCCTGCCCTCCGGGCCCTCCTTGGCGCAGGAAACCGGAAAGAGGTCCCAGCGCGACATCTCCCTCCACATCGCCCGCGAGCTGGTCATTCCGCAGTACCGGGCGCTCGCCGACGCCACGGACCGGCAGGCCGCCGCCTGGCGCGCGTTCCGGGCCAAGCCCGGCACGGGCACGGACGGCGTGAAGGCTGCCTACCAGGCCGCGGCCGACGCCTGGTCTGCCGCCGAGGACATCCGCTCGGGTCCGATCGCCGAGGACAACCGCTACGAGCGCATGGCGCATTGGCCCGAGCGCCGGAATGCCGTGAGCCGGGCCCTGGCGTCGCTTCTCGCCGGGGAAGAGCCGATCACGCCCGAGCGCCTGCGGCGGGCGAGCGTCGCCGGGCAGGGCCTGACGGCGCTGGAGCGCCTCATCTACGGAGAGAAGGAGGGCGGCGCCGCGGCTGCGGGCCGGGAACTCGCGGCTTCCACGCCGGCGGGGGCGCGCCGGCGCGAACTCGGCCTCGCCATCGCGGAGGGCCTCGAGCGGATCGCGAACGAGGTGCTGGCGGCCTGGACAGGCCCCGAACTCGCCCGCTGGGAAAAGGCGAGCCCCGACGAGGCGCGGGAGAACCTGACCCGCCTCGCGACCGACCACCTCGCGACCCTGGAGGTGATCCAGGACGCGAAGATCAACACGGTGCTGGGCAAGGACCCGGACGAGACGCGCCCGCTCCTGGCGGAGGGCTGGCGCTCCGGCCGCTCGCTGCGCGCCATCCGGATCAACCTGGAGGCCGCCGAGGCCTTCATCCGGGCGGCGCTCGCGCATGATGACGAGCGCCTGCCGGGCGCGGTGGCCGGCTTCGCCACGGCGCGTTCGCTCGCCGACGGCCTTGCCGGGCAGCCCGTCCCGATCGGGCAGCTCGCGGGCGACCGGGCGGGGCGGATGCGCCTCGTCCTCCTGCGCGATGCGGTGGGCTCCGCCCGGGAGGTCTCGGGGCCGGCGCTGTCGGAGGGCCTCGACGTCACCATCGGCTTCAACAGCCAGGATGGGGATTGAGATGATCGAGCGCCGCACCTTCCTGGCACAGCTCGGCGCCACGCTCGCTTCCGGGCTCGGGGCCGGAACGGCCCGGGCGGGAGCTGCGCCGCCGGTCTTCATCTCGGCCGCCATGCCAACCTCCGAGCGGGACGGGGCGGCCGTGAACGCCTTCGACCTCGACGGGCGGCTCCTCTTCTCGACGCGCCTGCCGGACCGCGGCCACGATGCCACGGCCCGGCCGAACGCGGCCGAGATCGTCGTCTTCGCCCGCCGGCCGGGGAACTGGGCGGCGATCATCGACCGGAGAACGGGCGAGGTCCGGCGGGTCGTCACCTCGCCCCCCGGCCGGCACTTCTTCGGCCATGGCGCCTACTCGCCGGATGGACGGCTCCTCTACGCGACGGAGAACGACATCGCGAGCGGCCAGGGCGTGCTCGGCATCTACGACGCTAACGCCGAATATGTCCGGGTCGGCGAGATGCCGACCCACGGGCTCGGGCCGCATGATCTCGGCCTGCTGCCGTCCGGCACGATGCTGGTCGCCAATGGCGGGACGCGCACGCAGCCGGAGACCGGGCGCGAGATCCTGAACCCCGAGACGATGCGGCCGAGCCTCGCCGTGGTGGACCTGAAGGGCGGCGACCCGCGCCATGTCGTCGAGCTCGGGCCGGAGCTGCGCGGCCTCAGCATCCGCCACCTCGCGATCGCGGCCGACGGGCAGGCGGCCTTCGCCTGCCAGTGGGAAGGCGCCCCGGACGAGGGTCCGCTGCTCGTCGGTCTCTTCGATCCGGACGGCCGGGCCCGCTTCCTCGAGATGCCGGAGGACGATCTCGCGGCACTCGACAACTATGTCGGCTCCGTCGCGCTGAGCGGCTCCGAGCGCATCGTCGCGGCGACCTCACCGAAGGGCGGCACGGTCGCGTTCTGGGAGCGGGCGAGTGGCCGGTATCTCGGCCACCGGAAACTGGCGGATGTCTGCGGCCTTGCGGCAGCCGCGCCAGGCCTCGGCGCCTCCGAGCTCTTCGTCGTCACGTCCGGCCACGGCGGCACCTACCTGGCCGGGGCGGGCAGCCGGGACCTCTCCCGCTTCGGCGCCCCTTTGCTCGGCCGGGAAGCCTGGGACAACCACGTCCTTCCGCTGGTCCCGGCCTGATCCACTCAGCGCGCCTCGAGATCGAGGCTGCGCAGCCGCAGGGCATTGCCGATCACGCTCACGGACGAGAGCGCCATCGCGGCCGCGGCGATCACCGGCGAGAGCAGGAGCCCGAGCGCCGGATAGAGCACGCCGGCCGCGATCGGCACGCCCGCCCCGTTGTAGATGAAGGCGAAGAAGAGGTTCTGCCGGATGTTGCGCATCACCGCCCGGGAGAGGCGGAGGGCGCTGACGATGCCCGTGAGGTCGCCCCGAAGCAGCGTCACGCCGGCGCTTTCCATCGCGACATCCGTGCCCGTCCCCATAGCGATCCCGACATCCGCGGCAGCCAGCGCCGGGGCATCGTTCACGCCGTCGCCCGCCATGGCGACGACCTTGCCCTCGCCCTTGTAGCGGTCCACCACGGCGGCCTTCCCGTCCGGCAGCACCTCCGCCTCGACGTCGTCGATCCCGAGCTTCGCCGCGACCGCCTTGGCGGTGGTCCAGTTGTCGCCGGTCAGCATGACGATCCGGATGCCTTCCTTCCGCAGCGCCGCGAGCGCCCCCGGGGTCGTCGCCTTGACCGGGTCGGCGATGCCCAGGGTCCCGGCCAGCACGCCGTCGATCGCCGCGAAGATCGCCGTCGCGCCGTCGCGGCGCAGGCGCTCCGCCTCCTCCGCAAGGCCCGCCGCCTCCGTCCCCTGCTCGTGCAGGAAGCCCGCGTTTCCGATCGCGACCCGCCGCCCCTCGACGGTGCCGATCGCGCCCTTGCCGGCGGGGGATTCGAAATCGGAGACCGGCGCGAGCTGGAGCTTCCGGGCGGACGCGGCCTCGACGATGGCCCGGGCCAGCGGATGCTCGCTCGCCCGCTCCACGCTGGCGACGAGCCGGAGCAGTTCCGCCTCGTCGACGCCCGTGGCCGGCACGATGGCCGTCACGGCCGGCTTGCCTTCGGTCAGCGTCCCCGTCTTGTCGATGACCAGCGTGTCGATCTTCTCCATGCGCTCCAGCGCTTCTGCATTGCGGATGAGCACGCCGGCCGCCGCGCCCCTCCCGACGCCCACCATGATCGACATGGGGGTCGCGAGGCCGAGGGCGCACGGGCAGGCGATGATCAGGACGGCGACGGCCGCCAGCACCGCGTAGGTGAGGCGCGGCTCCGGACCGAAGAACCACCAGGCCGCGAAGGCCAGCAGCGCCACCGCGATCACGGCCGGCACGAACCAGCCTGCGACCTGGTCGGCCAGGCGCTGGATGGGCGCGCGCGAGCGCTGGGCATCGGCCACGAGCTGGACGATGCGGGCGAGCATCGTCTCGCGCCCGACCCGGTCGGCCTTGATCACCAGAGCGCCGCTCTGGTTGACGGTCCCGCCGATGACATGCGCCCCGGCGGTCTTGGTGACCGGCATCGACTCGCCCGTGACCATGGACTCGTCCAGGGAGGAGCGGCCGTCGAGCACAGTGCCGTCGACCGGCACCTTCTCGCCCGGGCGGACGCGCAGCCTGTCCCCGACCACCACCGCGTCGAGCTGCACCTCCTCCTCCGTGTCGTCCGGGCGCAGGCGGCGGGCCGTCTTGGGCGACAGGTCGAGCAGCGCCCGGATGGCGCTGCCGGTGCTGTCGCGCGCCCGCAGCTCGAGCACCTGCCCGAGGAGGACGAGCACCGTGATGACGGCCGCCGCCTCGAAATAGACGGGCACGGCGCCATCGGGCGTGCGCACCGCCTCCGGAAACAGGCCGGGCGCGAGTGTCGCAACCAGGCTGTAGAGCCACGCCGCCCCCGTCCCGATGGCGATCAGGGTGAACATGTTGAGGTTGCGGCTGACGATGGAGCGCCAGCCACGCTCGAAGAACGGCCAGCCCGCCCAGAGCACGACCGGCGTCGCCAGCACGAGCTGGATCCAGTTGGATGTCTGCTGCCCGATCCGGTGCGTCAGGCCGAAGAGGTGCCCGCCCATCTCCAGCACGAAGACGGGGATCGTGAGGGCGAGGCCGATCCAGAGCCGGCGCTTGAAGTCGACGAGCTCGGGGCTCGGCCCCGTTTCCGCCGTGGCCAGGAGCGGCTCCAGCGCCATGCCGCAGATCGGGCACGAGCCCGGCCCCTCCTGCCTGATCTCCGGATGCATCGGGCAGGTGTAGATCGTCCCGGGCGGCACGGGGGCGGCCGCCTTCTCCTGCGGCGTTAGGTAGCGTGCGGGATCGGCGGTGAACTTCGCCTGGCAGCCGGCAGAGCAGAAGTAATAGGGGTGGCCGTCATGCTCCGCCCGGTACTTGGCCGTATGCGGATCGACCCACATCCCGCAGACCGGGTCCTTGACCTTGCCGGCCTGGGAGGCGGGCTCATGGTGGTGGCCCGCACCATGGTCGTGCGCGTGATCATGTCCGCCGCAGCAGCCGGACGGCGCGGGAGCGGGCTTGTCGCCGCTGATGGAACCCTCTGTGGCGCCGTGATGATGCGCGTGAGCCATGACCATGCCCTCTGTTGCCGCCGATGTGGTCCTTCCAATCGTGGGAAGGTCAAGGGTGGCGGCGTCGGCTGGGAGAGTCGGGTGATCCCCGAGGCCCTTGGACCTGGCGCTTGCGGCAAGGGCGGGCGCGTCCGCCGGATCAGTGACGCGTGCCCGTCGTCTTCAGAAGTGCCGCGGCGCGTTCCAGTTCCTCGTTGAAAGCCTCGCTTGCGGCTTCCGTCCAGGCTTCAACAATCTCCTGGGAAAGGCCGGAATCGGCGAGCGTCTGGGCACGGCGGAGAATGGCCGTCACGCCATCCACGCCGATACCCGTCAGCTCGGCATCCGGGACATCGTCACGCAGCATCCCGGCCGCGGTCTCCTGGCCGATCATCCGCCCGAAGTGCTCGCCGTCGCTCCGGGCGCTATCCACGTCGTCCAGAACAGGAACGTCCGCCATCCGTCAGGCTTACTGCAGGACGCGGCCGGATAGGAAGCGGGGGTGGCTCGGCAGCGGGCGCGGCCGAGACCGGCCCGTCCGATTGCGCTAGCCTGCCGCAGCCGCGCTGAAGGAGGTCTCGTGAGCATCGGGTTGATTGCGCTTCTCGACGATGTGGCCGCCTTGGCGAAGGTCGCGGCGGCATCGCTCGACGACGTGGTAGGGCAGGCCGCCAAGGCAGGCGCAAAGGCCGCAGGCGTGGTCATCGACGATGCGGCCGTCACGCCGCGCTACGTGGTCGGCTTCTCGGTGGCGCGCGAACTCCCGATCGTCGGCCGGATCGCGGTCGGGTCGCTGAAGAACAAGCTCCTGATCCTCCTGCCCGCGGCGCTCGCCCTCAGCGTCTTCGCGCCCTGGGCGATCACCCCGCTCCTGATGCTGGGCGGCGCCTACCTGGCCTACGAGGGGGCCGAGAAGGTCTTCGAGGCGCTCTTCCCGCACGAGGCCCATGCCCACGAGGCGCAGCTCACGCCGATCGCCGTGAACGCCAAGACGCTCGAGGAGCAGAAGGTGGCGAGCGCCATCAAGACGGATTTCATCCTGTCGGCCGAGATCATGGCGATCACGCTCGCGGCCATCCCGGAGGGTGGGATCGTGATGCGGGCGGTCGTGCTGGCCGTCGTCGCGATCGGCATCACGGTCGCCGTCTATGGCGGCGTCGCCCTCATCGTGAAGGCGGACGACGCCGGGGTGGTGCTCGCCGCCAACACCTCGCCATCCGTGTTCGGCCGCATCTCCCGCGCGGTGGGCCGCATGCTCGTTCGCGGCATGCCCGTGTTCCTGAAGGTCCTCGGGATTGTCGGCACCGCCGCGATGGTCTGGGTCGGCGGCGGGATCCTCGTGCACGGCCTCGAGGAATACGGCCTCGCGGCGATCGGCCACTTCATCCACCACCTGGCGGAGATGGCCGGGCATGCCGTCCCGGCGATCGGCGGGGCCGTCGAGTGGATCGTCACGGCAGCCGGCTCGGGCGTGGTGGGCCTCGCGGTCGGCGCCGCCCTCATCCCGATCACCAGCCTCCTCCTCGCGCCTGCATGGCGCTGGGGCTCGGGGCTGCTCCGGGCGAGGCCGGCCTAGCGCCTAGGACATGCAGCCTTTAGCGGCCTCGGCCGTGCTGTAGTGCGTGGCTCTAGGCCGCATCCCGGACAGGAGCGAGAAACGGGATCGCGACGACGACCGCGTCCTGGCTCTCAGAAATAAACTCACTATCCGTCCGAAGCGCGTCGAGTGTCCGGGGGGCGGGGAAAGAGTGGCCGGTCAACTCCTCCCAGTCCTCGGCCGCGAAGGCGAGGGCTTCGCTCGCCTGCTCGATGACCTCGTCGAGCGTGTCGCCCGCGGCCACGACGCCGGGGACGTCGGGAAATGAGGCACCGAAGCAGGATGTCGGATCCTTATGGATCAGGGCGATGTAGTGGGGCATTGCTGCTCAATCCCGGGACCAGCCCGCCTGCCTGTATATGCTCTGCACCGTGCCGATGGGAACGTCCCGCTTCGGGTGCGGAACAATCACGGTCCGGCGAGTACTCGGATTGAAGAACTTGTGATGCGATCCACGCGTCGAGATCAGCGTGAACCCTTCCTTCCTGAGGCGAGAGATGATGTCGCGGCTATCGGTCAGCACGGATCATCTTTGATCTACCCCGACCGCTCCACAAAGCTGTCCAGCACCATCTTCCGGCCGGCCTTGTCGAAATCGACCATGAGCTTGTTGCCGTCGATGGCCGCCACGGTGCCGGGGCCGAACTTCATGTGCAGCACGCGCTGGCCGATCTCGTAGGCCGAGGGGGCGCCGGTAGATTTCGCCAGGATCTCGCCCTCGATCAGCATCGGCCCTCCGCGCCCGCCCGGACCCTTGCGGGCTCCTCGGGACGAGGTGCCGAAGCCCTCGTTGTAGCGCGAGCGCCCACCGCCATCGCCCCAGCGGCCTGAATAGCCGCCGTCGGAGAAACCGCCGCGGCTGTCCTCGTCGGCGATGCCGGCAGCCTGCGTCCACTGGCTCGAGCCGAACCCGCCGCCCGCATTGGCGCGCGCCTGGGCGCGCTGCCATCCCGGCGTCGCATAGCTCGATCCGAAGGGCGTCATGCCCTCGAAGCGCGAGGAGCGGCCGGCCGAGTAGGCCGCGGGGGCGTCCGTCACCTCGACATGCTGTTCCGGCAGCTCGTCGATGAAGCGGGAGGGCACGGTCGTGTTCCAGAGCCCGTGCACGCGCCGGTTCGTGGCGAAGTAGATCTTCGCCCGCTTCCTCGCCCGGGTGAGCCCGACATGGGCGAGGCGGCGCTCTTCCTCGAGGCCGGCGCGGCCGCTCTCGTCCAGTGCGCGCTGGTTCGGGAACAGCCCTTCCTCCCAGCCCGGCAGGAACACCGTGTCGAATTCGAGCCCCTTGGCGGCATGCAGCGTCATGATGGAGACGCGGTCCTGCCCCTCCGTCTCATTCGCGTCCATGACGAGCGAGATGTGTTCCAGGAAGGAGGCGAGGTCCGGGAACTCCTCCATGGAGCGGACGAGCTCCTTGAGGTTGTCGAGCCGCCCGGCGGCGTCCGCCGACTTCTCCTTCTGCCACATGTCCGTGTAGCCGGATTCCTCCAGGATCTGCGCCGCGAGATCGTGGTGCGAGGTCCGGTCCATGAGGGAGCGCCAGCGGTCGAACGAGGCCATCAGGTCCCGCAGGGCCTTCCTGGGCTTCGGTTTCATCTCGTCGGATTCGGCGAGATACCGGGCGGCCTGCATCAGCGGCACGCGGGCGGCCCGGGCATGGGCGTGGAGCTGCTGCAGGCAGGCCTCGCCGAGGCCGCGCTTCGGCACGTTGACGATGCGCTCGAAGGCGAGGTCGTCGGCAGGCTGCGCAGTCGCCCGCAGATAGGCGAGGGCGTCGCGGATCTCGGCTCGCTCGTAGAAGCGCGGGCCGCCGATCACCCGGTAGGGCAGGCCGAGCTGGACGAAGCGGTCCTCCAGCTCGCGCATCTGCGCCGAGATGCGCACCAGCACGGCGACCTGAGCCAGGCTCTCCTTGCGGGCCTGGATCGCCTCGATCTCCTCGGAGATGAGGCGTGCCTCCTCCTCGGAATCCCAGGCGCCCGTGATCGTGACCTTGTCGCCCGGCTCGTCCTCGGTGTGGAGCGTCTTGCCGAGGCGGTCCTGGTTCTTGGCGATGAGCCCGGAGGCGGCCGCCAGGATGTGGCCGGTCGAGCGGTAGTTGCGCTCCAGGCGAATGACGGTTGCGCCCGGAAAGTCGTGCTCGAAGCGCAGGATGTTGTCGACCTCGGCGCCGCGCCAGCCATAGATCGACTGGTCGTCGTCGCCGACGCAGCAGAGGTTCTTCCGCGCCTGCGCGAGGAGGCGCAGCCAGAGATACTGGGCGACGTTCGTGTCCTGGTACTCGTCGACCAGGATGTAGCGGAAGCGCTGGTGGTATTGCTCCAGCACGTCCGGGTTGTCGCGCCAGAGCCGCAGGCATTCGAGCAGGAGGTCGCCGAAATCGACCGCGTTCAGGGTCTTCAGCCGCTCCTGGTACGCGGCGTAGAGGGATGCCCCGCGGCCGTTGGCGAAGGAGGCGGCCTCGCCGGGCTGCACTTCCTTCGGCTGCAATCCGCGGTTCTTCCAGCCGTCGATGAAGGACGCGAGGGCGCGCGCCGGCCAGCGCTTCTCGTCGATCCCGTCCGCCGTGATCACCTGTTTCAGCAGCCGGAGCTGGTCGTCGACGCCCAGGATCGTGAAGTCGGACCGGAGCCCGACGAGTTCGGCATGGCGGCGCAGGACCTTGGTGCCGATGGCGTGGAACGTGCCGAGCCAGGGCATGCCTTCGCCGGCCGGCCCGACCAGCGCCGCGATGCGCTCCTTCATCTCGCGCGCGGCCTTGTTGGTGAAGGTCACGGCCAGGATGTTCGAGGGCCAGGCCTTTCCCGTCGCGATCAGGTGCGCGATCCGGGTCGTCAGCACGCGCGTCTTGCCGGTGCCCGCGCCGGCCAGGACGAGCACGGGGCCTTCCGTGGCCTCCACGGCCTGGCGCTGCTCGGGGTTGAGGCCGCCGAGATATCCGCCCGGGCCTGCGGACGGCGGGGCGACGGCTGCACGGGCCCGCTCCGAGAGGGAGGGACGGCGGGGCTCGTCCGATTGCGGCTCGACGAAGTCGGGCGCGGGGAGGGCGCTGGCGCGATTCATCGTCTCATCTCTGGATCAAATCGCGAACGCCGTCGAGGCGCGCAGGGTCGCGCTTGCGACCGTACCTGTGGGATTTCGCCGCGAACCCGTGCGGGCGAGGCGGGTTTAGCCCCATATAGGCACGAGGTCACCCGCTCAGGAGAGCATCATGAGAATGGCCATCATCGGTATGACGCTGGCAGCGGGTTTTGCCGGCGCGACCCCAGCCCTAGCGCAGATCGAGCGTCTGCCCGAGACGAGCCGCTCAGAGGCCCAGGCGGGCGCGATCAACCGCTCGCTGGATGCGCAGAGCCGCTCGCGCGTCCAGACGCAGCAGAACCAGTTCGAGATCAACTCGCTGCGCAACGAGAGCTCCCGCGCGACCGCGCCGATCGTCGTCGCGCCGCCGATCGCGGTCCCGGTGCGCTGACCCTCTTATGCCGCAGCCGCGATCTCGCGACGGAGGCTCTGGCCCAACCCGAGGAGGCTCTCGACCTCCTCGGCTGTTGGCTCGCGAGTGACGCCGTGAGCGATGTCGTTCCTGACCGCATAGCTCTCGCTGAGCGCGTTGAACTGCTCCCGGCTAATCACTCCGGCGCTAGCTAGCTCGCGTGCGAGCTCGGCAGGGTGTCGCCTGGCGATCTGAAGCCTATGGTGCTTGGCGAGATCTTGCAGCAGCGTCTCGGTTGCTGCCCATGCCAGGAGAAAGGCAGGGCCGTTGAACCCCGCGCGCATCGTTTCTCGCGCTCGGGCCGCCATAGCGGCGAACCCGCCGGCCAGCGACGATACATCCTCGACAGAAACCGTGATCAGTTCAAAGCGCCATCCGGGCTCTCGGGCAACACGCTCCGCGAGCGGCTGGAGATCGTTTGCTCCTTGAACGAGGTTGCTCTGCTTGACCTCGATCACGACCTTGTCGTTGTCGGCTTCAGCGATCAGGTCGGGAGTGAAACCCTCGAGAAAGGCCGGCAGCCTGCTTCCCTGGCCCGTCTTCGTGACACGATAGCCTCGGCGGCGATAGCTACGGGCGACGGCATCGACCTTGCGGTCCTCGGCATCTCCTGTTGCTCGACTCACGATCCCAGGCCCTCCCGAGGCTCGAAAGTTGTCACTCTCACCCACAGGAACTCGGCCCCGACGCTCAGGGCGTTTGCCAGCCGAGGCGACATGAAGCGGACGGTATACGAACCGTTGATGTCGCACCACTCGACGGAAAGCCGTCTCACCTGCGAGTCGTTCAGGTAGGTCACGCCTTGGAGGGCATCCAGGATGGGCTTCGCCAAATTGTCCCGGTCCCGCGTCGGATACACGCTGAACTCTGTAATCCAGACTTCGACTTCCGATTTGGTCGGACTGGTATCCGGCTTCTGCGCCCGTGCCGCATGAGCCACCGCCTCCCGCCACTCTCCAAGACGCTGCTTGTTCTTCGTTTGAGCTGAAAGCGCCGGTCCTGCGATCACGAACTCGACCAGGTACTGGGGCTGACGAGGAGGAGATTGTGGCGGCGACCTCCCCGGCATGATCGAGGAACTACGCTCTCGTTCCGCCCGCCCGCCCCGCCTTAATGCCGACCGACCGGCCGAGGCCGGGCGGGCGCGGCAGGCAGTCGTGGCGCGCCTTCACGGCCGCGAGCTTCTGCAGGATGTCGTACGGAAAGGGCGCGACCCGCCGCGTGTCCATGTCGACATGCAGGAAGAGCTGCTCGCAGGTGGCCGCGATCCAGCCTTCGGCGAGGTGGTGCGACTCGAAATAGGCGTGGATGCGTTTCTGGTCGAAATCCACGATGCGGACGGTCGTGCGGGTCACCGCGTCGGCGGGAAGCTCGCGCACATAGACGGTGTGCAGCTCGGCCGTGAAATAGGAGGCGTTGCGCGCCTTCAGGTATTCCGCCCCGAGCCCCACGACTTCGAAGGCTTCATCCACGGCCCGGTCGAAGAGGACATGGTAATAGGCCATGTTCATATGGCCGTTATAGTCGATCCAGCCCGGCTCCACCCGGACGGGCGATGCGACGTACGGGGCGAAAACGAAGACGGGCTCCTCAGCCGGCGACACGTGTTCCTCCTGGTCGATTCCCTCAACACCATCGCGGCGGCGGCGCCAAGCCGAGAGTGACCTCGGGCACGTCGCGGCACCGCGTTCCGCGTCGGAATGGGACAGTGTTGCGCCCCTGCCACGTCTGCTAGGCTCCCGGCAGGCTATGCCGACAGGCAAGCCTTCGTCCGGATCGCCTCGACAATGAACGCCACGACCTCTTTTGGGCCAGCACAGCGCCTGCGCCCCGACGCGGAGACGATCGCGGAGCTGACCGGCCAGCTGACCAGCCGCTACGGCAACCGCGTGGTGACCAGCCTCGCGGTGCGCCAGCAGCACGCCCACACGACCACCTGGCTCGAGAACCAGCCGCCAGACATCGTCGTGCTGCCCGAGACCACGGATGAGGTGGCGGAGATCGTCCGGCTCTGCGCGGCCCGGAAGGTGCCGGTCATCCCCTTCGGGACGGGAACCTCGCTCGAGGGCCATCTCAACGCGCCGTTCGGTGGCGTGTCCGTCGATACGAGCCTGATGAAGCGGCTCGTCGCGGTTCATCCGGAGGACCTCGATTGCGTGATCGAGCCCGGCATCACCCGCAAGGAGCTGAACGAGCAGCTGCGCGACACGGGGCTGTTCTTCCCCATCGATCCCGGCGCCGACGCGTCGCTCGGCGGCATGGTGGCGACGCGCGCCTCCGGCACGAACGCCGTCCGCTACGGCACGATGAAGGACAACGTGCTGGCCCTCACGGTGGTGACGCCGGACGGGGCGATCGTGAGGACCGGCAGCCGCGCCAAGAAGAGCTCCGCCGGATACGACCTGACGCGGCTGTTCGTCGGCGCCGAGGGCACGCTCGGCATCGTCACGGAGATCACGCTGCGCCTGCAGGGGATCCCGGAGGCGATCTCGGCCGGCATCTGCTCCTTCCCGAGCGTGAAGGATGCCTGCGACGCGGTGATCGCCACCATCCAGTCCGCCCTGCCGATCGCCCGCATCGAGCTGCTCGACGAGGTGCAGGTCAGGGCGGTCAACGCCTATTCCAAGCTGACGATGCCAGAGTCGCCGCTGCTGCTCTTCGAGTTCCACGGCACCAGTTCGGGCGTCACCGAGCAGGCGGAGCGGTTCGGCGAGATCTGCGCGGAGTTCGGTGGCGGCGGCTTCGAATGGGCCACCCGCGCCGAGGACCGCACGCGCCTCTGGCAGGCGCGGCATGACGTCTACTGGGCCTCGCTCGGGCTCCGGCCCGGCGCCAAGGGCGTCGCGAGCGATGTCTGCGTGCCGATCTCGCGCCTTGCCGAGTGCCTCGCGGAGACGAAGCGCGACATCCAGGAGCACGGGATGATTGCGCCCATCGCGGGTCATGTCGGTGACGGCAACTTCCACGTCATGCCGCTCGTGATGATGGACGATCCGGCCGAGGTGAAGATGGCGGAGGACTTCATGCATCGGCTCGTCGAGCGGGCCATCGCCATGGAGGGCACCTGCACGGGCGAGCACGGCGTCGGCCAGGGCAAGATGAAGTATCTGAAGGCAGAGCACGGCGAGAACGCGCTCGAAATGATGCGGCTCCTCAAGCGCTCGATCGACCCGGACAACATCATGAATCCGGGCAAGATCGTGGGCGCCTGACGCCGGCTGGAAGACCCGGAGGGCCGCCGCTTGCGCGACCTGCTGACAGTCCTGGCCGGGCTCATCATCCTGGTGCTGGTCGCGGCCCTGGCGGTGCCGCCCTTCGTCGATTGGCGCGGCCAGCGGCACTATGTGGATGCCGTCCTGTCACGCGCGGCAGGGTTCGACGTCCGCACGGACGGTGCCATCGAGATCCGCCTGTTGCCCGTCCCGCGGCTCACGCTGGAGCGGCTGCGCATGGGGCAGGCATCCTCCCATGACGCCTCGCTCGACGCCCAGGCCGTCGATACGCGGATTGCCCTGACGCCCCTGCTGTCGGGCGAGGTGCGGTTCATGGGTAGCCAGGTCCGCCGGATGGAGATCAAGCTCCCGACCGGCACCGGGACCAACTGGCGGGTTCCCCGCTCGCTCCTTTCGGACGAGACCCTCCGGCGCAGCTGGATCTTCGAGGATCTCGCGATCGGCCAGCTCCTCCTGACCAATGTCGACCCGCGGACGGGACGGACCGACCAGGCCTATGCCGAGCGGGTCCAGGTCCAGTCGCAATCGCTCGCCGGGCCATGGCGGGCGGAGGGGCAGGTGGATTCCACCCGCTTCACGCTGGTCACGGGCGAGATCGCGCCCTCCGGGCCGACGGTGCTGAAGCTCTCGACGGAAGGCGAGGGCCAGCCGCGCGTCAGCCTTGATGCCCGCATGTTTCTCGAACGGGACGGAGCCTTGCTCGTGCCGCGCTTCGAAGGCGCGGCGCGCGTCGTCGGGCCGGCCGATATCGTGGCCGTTCCCTTTACGGCCGCCGCGACGTTCAAGACGGACGGGCCAGCGGCCGTGATCGAGACCCTCACGGTCGAGGCGGGAGAGGGCGGTGCGCCGCTGCGCCTGTCCGGCTCGGGCCGCTTCGATGGAGGGGACCGCCTCCTGTCCGTCCACTTGGAGGGACGGCGCGTCGATCTCGACACCCTTCTCGCCGCCTACCGGGACGCGCCCGAGGAGCGCCGCCGCGCCTCGCGAATCCAGCCGCCAGTCCCGATCGAGATCGGGTTGAAGCTCGACGGCCTCGCCCTTGCCGGGGAGGAACTCGCCGGGGTGACGGGGCGGCTTTCGCTCGCCCGGGAGCGGCTCGGCATCGAGCGGCTCGACTTCATGGCCCCGGGCCAGACGCGCGTTTCGGCGAGCGGGGAGATCTCGCTCGCGAGCGGACCGGCCGCGAATGGCCGCGTCGCGCTCTCGACGCGGTCCGCCGACAGGCTGGCCTCCTATCTCGCCCGGCTCGGGATCGCGGATATCGGGGCGGAGGCCCTGGCCGGCCGGGCGCTGGAAGCCTCGGGCGACCTCGTCGCGTCGGACACGGTGGTCTCGGTCCGCAACCTCCAGCTTCGCCTCGGCGACGCCACCCTGACGGGCGCCGTGCGGTACACGGCACCGGAGACCTCCGCCCGCGGCCGCGTCGATGCGCAGATCGCGCTGCGCGGGCTCGACCTGGACGTGCTGCCCCGGCTGACCGGCATCTTCGATGCCGGCCGGGCGATGGATTTCGGCCTGACGCTCGATGCGCGCGATGTCGGCTACGGCGCCGGCGAGCGGGGCGGGCGCATCTCGGCGCGCCTCTCCTCCGAGGATGGAGGCGTCGCGATCGACGTGCTGGAGATCGCCGACCTCGCCGGGGCCAATGCGAGCCTGCGGGGCCGGATCACGCCGGACGGGGCCGGCCGGATCGGGGGCCGCCTGCGGGCCCGCAGGGCCGACCCCCTGATCGCGCTCGTCGGCCGGGCTTCCCTGGGCGGCATCGCGGAGATCGTGCCCCGCTTCCTGCGCGAGGCGCCGCTTGAGGCTGCCGTCCTGGTGACGAGCACGCCGCGCAACGCCGGAGATCCGGCGCTCGTCACCAAGCTCAGCGGCACGGCCGGCGGGGGCGGCCTGGAGGCGGAGGCGACCTCGGTGCAGGGCCGCATCTCGGAGCTCCGCGCCACGCTCTCGACGGCCGAGGCCGGGACCTGGTTCGGCGGCGCGGACGCCGCAAGACGGATCGGGCCGGCCCGGCTCGAACTCGCGGGAAAGCGGGAGGGCTCGGGCCGCCTCCGGCTCGACCTGAACGGTGACGTCGCGGGCCTCCGGGTCGCGACACGGGAGAGCTTCGGCCTCTCCCTCGACGACGACGAGGTCGAGAGCGGCGAGGCTCAGCTCTCGACCGCGGATCTGCGCCCCCTGCTCGGGCGTCTCGGCCAGGACTTCGCCAAGCCGGTCGATGCCGAGATCAGGGCGCGGCTCGGCCGCCGGCAGGACATGCCGCGCTACGAGCTCACCGGGCGTGTCGGCGAAAGCGTCGTGGAGGCGGACCTGTCCGGCCCGACGCCGCGCGACCTGTCCGGCCGGATCCTGCTCGGCCGCATCTCCCTGCCTTGGCTCCTGTCCTCCCTGGCGCTCGGCGGGGAAGGGGAGCACCCGGCTGCCTCCAATGCGGCCTGGTCCAGCGAGCGTTTCGGCCCGGCGCTCGACCTGCCCTTCGGCGGCCGCGTCACCGTCCGGGCCGCGACGGCCGAACTCGGGCGCGGGCTCACGGCGGACCGAGCCGAATTTTCCCTCGCCACCACGCCCGACGGCATCGCGATCGGCGATTTCGGGGCCAACGTGCTCGGCGGACGCCTGACGGGATCGCTGACGGTGGCGCGGCAGGGCGGGCGGGCCTCGCTGATGGGCGAGGGCTCCGCGGCGGGCATGAGCCTGTCCTCGCTCCTCGGGCCGCCCTTCTCGGGCCGGCTCAGCGGGACGCTTCGCTTCGGCGGCGCGGGCGAGAGCCCGGCCGGCATCGTGGCGAGTCTCGGCGGTGCGGGCACGGCGGAGTTCGAGAACCTGGAGATCGCGGCCGCCGATCCCGGCGCCATCCTGCGCGCCGTGCAGCGCGCCCTTCGCAGCGACGACGCCCTCGTGCCGGCCCGTCTCCAGGCGCTCGCCTCCGCGGAACTCGACCGCGCGCCGCTGAAGAGCGCAAAGGCGCAGGGCCAGGCGACGCTCGTGTCCGGTGCGCTGCGGCTTTCGCCCCTCGTCGCGGAGTCCGATGCCGCGATCTGGCAAGGCTCCGCCGGGATCGACCTGCGCACCCTGACGCTGGACGTGCGCGGCACGCTGACCGCCCGGGAGCTGCCGCCGAAATGGTCCGGCGCACCGCCCTATCTCAGCCTCGGCTGGGCCGGCCCGGTCGGTCGGGCCGCCCGCAGGATCGATGTCGGGCCGCTGACCAACGGCCTCGCCTCGGTGGTGCTGGCGCGCGAACTCGACCGGATCGAGACCTTCGAGCTGGATGCCGCGGAGCGGATGCGGCTCAATTCCCGCGTCGAGATGGACCGGGCCCGGCGCGCCGCGGCGGAAGAGGCTGCGCGCCTCGCGCGCCAGCGGGAAGAGGCGGAGCGCCAGCGCCTGGAGGCCGAACGCCAGCGGCAGGAGGCGGAGCGCGCGCGGCTCGATGCCGAGCACATCATGGGTGGGGCGAACCGGCCGCACGAGGCGCCGGCAACGCGTTCGCCGGTGCTCGCGCCGCCGGTGGAGATCAGGCCGCCCGCGCAGGGCGGCGCACCCGCTTCGGGCGGCTGATCAGCGCCGCGGGCAGCGGGTCAGCTTCATCAGGCCGGGCGCATCCTCGGCGCCGGCGAAGAAGCTGGAATCCAGGCGGATCGCGTCGGAGCCGTCGACCACGAAGCTCCAGGTATCGGCCTCGCGCGTGTCCGCCTTCGTCAGGCGCACCACGAGCTGACGCCCCTCGAGCGCCGTCGAGTAATCGCCCGCGACGCGTTCTCTCGTGCCCGGATTCTGCAGGGCCACGATGTCCCGGCCGTCGAATTCGAGAAACAGCCCCGCCTCGGCGCAGGCCTTTCCCTCGGCAGCCCAGCGGCCGGTGAGGTCGAAGCCCGTATTCGCGGCGAGGCTCGGCGAAGCCGCCAGCAGCGCGGCGGAGAGGCCGGCGGCCGGCAGCAGAAGGAAGGACAGGCGCATTGCTTTCGGCTCCATCGCGGAGCGGGCAAGCTCCCGCCGCGCGGTTCGTGGCCGCCCGGGCATGACCGGGGCGGACCCTCAAATTCGAGCGAGCCGATAAACGCCCGCTTAAGGATTGCGGCGCCGGCGCGGCAGGTTGGCCGCATGGTGAATCGATGGTGAGCGGAGCTTACGCCCCAGGGGAGGCGGCGGCAGCGAGGTCCATGTAGCTCCGCAGCACGTGGAGGCGGATCGCGGAGGACAGGTTGTTCTCCCCGCGTCCGCGGTCGATCTCGGCCACCAGGGCCTGGACCGAGAGTCCGCGCGACCTGGCGAGCTGGCCGAGCGCGTCCCAGAACGGCTCCTCCAGCGACACGCTGGTGCGGTGGCCCGCGATGGCGAGGGAGCGCTTCTTCAGGCCGGCGCCGTCAGCCGGCATCCGGCTCATCGCTCCGCTTCAGCCGGTGGCCTTCGTGGCGGGCCACGAACAGCTTGTCGTTGGCCTCGCGCTTCTTCTTCTCGGCCTTGGTCAGGCCGAACTTCGCGCGGTTCTTCTCGGCCTCGCGCTCGGCTTCGGCGCGTTCGCGCGCCTTGCGGGCCTGGCGCAGGTTGATGATCTCGGCCATTCCGTCGGGGCTCCTCCCGCTCCCTTCTACAGGAAGCTCATCGGGTCGACATCCACCGCGACCCGCACCGAACCGCGCGGTTTGCCGGCGCGGATGAGCCATTGGCGCAGGTACTCCTGGAGATTGGTCTCCCGCATCGCCTTCACGAGCAGGCGGAAGCGATAGCGGCCGCGGATCAGCGCGAGCGGCGCCTCCGCGGGGCCCAGCACCATCACGCCGGCCGGCGGTTCCGCGACGCGCGCGAGGTTGCGCCCGAACGCCTCCGCCTCCGTCCGGTCGGCACCGGACACGATGAGCGCCGCAAGGCGGCCGAAGGGCGGCATGCCGGCCGCCTCCCGGGCTGCCGTCTCCTCGCGGTAGAAGCGCTCGGCCTCGCCCGACACCAGCGCCGCGAGGACGGGGTGGTCGGGCTGGTACGTCTGGACGAGGGCGCGGCCGGGCTTCGACCCGCGCCCGGCCCGGCCCGTCACCTGCTGCAGGAGCTGGAAGGTGCGCTCGGCCGCCCGGGGATCGCCCGAGGTCAGGCCGATATCGGCATCGAGCACGCCGACGAGCGTCATGTTGGGGAAGTTGTGGCCCTTGGCGACGAGCTGGGTCCCGACCACGATGTCGGCCTCGCCCTCCGCGATGGCCGCGAGCTCCTTCCTGAGACGTTCCGTGCCGCCCGGAAAATCGCTCGACAGCACGATGCGGCGCCTTTCCGGGAAAAGCCGGGCGACCTCCTCGGCGATGCGCTCGACGCCCGGCCCGCAGGGCACGACCGTCTCGGCGCCGCCGCAGGCCGGGCAGGTCTCCGGGACGCGCTCCGCATGGCCGCAATGGTGGCAGACCAGGGCGCGCCGGAAGCGATGCTCGACCAGCCAGGCGGAGCAGTTGGGACAGTTGAAGCGGTGGCCGCAGGCCCGGCACAGCGTCAGGGGCGCATAGCCGCGCCGGTTGAGGAAGAGCAGCGCCTGCTCGCCCGCATCGGTCGTGCGGCGGACTTCCTCGACGAGGCGCGGCGACAGCCAGGTGCCGCGCTCGGGCGGGTCGCGGCGGAGATCGATCGCCTTGATGTCGGGCAGGGTGCGGCCGCCGAAACGCTCCGGCAGCGCGACGCGCGAGAAGCGCCCGCGCTGCACGTTCACGCGCGTCTCGATGGAGGGCGTCGCCGAGGCGAGCACGACCGGCGCGTTCTCGAAGCGCCCGCGCACGATCGCCATGTCGCGCGTGTGGTAGCAGACGCCGTCCTCCTGCTTGTAGGCGCCCTCGTGCTCCTCATCGACCACGATGAGGCCCAAATCCTTGAAGGGAAGGAACAGCGCGGAGCGGGCTCCCGCCACCACCGAGACCTCGCCGGAGGCGACGCCCGCCAGCACGCGCTCGCGCCGCCGGCCGGATACGCCCGAATGCCAGGCGGCCGGCCGCGTGCCGAAGCGCCCGGCGAAGCGGTCGAGAAAGGCCGAAGTCAGCGCGATCTCGGGCGCCAGGATGAGGGCCTGGCGTCCGAGCTTCAGGGCGGCCGCGATCGCCTCGAAATAGACCTCCGTCTTGCCGGAGCCGGTCACGCCGTCGACAAGGATCACGGGATGCCGTGATCCTGTCGTCACAGGATCCTGTGACGACGCCGTCGCGACCGCGGCCGCGAGCACGTCGGCGGCGGCGCGCTGGCGGTCCGACAGGTCCGGGCGGACGAAATCGGGATCGGGCCGCTCGGCCACGGGTTCGGCCTTGAGGGCGACGGTCTCGAGCGTTCCCTCGTCCACGAGGCCGTCGATCACGCCGACCCCGACCCCGGCGGCTTCCGCGAGGTGCCGCTTCACATGGACAAGGCCGCCCGCGGCAGCCTCCAGCACGCGGGCGCGGGCCGGCGTGATCCGCTTCGGGGGCGGTCCG
>JAFAEL010000113.1 GCA_023423995.1 Pseudomonadota bacterium | reverse complement strand
GTTGGCCTGCATTACGGGCCCGAATTCCGTCTCCTGAAATCGGTGACCCGCGTCGGCGACAAGGCGATCGTGGTCGAGCTCGAGCCTTCCGCGGCCCATGGCGACTACCGGCTCGACCCGGCGCGGCTCGACGCCTGCTTCCACGGGCTGTTCGCTCTTTTCTCGAGCCTCGGCGCCGAGCGCCGCGGGACGGCCTACCTTCCGGTTCGGTTCGGCCATATCCGGCTTGCGCGCTCGGGCGCCCTGCCCGCCAAGGCGCTGATCGAGATCACCCGCGCCGGCGAACGCTCGATCCTCTCCGAATTCACCCTGTTCGACGCTGACGGCCAGCCGATCGGCGCGTTGAGCGAGGTCCGGTTCCAGGCCGCGCGCGTGCAGCGCGGCACCCTGCTCGCCGAGCGGGCGCTACTGATGAACGCCGTCCCCGGCGACAGCAAGGTCATTGGCCGGAAGGGGGTTGGCACCGACACCCAAGCCCTGCTTGAGGGCGCCTCCCGGCTCGGGCTCGCGCTCGGCGATGTCGCCGAGGAGAGCCAGGAGCAGCTCCTCCTGGAGGGCTGGGCGACCTCGGCCTCCTACGAGATCGCCCGTCGCATCGACCCTTCGCTGACCATCTCTCGGGAGAAGCTTGCCTCCTTCCCGGCTGAGACGGCGGCCTGGCTGGCCGCGATCCTCCACTCGCTCGAGCTGAGCGGGCTGGCGACCCCGAACGATGACGGCTGGGTGCTCGCGAAGGCCGCCAAGCTGCCGAACCCGGCGCTCGTGCTCCGCACGCTCGTCGGCGAAAGCCCGGCCCGCTCGGCGGAGATGCTTCTCGCCTCCGCCATCGGCGCGACGATCCAGAATGGCGAGCTCGACCCGGAGTCGGCGCTCTCTCCGGCATCGGCCACGATCGACGGCTTCGAGCTCGGAGGCGTCTCCGTGCGCGGCGCAAGCGAGGTTCTGGAGAGGCTCGCCAACGAGGCCAAGCTCTTCGATCTCGATGGTCGCGCCCGCAACGTCCTTCAGATCGGCTACGGCCCGCTTTCTCACGCGCTGAAGCACCTCGCCGATGCGGACAGGATCCGCCTGACGGTCTTCGAGCCGGACGCACGCCGCCTCGAGCGGGCCCGTCTGGCCCTCGGCGGTGGGCATGGCCTGGCACTGGTCGAGACTGCCGACGAGCTCGGGAAGGAGGCCTTCGATATCGCGCTTGCGGCGGAGCGGCTTTACCGGATCGGACCGGCCGCCCTTGGCAAGGTTCGCGAGGCCATCGCGCCCGGCGGCCTCCTTACCGCCATCGAGCCGC
Source organism: Pseudomonadota bacterium (assembly GCA_023423995.1). Classification (GTDB taxonomy): domain Bacteria; phylum Pseudomonadota; class Alphaproteobacteria; order Rhizobiales; family Beijerinckiaceae; genus Enterovirga. The sequence continues at coordinate 8,885 of JAFAEL010000113.1, read as the reverse complement.
TGCCGTCCCATTTCCGCGACCTGACGCTCGGCATGAACGAGGGCTGGTTCGACACCGAGCTCTCGGCCGAGTTCCCGGTGAGCCCGCTCCAGAACGAGGAGGGCTGGACGTCCGCCCTCCAGGCGAGCGGCTTCGCCGAGGTCACGGCGACCGCGATCGGGCTCGGGCGCGAGGCGGCCATCCTGCTCGTCGCCGAACCGCCGCGGGCCCATGCGGCTCCGGCCGTCCCCGAGCGCAACATCCGCATCGAGGCGACGTCCCTTGGCGAGGACGGCGAGCTTCCTGCGCGGCTCGACGCCCTCCTCGCAATGGATGGCCACAAGGTCGACCTTCGCCTTCCCGGCGCAATCGTGCCGGCGAGCGGAGCAAACACCGATACCGTGCTGTTCGTGGCCAATCCTGCTCCATCCAGGGGCGGCGACGGCGCCGACCTCGTCCAGGCGCTCTGCCAGGAGCTGAAGGCCTGCGCCGCGACGGCCTCTCAGGAAAAGGCCGAGCTGTGGATCCTGTCCCCCTCCACGGCTCCTGGAGCCGCGTTGGCAGACCCCGTCACGGTCGCGCTCCTCTCCTTCGCTCGCACGCTCGCCAACGAGACGCCGAACATCGCAATCCGGCGCGTGTCGGCGTCCTCGGAGGTCTCGCAAGACGCGGTCGCGGAGGCCGTGCGCTGCCTGATGGCTGCGGAGCAGACGGAGACGGACTTCGTGATCGCCTCCGACGGCGTGCGCGTCCTTAGGGTCGAGGCGCTGCCGGACGGCGGCTCTGGACCTGCGGCCGGTGCGGCGCGGCTCGAGCGGGGCATCGTCGGCGGACTCGCCGGCCTTTCGTGGATCGGCATCGACCGTCCCTCGGCCGCGGCTGGCGAGGTGGAGATCGCCGTGGAGGCCACCGGCCTCAACTTCCGCGACGTGATGTGGGCGATGTCGCTCCTGCCGGACGACATCCTCGAGGACGGCTTCGCCGGCCCGACGCTCGGGCTCGAATGCGCCGGCACGGTGATCCGCGTCGGCGAGGGCGTCACCCGCTTCAAGGCGGGCGACCGCGTCATCGCCTTTGCGCCATCGGCCTTCGCCACGGTCGCCGCCGTGCCGCAGAACGTGGTGGCGAAGATCCCGGAAGGGGTCGAGACGGAAGCGGCGGCGACGATTCCGGTCCCCTTCCTCACCGCCTATTACGCGCTGGTCACGCTCGCCGGCATGCGCCGGGACGAGTGGGTGCTGATCCACGGCGCCGCGGGCGGCGTTGGTCTCGCGGCCGTCCAGATCGCCCAGCATCGCGGCGCGAAGATCATCGCGACGGCAGGCTCGCGCGAAAAGCGTGAGCTCCTTCGTTCGCTCGGCGTCGAGCACGTCCTGAACTCGCGCTCCTCGGCCTTCGCGGATGAGATCCGCGACATCTGCCCGGACGGCGTCGGCATCGTGCTGAACAGCCTGGCGGGCGAGGCGATGGAGCGGGGCCTCGGCGTCCTGAAGCCGTTCGGGCGCTTCATCGAACTCGGCAAGCGCGACTATGTCGCTAATACCCGGATCGGCCTGCGCCCGTTCCGCCGCAACCTCTCCTATTTCGGTGTGGACGTGGACCAGCTCCTGTCCGACCGCGACCGGGCTTCGGAGATCTTCGGCGAGATCATCGAGCTGTTCGAGGCGGGCGCCTTCAAGCCTCTGCCTTACCGGGTCTACCCGGCCGGCGAGACTGTCGACGCCTTCCGGCTCATGCAGCAATCGGGGCACATCGGTAAGATCGTGCTGCGCCCCCCGACCGAGCCGGTCGCGGTGTCGGGCGAACCGGATTTCCGCTTCGACCCCGCGCGCACGCATCTTCTCACCGGCGGCTTCGGCGGCTTCGGGCTGGAGACGGCGCGCTGGCTGGCCGATCGCGGCGTGAAGCACCTCGTCCTGACCGGCCGCAACGGGGCCGCGACGCCGGAGGCGCAGGCCGTCGTGGCCGAGTTGCAGGCCCGCGGCGTCGACGTGCGCCCGGTCGCCTGCGATGTCGCCGACGAGAAGAGCCTGAAGTCGCTCCTGAAGCAGATCCGGGCCGACATGCCGCCCCTCGCCGGCATCATGCATGCCGCGATGGTCCTGGAAGACAGCCTCATCGCAAACATGACCGAGGAGCAGTTCGCCAGCACCCTCCGGCCCAAGGTCACGGGCGTCAGCCATCTCGACCGGCTCACCCGGGAGGACAAGCTCGACTACTTCGTCCTGTTCTCTTCCATCACGACCTTTGTCGGAAATCCGGGCCAGGCTGCCTATGTGGCCGCGAACGGCTACCTGGAGGGCGTCGCCCGCAGCCGCCGCCAGGCGGGTCTTCCGGGAACGGCCTTCGCCTGGGGCGCGATCGGCGACGTGGGCGTCCTCGCCCGCCAGAAGGGGCTGGCCGAGTCTCTTGCCAAGCGCGTCGGCGTGAAGGCGATGCCGGCTCGGGAAGCCCTGGACCTGATGGCTCAGGCGCTCGCGCGCGATCCGGCGGACGTGAACGAGGCCGTGATGGCGGTCGGCTCGCTCGACTGGTCGGCGGCGCGCCGCCTGCCCGCGCTCGCCTCGCCCACCTTCGCGGCCCTGGTCCGCGAGGGCGGCGCGATCGAGTCGAGCGACCGCAAGACGATCGACCTGCGTGCGCTCGTCGGCTCGCAGGAGGCGGATGCGGTCCGAAAGCAGGTGATCGAGGTCATCGTCGAGGAGATCGCGACCGTGCTCCGCGTCCCCAAGCAGGACGTCGCGCTCGGCAAGAGACTATCGGAGATCGGCCTCGATTCGCTGATGGCGATCGAACTCGCGACCGGCCTCCAGGACCGGTTCGAGCTGAGCTCGCCGCCGAGCGGGTCGGTCGGCGCCTTGACGGTCCCGGGTCTCGCCGAGACCATCATCGCGTCCGTTCATTCCGGCGCTCCGGACGACGAGGCGCGCGTCACGCAGGCCCTTTATGACCGTCATGCCGGCACCGAGGTCGACATGAGCGTGGTCGCCCCGGTACTGGAAGTCGTTCAGGCGGACGCACAGTCCCGGAGAGGCTTGTTGCAGTGACAGAGGACAGGGGTGGCGGCCTCTCTGCGGAAGATCGGGAGGCCCTCTTCGCCCATGTGAGCCGGCGGCGGGCGAGCGCCCCCGCCCCGCGGGTCGGGCCGGTCTCGATCGCCGCCCCCGAGGGCGCGACCGATTTCACGACCCTGCCCGGGTTCAAGGAACTCCAGACCCAGAGCACCTTCGCGGCGATGATCGGGCTCGAGAACCCGTTCTTTCGCACGCACGAGCGCCGGGCCGGGGCCGAGACCCTGATCGGCAACCGGACGCTCTCCAATTTCTCGTCCTACGACTATCTCGGGCTGAACGGGCACCCGGAGGTGCAGGACGCAGCCAAGGAGGCGATCGAGCGCTACGGCACCTCGGCCTCCGCGAGCCGGCTCGTCGCAGGCGAGCGGCCGGTGCATCGCGAGCTGGAGCGTGCGCTCGCGGAGGTCTACCAGGCCGAGGATTGCGTCGTCCTGGTCAGCGGCCATGCCACCAATGTCGGCGTGATCGGCCAGCTCGTCGGCCCGAAGGACCTGATCGTCCATGACGAGCTGATCCACAATTCGATCGTCGTCGGCGCACAGCTCTCGGGCGCGCAGCGCCGTTCCTTCGCCCATAACGACCTCGACGCGCTGGAGAAGCTGCTGGTCGCGAGCCGGCGGCAGTACCACCGCGTGCTGATCGTGGCGGAGGGCCTCTATAGCATGGACGGGGACTGGCCCGACCTCGCCCGGCTCGTCGACCTGAAGAAGCGCTTCGGCGCCTGGCTGATGATGGACGAGGCGCACTCCCTTGGCGTGCTCGGCAAGTCCGGCCTCGGTATCTGGGAAGAGACCGGCATCGACCCGCGCGAGGTCGACATCTGGATGGGAACGCTCTCCAAGACCCTGTCCGGCGCCGGCGGCTACATCGCGGGATCGGCCGCCTTGGTCGAGTACATCAAGACCAGCGTCGGGGCCTTCGTGTTCTCCGTCGGCCTGTCCCCGCCGGTCGCCGCGGCCTCCCGCAAGGCGCTGGAGATCATGCTGCGGGAGCCCGAGCGCGTGGAGCGCCTGCACCGCAACGGCAAGCTCTTCGTCGAGGTTGCCAGGGAGCATGGCCTGGACACCGGTACGGCCGCCGGTACCGCGATCGCGCCCGTGATCCTGGGCGAATCCCTCAAGGCCGCGATGCTCTCGAACAAGCTTTCGGAGCGCGGCTTCAACGTGATGCCCATCCTCCATCCGGCCGTGCCGGAGCGGCTGGCGCGCCTGCGCTTCTTCATCACCTCCGAGCATACGCCGGAGCAGATCAAGGACGCGGCCCGCGTCACCGCGGAGGAGATCGCCGGACTCGCCGGGACGACCGAGGTCCTGCAGAACCTCGCCAAGTCCTTCAGCTGATGGACGGGCCGCCTGGCGCAGCCTCGCCGGCAGCCGAGGCCTTCATCGCTCGCGTCCAATCGCGGGACGCCCGCATCGGCATCATCGGGCTCGGCTATGTCGGCCTGCCGCTCGCGCGCGCGGCAGCCGAGAAGGGTTTTCGCGTCGTCGGGTTCGATATCGATCCGGCAAAGGTAGCGCTGCTCAATGCCGGCGGCTCCTACATCAAGCAGGTCGAGGCCGCGGCGATCGCTGACCTCGTCGGGCGCGGATTCTTCGCCGCGACGGCCGATTTCGACCGCCTCTCCGAGGTGGATGCGATCCTGGTCTGCGTCCCCACGCCCTTGGGCAAGCACCGCGAGCCGGACCTCACCTTCATCGAGCGGACGGCCGAAGCGATCGCCCCGCGCCTCAAGCCGGGCCAGCTCGTCGTCCTCGAATCCACGACCTATCCCGGCACGACACGCGACGTGATGCGCCCGATCCTGGAGCGCGGAGGGATGCGCTCCGGCCAGGATTTCTTCCTGGCTTACTCGCCGGAGCGCGAGGATCCGGGGAATGCCGAATTCGGCACCTCCACGATCCCGCGTGTTGTGGGAGGGGATGGTCCGGACGCCCTCGCGATGGCGGTCGCCCTCTATAGCGAGATCGTCGTTCAGGTGGTCCCCGTCTCCTCTCCCGAAACGGCCGAGGCCGTGAAGCTGACCGAGAACATCTTCCGATCGGTCAACATCGCGCTCGTGAACGAGCTGAAGGTCGTCTACGCCGCGATGGGGATCGACGTCTGGGAGGTGATCGAGGCCGCGAAGTCGAAGCCCTTCGGCTTCATGCCCTTTTATCCCGGCCCGGGGCTCGGCGGGCACTGCATTCCGATCGACCCCTTCTACCTGACCTGGAAGGCCCGCGAGCACGAGATCGCGACGCGGTTCATCGAGCTCGCCGGCGAGGTGAACTCGGCCATGCCCGGCTACGTCGTCGAGCGGCTCGCAGCGGCGCTCGACCGGCACAGCGGCCGCGGGCTGAACGGCGCGAAGGTCCTGCTCCTGGGCGTCGCCTACAAGCGCAATGTGGACGACCAGCGCGAGAGTCCCGGCCTGCGGCTCATTGAGCTCCTGGAGGCGCGGGGTGTGATCGTCGGATACCATGATCCTTGGATCCCGGAGATCAGGCCGACACGCGACCACCCGACGCTCACCGGCCGGCGCTCGCTCGACCTCTCCCCCTGCGCCATTCATGCGCAGGACGCCGTCCTCGTAGTGACGGACCATGACGCCGTCGACTACAAGCTGGTGGCGAGCCATGCGCGCCTCGTTGTCGATACGCGCAACGTTTTCGGCCGCCTCGGGATCACGGCGCCAGGCATCGTGAAGGCCTGAGGCGCCGCGGAACACTCACGCTACATCAAGGCCTGACATGCTTCCCTTCATCGACCTTGGCGCCCAGCGCCGGCGGCTCGGCCACCTCGTCGACGACGCCATCCTGCGCGTCGTCAATCACGGCCAGTACATCATGGGACCCGAGGTCGGGCAGCTCGAGGCCGAGCTGTCTGCCTTCTGCGGCGCGCGCCACGTCGTCTCCTGCGCCAACGGAACGGATGCCATCGCCATGGTGCTGATGGCGAAGGGCGTGAAGCCCGGCGATGCGATCCTCTGCCCCAGCTTCACCTTCGCGGCGACCGCCGAGGTGGTCGCCTGGCTCGGCGCGACGCCGGTCTTCGTCGATATCCACGAGGACACGTTCAACATGGATCCGGCGAGCCTCGAAGCCGCGATCCGGACCGCTCGCGAGCTGAAGCTGAACCCGGTCGGCGTGATGCCCGTGGACCTGTTCGGCGCCGCCGTGGATTACGACGCGATCCTGCCCATCTGCGAGCGCGAGGGCCTCTGGGTGCTCTGTGATACCGCCCAGAGCTTTGGCGGCAGCTACAAGGGCCGGCGGCTTGGAACCTTCGGGCTCGCCACGACGACCAGCTTCTTCCCGGCCAAGCCGCTCGGCTGCTACGGCGACGGCGGCGCCATCTTCACGAACGACGACGAGGTCGCAGCCATCCTGCGCTCGATCCGGAACCACGGGCAGGGCGTCGACAAGTACGACAACGTCCGCATCGGACTGAATGGCCGGCTCGACACGATCCAGGCGGCGGTGCTCCTGGAGAAGCTGAAGATCTTCGACGAGGAGATCGTGACCCGCAACGACATCGCCGCCCGCTATGCGGAGGGTCTGGGGGATGTCGCGATCACCCCGATCGTTCAGGAAGGCATCGTATCGACCTGGGCCCAGTACACGATCCGCGTCTCGGCGGAGAAGCGCGACGCGCTGGGCGCGGCTCTCCGGGAGCGCGGCATCCCGACCGCCATCTACTACCCCAAACCCGTCCACCGGCAGACGGCCTACCGGCATTACCCCTGCCCCGGCAACGGGTTGCCGGTGTCGGATAAGGTTTCGGCTGAGGTGATCGCGCTGCCGATGCACCCCTACCTGGACGAGGAGGTCCAGGACGGCATCATCGCAGCCGTTCGCGAGGCACTCGCATAGTGAGATCAGTCTCTTACGGCGGGCATCTCAGCTTCGACGTAAGAACGGAGAGATCCGTAATCGATCTCTACAACCTGCCAATCGGCCGGGGTGTCGGCCGATTGGCGTAAGGGCCTGCTCGGGCCAGCGCGGATATCGCCGCCTGGCCCAGTATCAGCCTGGCTGAAGGGATTTCCGCCCGCAACGGGTCCGTCCTGTGATCCTGCACTTCCGTGATGAGGCGATGCCGTGATCCCGTTCTGCCCAGGTATGGTTAAGGACGGCTTACCTCTTAGACGATGACGTTCCGCAACTCCTCCCCGCGGCTCAACCGGTCGAGGTTGTCGGAGAAGATCTCGATGACGTTCTGCTCGTAGCGGCTCGTCTCGCCGGCGCTGTGCGGCGTGACAACGACGTTCGGCATGGCCCAGAGCGGCGATTGGGCGGGAAGCGGCTCCTCGACGAAGCAGTCGAGCCCGGCCCCGGCGATCCGGCCCGCCGACAGCGCGTCAATCATCGCGCCCTCGTCCACCACCTTCCCGCGCGCCACGTTGATGAGGTAGGCGCTCGGCTTCATCGCCGCCAAATGCTCCGTCCGGATCATGCGCTCCGTCTCGGGCGTGAGCGGGCAGGTGAGGGCCAGGATGTCGGCCCGCGGCAGCACATCGAGCAGGCGGTCCGGCGAGACCACCTCGTCCGCGATATCGTCCGCCGTGCGTGGGCTGCGCCGCACGCCGACCACATGCAGGTCGAAGGCCCGCGCCAGCTTCGCCAGCCGCGTCCCGATCCGCCCCAGTCCCACAATCACCAGCGTCTTGCCGCCGAGCTCCTGCTGGCGCTCGGCCGGATCGCCGATCATCCCGCGCCAGCGGTGCTCGCGCTGGTCGTCCCGCGCCCGGCCGAGGTGTCGGGTCAGGCTGAGGATGAGCGCCATCGCGTGCTCGGCGACCACGCGCTCGTTGGCTCCCTGCGCGCTCGCGAGCCGGATGCCATGGCTCTTCAGCACCTCGCGCGAGAACTGGTCGGTCCCGGCGCTGATGGACTGGATGAAGCGGAGCCGCGGGGCCAACGCGGCATATTCGTTCCGCCACAGGAAGGATGCGACGAGAATGTCCGTCTCGGGGAGCGCGGCCTTCAACTCGTCGGCGTTCTTGGCCTCGATCACCCGGTCGCCGGCCCGCGGCTCGTAGGCCTGCACGAGCCGGTAGGCCGGGTGTGCGAAGCAGATCACGCGCTCGGCCGTTCCGGTATCCGCCATCTCTGCTGCCCCTCCTTGTCGTCGCTCTGTCCCGGGCTCGCCCATCCATGGCCGGGACCGGGAACCAAGCACGTCCGGCCGGGGGCCGCCATAGGTTGAGCGCCGGTCACGCGCTCGTTATGAGAATCGAGTCATCGGCTTTTGGCTGGTGCGTCCGCGCCGCCGTTGCGGCTCTGTCGGTGCCGAAACACACACGAGGCTGATGCGCTGGTTCGTTGGAAGCGCGATTGGGCTGGTCCTGCTCTGGGCTGCCTACGTCGCGTCGCCCTATTGGGCGCTGGTCGGCCTCGCCAGGGCCATCGAAGCCCGGGACGTTCAGGCGATCGGCGAGCGGGTGAATTTCCGCGCATTCCGTCTGTCGCTGACCCGGCAGGTTGCCGCGGCCGGCATGGGCTCACGGTCCGGGTCGGCCGACGCCAACATTGCCGCCAGCACGCTCGCGCTCGCGGCCGAGCCGCTGCTCGAGCGCATCGTGACGCCTGAAGGGGTGATCAGGTTGCTCGACGAGATCGGGGCGAGTGGACGGCCTGGCCCCGACTCATCCGGTCGCGGCATCCGCCTTGATCGCGGAGCACTTCAGACCGTGATCGATCTTGTCCGCGTCTCCAGATGGCGCGGCTTCCGTAACGTGTATTTCTCGCTGGCGTCCAAGGCGGATCCGACCCAGCAGTCGCGACTGCCGCGCCGATTCAGTCGCCGGAGGTGGCGCCGCGTCGCCGTGGACCTGTCGCGGGGGGGGGG
>JAFAEL010000077.1 GCA_023423995.1 Pseudomonadota bacterium | reverse complement strand
TACCGCTATGCGCCGAGCCGTGCGGACGATGCCGGCCTGAGAACGCGCCTTCGCGCTCTGGCCGCAGAGCGGCGGCGGTTCGGCTATCGGCGGCTGCACATCCTGCTGCGGCGTGAGGGCGTCACTCGCGAACTTGATCGTCGTGCTGACGGATGTTCTGCAGGCATGTCTCGGTGATATCAAGACTACTAGCGAATTCTGCCATTTGGATTATTGCTCCGTAACATAATAACGACTGCGTCTTGCAGGTGGAGACGGTAAAGTGGCTCGCGTTCGGGCTTCTTGTCGCGAAGGGACATTGCACTCGACAGGCGTGTCCAATCGTCTTTGGTCTGGCTCCATCAAATGCCACCTGCTACTCAAGCTGCGGAGGCCACGGCCAGGGCATGTCGCCAGTCGCCGCTGTGGGCCAGACCGTGGGCCAATCTCCGAGTGAGCTTGAACACGGCCAAGGTTGCAGGTGCCATCGGAACGATGGTCGAGGCGCAGATCGAGACCCGTCTGGACAGTGCTGGGTCGCAGATCGATCGCCCGTGCACGAGGCCCGCAGCTAGTTCATGCTGTAGGCTCATTGGTGGAAGAATTGTAGAGCCGATACCTGCCAGCAAGGCGGAGCGCAGGATGCTGACCGAGTTCAGTTCCGCAATGACGTTCGGCGGCGGCAATCGCTTCTCACTGGCCGCAAGCTCCACGATTTGTCGTACCCCCTGCTGCTGAGAGGCAAGCATCAATGGCCGACAAAGGGCGGTGCGCAGTGTTACGGCATCGCCGCATTCCGCTTCGATCGGCTCGCGCGAAATAAGAAAAAGCTCTTCATCGACCAGAGGTTGGCGCAAGAATTTTCCGAGCTCGCGATCGTTGAACAATACCGCAAGATTGATGATCCCTGATTGGAGTTGAGCGGCTAGGTCTCCGGATGCCTGCTCTGTTAGTTCGATATCGATGCCTGGCATCTCACTCCGTACTGCCTGAAGGAAGGGTACGGCGAGGGCGTTGCAGACACTTGGCGGAAATCCGACGCTTACTCTACCCGTGAGTTGAGCAGGCGGCCTGTCAACGCTCAGCCTAGCGTCCTCCAGCTGTCGGAGGATCGTTAGGGCATGGGCCAGGAACACGTGGCCGGTCTCGGTTAGAGTGACGCCTCGCGCGAGGCGCTCAAGTAACGACGTCCCGAGTTCCTCCTCAAGGCGAGTGATCTGATAGCTAATGGCAGACTGAGCCACGTTAAGGGTCCGTGCGGCTTGAGAAAAGCTGCCTGCATCTGCCACCGCCGCGAAATACCGGAGTTGCCGTACCTCCATCCTAGCCACCTTCTCCGTCCCGCGCCCATCTAGAATTTAGATCGGGCCATCGCGATTCTGCGCTTGTTCATGCCCAAGAATTCTAGAAGGTGGGAGCCATGGTGGCGAGCCACCGCGGTCTAAGCCGCGCGCAGCTCCCACTGCCCTGAGTAAGGATTCTTCCCGAGCGCAGGTGAACCTTTTCGACCCGAAGCGGGCAACCGTCTCACCTTGCGCGGGAGCTCCCTCGGGAGGGGACGCCGCGTTGCTGAGCGAAAGCAGGCCGCCCGGCCTTGGAGCCATTCGGTTGAGACAATCACGACCCGAGATCGAGCCTACGTTGTTATACGATGCACTTGAGAAAGTGTCCGGTAATCTAACTCAGGCCGCCGTCGTCAGTCCTAAGCTTCGCCCCGCTGGGCATCAACGAACCATATGCGGCTTGGTGAGCACGCTTCGCGTCACGCGTGTCGCGCCCGGAGAAGCTCAAGGACGAACAGCGGTCATGGAGGCATACGACACCCTTCCTGCCGGGAGGGTGCTCGCGGTGGAGGTCGTTGGTGATCCAGGCGGAGGTGTGATCGGGGACCTGGTCGCTCATAGGCTGTCGAGAATCGGCATGTTTGGAGCTGTTGTGGACGGACCAATCCGGGACGTCACTGGAATACTCAGGAGCGAGTTCCCTGTTTGGGCGCGAGCTATAACCCTTGGCGGGATGTCCGCAAGCGAGCTCAGAATCGAGAAAGGGCGAGAGATCAACCTCGGCGGCGTACCCGTCCGTGAAGGGGACTTCCTGTCCGCAGGACCGGACGGCATCTGTGTTGTGAAAACCGACTATACCGAGGGTGTGTTCCAGGCGGCTGAGGCGATCAAGAGAGCCGAAGAAGAGGCGCATCGGCGGATCGCGGCCGGTTCGACGATTCTGGAAGCATACCCATCAATCCGGCAGTAGCTGAGTTTGTGGCGCATTCGTGGAGGCGACAATTTTGGATAGAAGGCAAGTTCTGAAAGGCGGCGGAGTGGTGACCTCCGTAGCGGCAATGTCCCCGCCTGCGGCGGCGCAGTCCGCCCCTGAGGTTCGCTGGCGCATGGCCTCGGCCTATCCGAAAAACCTCGATACGCTATTTGGTACGGGGGAGATGATCGCAAACCGTGTCGCAGCGGCCACCAACAACCGGTTCAAGATTCAGATGTTTGCGGCAGGGGAGATCGTCGGGCCATCGCAAGCGCTCGATGCCGTGCAGAACGGAACCGTCGAATGCTGTCACGTTGCCTCGAACAATTTTCTAGGCAAGCATCCTGCCTTCATGTTTGAGAGTTCGGTCCCGTGGGGAATGAACGTACGTCAGCATAACGCCTGGATGTATTACGGCGGCGGACTGGCTCTGGTTCGAGACTTCATGAAGGAGTACAACGTTCATGCCATCCCGGCCGGAAACACTGGCGCGCAAATGGGCGGCTGGTTCCGGAAGGAGATAAGGTCTGTTTCGGATTTAAAAGGCCTCAAGATGCGAACGGTTGGGATCGGCGGGCACGTCCTGGCGCGGCTCGGGGTTGTACCGCAGGTGATCCCTGCAGGCGATATCTATCCGGCTCTGGAACGGGGGACTGTGGACGCGGTCGAGTTCACCGGGCCGCATGACGACGAAAAGCTTGGCTTTGTTAGGGTCGCTCCGTACTACTATTACCCGGGGTTTTCTGAAGGCAGTGCACAACTGTCGATTTACGTCAATTTTGAGAAGTGGAGCGCCCTCCCGTCAGATTATCAGGCAATCCTTGAGGCTGCATGCGCAGAGGCGAATGTCATGTGTGTCGCCCGATATGATGCTCAGAACGCGGACGCAGTCCGTCGTCTCATCAGCCAAGGTGCCCAGCTGAGGGCGTTTCCTAAGGACGTGATGGAACAGAGCTATATAGAAGCCTTCAAGCTGTACAACGAGATCGCGGCGTCTAACCAAAGGTTTAAGGTCATATTCGATGCTTGGAATGCTTTCCGTGAGAAACAAGTTACCTGGTCCCGAGTAGCAGAGCTGCCTTACGACTATTTCGCAAGCTCGCAGTCAGGCCAACGCTGATGGTCTGGGGCATGAGCTCATAACGAGGTAGCGGCTGTGATCCTCCCCCGGTTTCGCGGACAGCTCTGATACGCTCCTTGCGGGCGAGGATGGTGTTCGATGGCGAAGACGAGACGGGAGTTCACGCCCGAGTTTAAGCGAGAGGCGGTCGCGCTGCTGGAGAGTAGTGGCCGGCCGCAGATGCAGATCGCGGCCGAACTCGGGATCCAGCCCTCTATGTTGAGGCAATGGCGTGCGGCCGTGAACGGGGCCGCATCGCGATCTCGACCGGCAGGCTTGTCGGGAGCTTCGCCGGTGAGCCCTGTCGTGTCCCCGTCCGATCAGGCGGCCGAGATCGCCTGGCTCCGCCGAGAGCTCGACCGGACCCGGATGGAGCGCGACGTCCTAAAAAAAGCGATCGGCATCTTCGCGGAGATGCCGAAGTGAGGTTCCGCTTCATCGAGCAGCATGCGGGCACCTGGCCGGTGCGTCTCATGTGCCGCGTGCTCGACGTCTCGCCCAGCGGCGATTACGGCTGCCGGTCTCGTCCCGGGAGCGCCCGGGCAGCCGCGAACCGTCAACTCCTCGCAGATGTTCGCCGGGTCCATGCCGGCCATCATGGCCGCTACGGATCGCCCCGCGTCCATGCCACCCTCCGGGCCGAAGGACGTTCGGCCAGCCGCGGTCGTGTCGAGCGCCTCATGCACCGCCACGGCACCCGGGCCCTTGCCGGCCGGCGGTTCCGGCCGTGCACCACCGATAGCAGCCACGACCTGCCGATCGCTCCGAACCTCCTGAAGCAGGAATTCTCGGCCTCGCTGCCGAATACGGTCTGGCTCGCCGACATCACCTATCTGCCGACAGGCGAAGGCCGGCTCTACCTCGCGGCCGTGCTCGACCTTGCCACGCGCAAAGTGGTCGGCTGGTCCATGCGGGATCACATGCGCACCGAGCTGACGACGGTCGCGCTCATGATGGCCGAGCAACACCAGAAGCCGGCAGCCGGTCTCGTCTGTCACTCAGATCGCGGCAGCCAATATGCCGCCGAGGCCTACCGCAAGCAGCTCGCCGGCATGAAGGCGGTCCCGTCCATGAGCCGCACAGCCTGCTGCTACGACGACGCTCCCATGGAGAGCTTCTTCCATATCCTGAAGGTCGAACTCGTCCACCAGCGCCGACGGGCGACCCGGGACGAGGCCCGACGCGACCTGTTCGCCTACATCGAAGGCTACTAAAACCGGCAACGGATCCACTCGGCTCTCGGCTACATCAGGCCCGAACAGGCCGAGCGGAAAGCGAGCTAACCCCCGTGTCCGCGAAACCGGGGGAGGATCGGGATCCTTGTCCACCGTCTCAGCAGTCTTCCTGTCGCCCTCGTTGTCCTCGAGGCAACCGGCGGCTTCGAAGTCTTCGCGCGGCCGTAACGTGACGATGCCGAAAGAACCTAGTCCGCATTGCATGCTCGCAGCGCGGTGATCGATGTACCAATACACCGCCGGATCAAACGCCTAGGGGGCTTTGACGAGCGGGCAGGTGCTCTCCGACAGCGGAGCGATGATGTCCTCCGCCGGCAGCCGCGCGACAATGTTCCAGAGGTCCCACGGACCTTGCGATTCCTCGGGCTTCTTCACCTCGAAAAGGTACATGTCGTTCATGAGCCGCCCGTCCTTGCGGATCCTGGCGCCCGGCGCGAAGAAGTCGTCGACAGGGCTTGCGCGCATGGCCTTGGCGACGGCATCCGCCTGGGCCGTCTTCGCGTCGCGCACGGCCCGCAGATAATGCAGGACCGCGGAGTAGACACCAGCCTGGAATTGGCCCGGCATACGCCCGGTCCGGTCGAAGAAGCGCTTCGACCAGACCCGGCTCGCCTCGTCCCGGTCGTGGTAGAAGGATGTGACGGAGACCAGCCCTTGCGTCTGACGCAGCCCCAGGGAGTGGATGTCGCTGATCACGACGACGAGCGCGGCGATCTTCTGACCGGCTGCCACGATGCCGAATTCGTTCGCCTGCTTGATGGCGTTGATCGTGTCGAAACCGGCGTTCGCGAATGCGACGATCTTTGAGCCGGATGATTGAGCCTGGAGCAGGAAGGACGAGTAATCCGACACGTTAGTGGGATGGCGCACGATGCCGCTGATACGGCCACCGCGCCCCTTGACGATCGCGTCGAGATCCTTCGCCATCTGGGCACCGAAAGCGTAGTCGGCGGCGATCAGGAACCAGTCCTTGTCGCCCTGCTCGAGGATGGCGTTGCCGAGCCCGTGCGCGATCGCTCGCGTGTCGAACACCCAGTGGAAGCTCGTCGCGGCGCAGTCCTCGTTGAACAACCGCGCGGTCGCAGGACCGCTGAACAGCGCGATCTTCTTGCGGTCCTTGATGATCCCCTGGACGGCCAGTGCGGCCGCGGAGTTGGGAACGTCGGCGATTGCGGTGACGCCCTCCGTGTCGAGCCAAGTACGCGCGATGACCGAGGCGAGGTCCGGCTTGTTCTGATGGTCGGCCGAGATAAGCTCGATCGGCTGGCCGAGCACATTTCCGCCGAAATCCTCGATCGCCATCCGAGCCGCCTCGACATCGGTCGGTCCGGTGGAAGCGCTGAGCACTCCACTAAGATCGGTGAGTACACCGATCTTGACCTTCTCCTGAGCGGCCGCTGCCGTGATAGCGCAGGTCGCCGCCAAGGCGACCAGCATTCGCTTCAAGGCCATCGTTGTTTGTCCCTCCCTGGCTGCTATCCCGACTGAGGCGGCCGTAAGGGGCCGGTCGTCGAGATTTTGGATATGCAGGTGCCGCTACGGTATCTGCTTCGCAGCGCTTGAGACAAGCCAAAATCCCTTGAGCTTTATTCGCGGAGTAGACGGATCGCGCTGCGCCCAACCATGACGCTCGACCCGGATCTGCCCTTGTGAACGCACGTCGTATGCGTATGATCGATTTATGTATATAAAGGTGGGGCCGTGACGCTGACCGAATTCCCTCTCGGCTGCCCTGATCGCTGGAGCCCAAAGACCGCGAGATGCCGAAGCCGACCGACTTGTCTTTGACCGGCATGCGTGTGCTCGATCTGAGCCGCGCCTTGTCCGGTCCGTTCTGCAGCCAGATTCTCGGCGACCTGGGAGCGGACGTGATCAAGGTCGAGCCGCTGCCGGGCGGGGATATGATCCGGACCTGGGGGCCGTTCGACCGAGAGGAGAGCGCCTACTATCTCTCCGGCAATCGCAACAAGCGCAGCATCCTCATCAACTTCCGCAGCGCCGAGGGGCTTGCACTGCTCCGTCGCATGGCGCTAGCGAGCGACGTCGTCGTCGAGAACTTCAAGCCGGGCACCATGGCGGCGATGGGCCTCGACCCCACGGAACTGCGCGCCCTCAAGCCAGAGTTGATCGTCGCCAGCATCAGCGGCTACGGCTCCAGCGGACCGCTCAGCGAGCGCGCCGGCTTCGACCAGATCGCCCAGGGTCACTCGGGCTTCATGAGCGTAACCGGGACAGCCGAGACCGGCCCGACCCGCGTCGGCGTCGCCATTGGCGACCTGACCGCCGGCATGTGGCTGGCGATAGGGGTTCTCAACGCCTGGATCTGCCGCCAGCGAGACGGCAAGGGGCAGAGCGTCGAGACATCGCTGCTCGCGAGCCTGGTCGCTCTGCTCAGCGTGCAGGGCCAGCGCTACCTGTCGCTCGGCGAAGTCGCCCAGCCGACCGGCAACGTTCACCCCGTCATCGCTCCATACGGAGTTTTCCGAGCGTCGGACGGCGACATGAACATCGGCGCCGCGACGCAGAGCATGTGGCTGAAGCTCTGCGATATCATCGGCCGGCCCGACCTGCGGGACGACCCTCGCTTCGGGGACAATGCGGCTCGTATGGCGTGGCGCGAGGAATTGCGGGTCATCATCGAGGGTGAACTCGCCCGCGAGACGCGCGCGGTGTGGACCGAACTCTTCCTGAAGGCTCAGATACCCGCCGGCCCGATCAACTCCATCGCGGATGCTCTCGAGGACCAGCAGGTGCTTCATCTGGGGCTGATCGAGACCTGCTCGCATCCCACCCTGGGGGACCTCAAGCAGTTGTCGAATCCGATTCAGATCGAGGGAGCGAAGGGCGACTGGATCCGTCACTCTCCTCCGCTGGCGGGCGGGAATACCGAGGACATCCTCGAGCAGTTCGGGCTGTCGGCCCACGAGATCGCCGGGTTGCAGCGTGCCGGGATCGTGGCGAGTGCATCTGGTGTGCCGGACACAACGGTATCTGCGGCGTGAGAGGGCCCGCGACGATGGCTGCCTCGATCGCGATCGACGAACAGGACGACGTCGCCCTTGTCACGATCTGCAACGAGGCGAAGCTGAATGCGCTGAACTTCGCGATGTGGGTGCAACTGCGCGAAGAGATCGAGCGGCTCTCAGCCAGCCCCACCTTGCGCTGCATTCGCATCAGCGGCTCCGGGAACCGGGCCTTCTCGGCCGGGGCGGACATTTCGGAGTTCGCCGAAATGCGGAGCACGCGCGACCAGGTCGTACGTTTTCACGAAGAGGGCGTGGGCGCCTGCCTTGCGGCGCTGCTGGAATGTCCGGTGCCGATCGTGGCCGAGATCCGCGGCGCCTGCATGGGCGGCGGCCTGGAGATCGCCTCGGCCTGCGACATGCGTCTTGCGGATGAGACGGCCCGCTTCGGCGCGCCAGTCGGCAGGCTCGGGTTCCCGCTGGCCTTCGCCGAGACGCAGGCGCTCTACAACCTAGTCGGACCCTCGGTTGCGGCGGAGCTCCTGATCGAAGGCCGCGTCTTCACGGCGCGGGAGGCGCTGGCCCGCCGGCTCGTCACGCGGCTGGCGCCGTCCGACATGCTCGGCATCGAGGTCGAGAAGGCGGTCGCGAACGTCTGCAGGAGCGGTCGCTGGGCGGCCCGCTCCCACAAGCGCCAGCTTCGGCGACTGATGCGAGATCCCTCACCCGTCTCCGTAGCCGATCGCATGGAGGTGTACGGCTTCGCCGAAACCAACGAGTACCGCGATGGGATCCGTCGCTTCCTCAGCCGCAAGGAGGCGGCCGGCGCCTAGGGAGTGGACGGTCGGCCGGAACGGCCCGCCAACACCGGCGGAGGCCGCTTGCACCGGATGCCATGTGAGCTGTCTTTGGCTCGACGGATGCCACGACAACAATCAGGGAGGGGTGCTATGACCAGAATTGCATTCATCGGACTTGGCAACATGGGCGTGCCGATGGCGGCCAATCTCGTGAAAGCCGGGCACGCCGTGAAGGGCTACGACATCGTCGCAGCGAACGTGGCTCGTGCAGCCGAGACCGGAGTCGCGCCAGCGCAATCGGCCGACGATTGTGTCCGGAAGGCGGAGATCGTCATCACGATGCTGCCGGCCGGCAAGCATGTGGTCGAGGTCGTCCGTGCATGCCTGCCCGCGATCCCGAAGGGCGCGCTGATCGTGGATTGCTCCACGATCGATCCCGAGAGCGCACGTCAGGTGCATCGCCTGGCTGCCGAAGCGGGATCGCCGAGCCTTGACGCTCCGGTCTCGGGCGGCATGACGGGCGCCGAGGCGGCGACGTTGACGTTCATGGTCGGCGGGGAGGAGACAGCTGTCGCAAGCGGCAAGCCCATCCTCGAAGCGATGGGCCGCCGCATCGTTCATTGCGGTGGCGCCGGCGCCGGTCAGAGCGCCAAGATTTGCAACAACATGATCGCCGGCATCATGATGATCGCCGTGAGTGAGGCCTTCGTCCTGGCCGAGAAACTCGGCCTTTCCGCCCGCGCCTTGTTCGACGTCGCCTCGACATCCTCCGGCCAAAGCTGGGCGCTTACGAGCTATTGCCCCTCACCCGGCATCCTGCCGGACGTGCCCTCCAGCAAGGGCTACAAGGCCGGCTTCGCGGCGGCCCTCATGCTGAAGGACCTTCGCCTCGCGCAGCAGGCGGCGCAGGCCACCGGGGCGGCAACGCCGCTCGGCGCGCACGCCGCCCAACTCTATGGCCTCTTTGCGGACCGCGTGCCCGCTGACCGCGACTTCTCCGGCATCATCGAGTTCCTGGCGAACGCTGACCTCGGCGCCGCACCGGGCTGATTGGTACACCCTGACCTGCGTGAAGCTCTAGCAGGGCGGCGCCGATCGAATCTCACGATCGTTTCCCGTCGCCCGAGCCGCGCCACCTCTCAGGCACGCATGGCGGCTGCGGCCTTGAGTCTCTCAGTCAGGACCCGCGCCCGCCCCATGATCCCGTCCCGGAACAGGTGAACGCAGAGGATGAAGATCAGGCCCAGGATCAGGGACACCCACTCGCCGGACTCTGCCAGCAGGCTGTAGAGAAGCGACAGAACCACGCCGCCGATGATCGGCCCCCAGAACGTGCCCGTCCCTCCGATAAGGCATGCGAGGACGGCGAGACCGGACGTGCCCCAGTGGACGTCGTTGAGGGTCGCAAACTGGAAGATCAGCGTCTTGATGCTTCCTGCAAGGCCCGCGAGCCCTGCGGACAGGATCATAGCGAGGAGGAGGTAGCGGTCCACGGAATAGCCCAGTGACACGGCTCGGGGCTCATTGTCGCGGATCGCGTGCAGGACGCGGCCGAACGGCGAGTGGATGATCCGATAGGTCAAGAAGAGCGCTGCCGCTACGATGGCGAGAACGACGTAGTACAGCGTCGACGAGCGGGCGAGATCGAGCCCAAAAAGCGAGCCGCGCGGCACGTCCTGGAGCCCATTCTCGCCGCCCGCCGCAGGCCATTGGACGATCCCGAAATGAACAATTTCGGCCAGCGCCAGCGTGATCATCGCGAAGTAGATGCCACGACGCCGGACCGCCAGGCTGCCGATGACGAAGCCGGCGACCATGCTCGCGATGACCGCGCCCATGACCGCGAGCGGCATCGGCCAGCCCGCCTCCTTCAGGAGCACCGCCGCCCCATAGCTGCCGATCCCGTAGAAGGCGGCATGGCCGAAGGAGAGGAGGCCAGTATAGCCGAACATGAGATTGAACGACGAGGCCAGGAGTGCCATGACGAGCGCGTTCATGACGAAGACAGGATAGACGAAGGCCGGCGCGGCGATCATCGCCAGAGAGACGAGGCCGACCGCAACGGCGCGAGAAGTCTGTTCGCTCATCAGACCCGCCCGAACAGGCCGCTCGGGCGGAGCAGCAGCACAACAGCCATCACGACAAAGACGACGATACCTGCCGCGGGCGAGTAGACCGTCTTGCACAGACCCTCGATCACGCCGATCGACATGCCTGTCACGACCGTGCCCTTGATCGATCCGATCCCGCCGATCACCACGATGGCGAAGGCCACGATGATTAGGTGCGCACCCATGAGCGGGCTGACCTGGAGCATGGGCGCGGCCATCGCGCCCGCGAAGCCGGCAAGCGCAACGCCAAGCCCGAAGGTGGCGCTGCGAATCCGCGCGACGTCGAGCCCGAAGCTGCCGAGCAGCGTCGGGTTCTCCATGGTAGCACGCAGGTAGGAGCCGAACTTCGTGTATTCGACGAGGACAATGATGCCGATACATGTCGCGAGCGACAGGCTGATCACCCAGAGCCGGTAGAGCGGCAAGTACATGAAGCCCAGATTGACCGCGCCACGCAGCGAGGACGGGATCGGATAGGGGCGCCCGGAGATGCCGTAGGCGAGGCGGAAGACGGATTCGATGACAAGGACGAGCCCGACGGTGAGGAGCAGGCCATAGACCGGGTCTATCCGGTAGAGCGGGCGCAGGAGCGTCGACTCGATCCCGACGCCAAGCGCGAAGAGCAGGATCGGCACGAGCACGAGAGCGCCCCAATAGCCGATGCCGAGATAGTTCAGCAGCATCCAGGCGGAGAACGCGCCGCACATGTACAACGCGCCATGGGCGAAGTTGATCACGCCCATCATTCCGAAGATCAGCGCGAGGCCGAGGCTCAGCAGCGAATAGAACGCTCCGTTGACCAGCCCCAGGACGAGTTGCCCCCAGAAGGCGGCCAGAGAGAATGCCATCGTGCTAAGTCTCGGTCAGTCCGCCGGACGCTCAGCCCTTTTTGAGGTGCGGGCAGGTGCTTTCGGAAAGCGGCAGGAAGGCGTCCTTGCCGGAGATGGTGGAGAGGACCTTGTAGTAGTCCCAGCGGCTCTTGGATTCGGCCGGGGTCTTCACCTGCGCGAGGAGGAGATCGTGGACAAGGACCCCGTCATCTCGGATCGAGGCGTTGCGGGCAAAGAAGTCCTCAATCGGGATCTCCTTCATCTTCGCGATGACGGCCGTCGCGTCGTCCGTCCCCGCCGCCTTGACCGCCTTGAGGTAGTGCAGCGTCGCCGAATAGACTGCCGCCTGGGGCTCCGTCGGGACAGCTTCCTTTCCGGAGCGGGCGATGAAGCGCTGCGCGAAGGCCCGGCTCGGCTCGTCACGATCCCAGTAGAAGTTGGTTGTCAGCGCGAGGCCCTGCGCGGCCTCAAGCCCGAGCGCGTCGATCTCGGGGATGAAGATGATTGTCGCCACCAGTCGCTTCCCGCTCTGTGTGACGCCGAACTCGCTGGCCTGCTTCACCGCGGTCGCGAAGTCTGTCCCTGCATTGGCTAGGGCAATGACGTCCGCGCCGGACGCCTGCGCCTGGAGGAGGTAGGACGAGAGATCTGCCGTGCCCTGGGGCACGCGGGCGCCGCCTACGACGGTTCCGCCCATGGACTTGATGACGGCCGTCGCGCGGGCCTCCATGGCGTGCCCGAAGGCGTAGTCGGCGGTGATGAAGAACCACTTCTTGCCGCCCTGCTGCACCACTGTGCGAGTGGTGCCATTCGCGAGACTGTAGGTGTCGTACGTCCAGTGGATGCCCCAGGGCGAGCAGCTCTTGCCGACGAGATCGTCCGCGACGCCTCCCGTGACGAGATCGACCTTCTGGAGAGACCGTGCGAGATTTTGGACGGCAATCGCGACCGCCGAGTTCGTAAGCTCGGTGATCATGTCGACCCCGTCGTTCTCATACCACTTACGGGCGATGCTCGCGCCGACGTCGGGCTTCGCCTGGTGGTCGGCAAAGACCAGCTCCACCGGGACGCCGATCGGGCCAGCGTCCTCGATCGCGAGCCGGACCGCCGTGACCGCGCCTGGGCCACCCATATGGGCGTTGATGCTCGACATGTCGGTCAGAACGCCGATCTTGACGGCGTTCCCCGAGAAACCCTTGCCTTGTGCCTTCACCGCCGATGGCGCGGCCCCGAGGGCGAGGGACAAGACAGCGGCGCACGCCAGTACCCTCGACAACCTCATCTACCCGTTCCTCCCTGATAGGTTTTCGGCCCGGCTGTTCCGCGCTGCGGCCCCCGGCTCATGCGCAGAGATGACCAGAGCCTAGTGGCGATTGCAAGACATTAAATGTACACAACGAGTCGCTTGGTATACGGGATTGCCGTTCCCCGACGGGCCTGCAGCGGGGCCCCGACGGGCCGCGGAGACCGTTAACGAACACGCTCCGCGAGTCCGGCTTGACAGTCGTCTGGGGGAGAGAAATATTCGGAAGCGGCGTATCAATATACAACACACTTTTTGCAATCGATCGGGAGGCGAGATGTCGGGCCAGAATCAAGGCTCCGGGCAGCGGTTCGACGTCATTGTCGTTGGGGCCGGCTTCGCGGGGTTGTACGCGATCCACCGCCTCCGGAACGCCGGGATGACCGTCCAAGCCATCGAAGCCGGGGATGGGGTCGGCGGC
The DNA here is from genome assembly GCA_023423995.1 of Pseudomonadota bacterium. Taxonomy (GTDB): domain Bacteria; phylum Pseudomonadota; class Alphaproteobacteria; order Rhizobiales; family Beijerinckiaceae; genus Enterovirga. Next base: position 26,471 of record JAFAEL010000077.1, on the reverse strand, counting down.
ACCTGGTACTGGAACCGCTATCCCGGCGCGCGCTGCGACGTGGAAAGCCTGGAATATTCCTACTCGTTCTCCGAGGACCTGCAGCAGGAATGGGAATGGCCGGAGCGGTTCTCGGCTCAGCCGGATATTCTTCGCTACGCCAATCACGTCGCTGACCGGTTCGACCTTCGCCGCAGCATCCAGTTCTCCACGCGCGTGACGGCCGCCCGGTTCGAGGAGGACGAGGCGCTATGGACGGTCGAGACCTCCCGCGGCGACCGGTACAAGGCCCCCTTTTGCATCATGGCGACCGGCAATCTCTCCCTGCCGCGCGTGCCCGACTTCCAGGGGCTCGAGAGCTTCGGGGGGCGCTGGTTCCACAGCGCCCTCTGGCCGCACGAGGGCGTCGATTTCACGGGCCGCCGCGTGGGCGTGATCGGAACGGGTTCATCGGGTATCCAGATGATCCCGATCATCGCCGAGCAGGCTTTCCATCTGACCGTTTTTCAGCGCACGGCGAATTTCAGCGTTCCGGCCGTCAACCGGCCGCTGACCCCAGAGGTGTCCGCCGCGCATAAGGGCGCCTATGCGGATCGTCGGGCCGAGGCCCGGCGCACGCCCTTCGGCATCGCGGGGCATCCCCCGCCAGCGAAGAAGGCGCTGGAGGACGAGGAACACGCGCGGGCGGCGCGCTACGAGCAGAAGTGGGGGACGGGCGGCAATATCAGCTTCCTCTACGCCTACACAGACCTCCTGACCTCGGAGGAGGCCAACGAGACGGCATCCGAGTTCGTCCGTCGAAAAATCCGCTCGATCGTACGCGATCCGAAAACAGCCGAACTCCTATGCCCTGACGACCATCCGATCGGGACCAAGCGGCTCTGCCTCGACACCGGGTATTACGAGACCTTCAACCGGGAGAACGTGACACTGGTCGACGTGAAATCGGCTCCGATCATCGAGATCACGCAGAGCGGCCTGCGCACGAGCGCCAGGGAATACGAACTCGACGACATCGTTTTCGCAACCGGCTTCGACGCGATGACGGGAGCGCTTCTCGACATCAAGATCACCACCTCGACCGGCGGCGACTTGGCCGAGAAGTGGCGAGACGGACCGCGGACTTATCTCGGCTTGGCGGTTTCCGGTTTTCCGAACATGTTCCTCGTCACCGGGCCCGGTAGTCCGTCGGTCAAAACGAATATGATCGCGTCGATCGAGCAGCACATCGACTGGATCGCGGATTGCCTCGCCCGCTTGCGCGAGCGCGGCATCACGCGCATCGAAGCCGATGCAGCGACGGAAGATAGCTGGGTGGCCCATGTCAACGAGGTCGGCGACAGCACCCTCTACCCACGGGCCAATTCCTGGTATACCGGCGCCAACATTCCCGGGAAGCCGCGGGTATTCATGCCGTATGTGGCAGGTCTCGACAAATACAGGGCCATCTGCGACGCCATCGCGGCGGACGACTACCGGGCGTTTAGATTAAGCGCGCGGAATGACGCGGCGGTGACGCGTGACGCGTCCGTAGCGATCCAAGGCCGCTAGCCCGAGCGGTCCCGCCGATCGGATCACAAAGTCAGGGCTGGAAGCAGCTGTCCCGGAGCGCCGAGGCTGTTCGATTTGGCTATGCTATAGAGGTTGCTGCCTCGCTGCGAGAGGACGAACTATTGCCCAGTGGGAATTCTCAGGACGCGTCCCGGGCGGAATCCGTCCGGGACTGGCTTGAGCAGCAGATCAGGAGCGGAGCTTACGGTCCGGGCGATCGACTCGACGAACAGGAGATCTGTAGTCGTTTCGAGATTTCGCGGACGCCCGTTCGGGAAGCGCTCCTTCAGCTCGCGACGCTTAATCTCGTCACCTTCCGACCGCGCCACGGCGCGGTTGTTACGCGCCTCACGGTTCGCGAAATCGTCGCGATGTGGGAAGTTCTCACCTGTCTTGAGGGCTTTTGCGCCGGCCTCGCCGCGCGCCGCATAACGCGACAGGAGCTGACAGAGCTGAACGCGATCCACAACGAAGCGCGCAGCTATGTCGAAGGAGGCGACACCTCGGGATACGCCAACGCGAACCAAGCGTTTCACGAGATCATCTACAAGGCGAGCAAGAACGACTATCTGCTCGGCCAGGTTCGTCACATCCGCAGCCGGCTTCAAGCCTATCGCCGCTATCCCTTCAGCCGCGCCGGCGGACTCGAACGCTCCATCGCCGGACATGATGCGGTCCTCCAGGCATTGGAAGCAGGCGATGACGCGGCCGCGGCCGCCGCAATGAACGAGCATGTCGCTTCGGCGATGTCGTTTGTTGATTTGATCGCTGAGATCCCTGAGGTGGAGACACTGACCGGCACGCGAGACGGCGCTGGGGCTAAAAAGAACGTCCTTCCTTCGGGCATCGGACGGCGTGCCAGAGTACGAAAGCTCAGGTAGATGTGGCCTGATGCCGGCTCGGTGGACACACCGTCATTATCGAACAAATTTCCGATTTGAACTTGAAAATGATACGCAATTTGAAGTAGAACGCGCTTGGCCGCATTGTAGAAGTGCCGGAGGTAATCGAAAATGTCTGGTTCTTTTCCTGAGAGGTGGTCCTCCCTGGGCTATGGTCTTAGACCCAGTGGAGGACTGTTCTATGTCGAGGAGGCGCCACAAGCCCGAGGGGATCGTCACGGCGACACGACTGGGTGAGGGGCTGATGGCACAAGGTTGGACGGTTGCGGAGGCGATCCTGTTGATCGGCGTGACGAAGGTGAATGTTCTATCGCTGCTGCAGCGAGTACGGCAGCTTGAAGCGTGACGAAGTGAGCCCGAAGGAGTTCGAGGCGGAGAACGCGCGGCAGACCTCGTCGTTCTTCACGATCCGAAGCAGCGCTAGGTGAAGATCGTGAAGCTCGCGGATCAGAGCCTGGCGGCAGCGCAGCAACGCTTCCATACATAGCTCCAGCCGTGAATTGCCGGCCACCAGCTCACGAACTCGCCCGGCGAACCCTGCCACAGACACCCGCCCGACCTTCAACCCGTGGGCCAAGGGCGCCGCGTATCTCGTTCTCATGATCGCGCAGCTTGTTCACGAGGAAGCGGCGTGTCGTCAGCAAGGTCTGTAGTTCCTGGCTCTCGGCCGACTTCATATGGACCTGCTTGAACCAGCCCGACCGGATAATCTGCGTGATCGAGCGCGCGTCGTTCCCGTCGTTCTTGTTGATCATCGCGGAGATAGCTGCCTTCGTATGGCGGGTCTCGATGCAGACCACCGGCAGCCCTGCCGCGGCATTGTCACGTTACGGCCGCGCGGACGCGGTGCTGATTGGATCTTCCGTGATCAGTTTGCCGTTGCGGTCCGCCCCCGCTCGTGAGCTTTGGCCCGAAATAGGCGAAGGGTTGGGCGGGAGATCAGGTGGCGCTGTACGTTCAAGGTGTTGTGAACCGCCGCGTGAGCCGAGAGAAACCGTTGAGCCGAACCGGCCGACTTGAAGCGCTGCATCTTGCGCTCACGGCCTCGAACCGGCTGGTGGGAGTTTTCAGCACGGTTGTTGGCGCGGAGCCCTCGGTCATGGCGACAGGCGAGCCCGAGCTTCCGACGCGCACAGCCGTATGAGGCGAGTTTGTCCCTCACCATCACGGTCGGGGTGAAGCCCTGCTTGCGAAGAAGCTTCCGCATCAGACGGAGCGCCGCCTTGGTGTCACGCCGTCGCTGGACGAGGATCTCGTGCACCTCGCCTTCACTGTCGACGGCTCGCCAGAGCCAGAGCCGCTCGCCGCCAATCCGGATCACCATCTCGTCGAGGTGCCAGATCGAACTCGGGCGCGGCCTTCGCCGTCGAAGCTCGCGGGCGAAGATCGGCCCGAATTTGAGCACCCAGCGCCTGATCGTCTCGTATGAGATGTCGATGCCGCGTTCCGCGAGCAGGTCCTCGACATCCCGGAAGCTGAGCGTGAATCGCAGGTAGAGCCACACCGCCTGCCGGATGACATCAGGCGGGAAACGGTGACCACAGAACGGCGAGCGGCGCATTCGCCGATGCTACCGCGAGCGGCGAACGTGACAATGCCGTCCTCCCTGAGGTTTGCCTCCGGGCTGGGTCTGCCGTGCTACCACTAGGCTGACGCTTCGAAGCTCCGCAATGGGTCAGACCTTGCCTTCAGGAGCGTTGCTGCCTCCGCGCGCACGCGCAGAGAGGATGGGCATGCTCGGGTCTTGGCCGCCCTCTTCGCGTCAGACCATCCCGGCCGGAGCTGCTGACTTCTTCCTTTCGCGGCTTTTCGTGGGAGGAGCCGGAGCTTCTTCCTTTTTGCGGCCAAGGCCGATCGTCTTGGCGAGCTGCGAGCGCCGCTCGGAATAGGCCGGCGCTGTCATCGGATAGTCGGACGGCAGACCCTATTTCTGGCGGTACTCGGCCGGCGTCACGCCTTTGCCTGCCAGGTGGCGCTTCAGCGACTTGTAGCGGCGGCCGTCTTCCAGGCTGATCAGGTAGTCCGGAGTGACCGACTTCTTGATCGGGACAGGCGGGGTGGGCTTCTCAGGTTCTGCTGCCTTCGGTTGCCGTAGAGCGTTCAAGGCGGCGTGCACCGACGAGATCAGACCTGGCAGTTCGCTCGTGTGCACCGTGTTGTTGGCGACATAGATCCCACGAGTTCGGCCGTGAGGAGCTGAAGATCATTCGTGGATGTTTGGCCCTGGTCCTGCAATTGGTCCTCCATGCTGCCCGATCATTGATATGTTGTTGGTCCTGGGAACGGTCAAGCTTCCCGCTTCTGCAGAATGGTCGCGCCAAGGTGCTTATTAGACTGGACTGTCGGGGCGAACGGAGCGTGAGTGGCTCCCGTGGAGGGCGGGCTGAACCTTAGCCTGGCCGCCTCGACCCGCTCCTCGCTCGACCCCGCCGGCCTCCTGGCCGATCGCGGGGCCGGGGTGGTGCCGGGGCTCGTCCCGGCAAGGAGGCAGCCATATGACCACCATCAACCTGAGCAAGACTGAGACTACCATCCTCCTTGCGGCTGCCGAACGAGGCGGTGCGGTCGAGATTCCGGAGGCGACGAAGCCGGCGACGCGGCAGCGGCTCCTCGGCCGCCTCGAACGCGACGGACTGATCCGCGCCGAGGAGCGCGGGCATGTGCCGACCCGGGCCGGCTACCGGGCGATCGGGCTTCGCCCGCCGCGGCAGACGCGGGTTAAGGCCGAAGCGGGTGCCGCGCCGGGTCCGGCCACCAAGCAGACCATGATCCTGGAGCTCCTTGGGCGCGCGGAGGGGGCGAGCATCGCTGAGCTGATGGGCGCAACCGGCTGGTTGCCGCATACCACCCGGGCCGCGCTATCGCGACTGCGCTCAGCCGGCAAGCCGCTGCTCAAGAGCTCGCGCGAGGATGGCACGACCGCGTACCGGATCGTGGTCGAGGAGCCTGCCGCACCCAAGCGCCGCTCGCGCGCCAAGCAGGCGGAAGGCGCAGAGGCGGCGCTGGCCTAAGCGGGGCCGGCTATGTCCCGGAACTCGGAAGATCGGCTCGAGGCCGATCTTGCCCGGCTCACCGCGACGGACCTCGCCAGCCTACGCCGCCGGTGGCGCGTGCTGTTCGGGCGCGCAGCGCCGGAGGGCCTGCCGCGCTCCGTGCTGCAGCGGATCCTAGCCTACCGGGTCCAGGCGGACGCCCTCGGTGATCTCGACCGCGAGACCATTCGGGCCTTGGAGCGGCTCGAGCGAGGGGAGGGCGATCTGCCCCCGCCCGAGCTGCGCGGCACCAAGCCCGGCACGCTGCTCGTGCGTGAGTGGGAGGGCAATCTGCACCGGGTCATGGTGCTGGAGGAGGGCTATGCCTGGAACGGGCAGCGCTTCGAGAGCCTCTCCAAGGTGGCTCGCGCCATCACGGGCACGAACTGGAACGGACCGCGCTTCTTCGGGCTGAGACAGAAGGAGAACGTCAGGGGATCACAGGATCGGAGGACGGCATCGTGAATGCCCGCCCGACCCTCCGCTGCGCCATCTACACCCGGGTCTCGACCGAGCACGGGCTGGACCAGGACTTCAACTCGCTCGACAACCAGCGGGAGGCGGCCGAGGCCTACATCAAGAGCCAGGCCCACGAGGGCTGGCGGCTGATCCGCGACCGCTTCGACGACGGCGGGTTCTCGGGCGGGTCGCTGGACCGACCCGCGCTGCAGCGCCTCCTCGAACAGGTGAAGCTTCGCCGGGTCGATGTCATCGTGGTCTACAAGGTCGACCGGCTGACCCGAAGCCTCGCCGACTTCGCCAAGCTCGTCGAGTTGTTCGATGCGCACGGCGTGTCGTTCGTGTCGGTCACCCAGGCCTTCAACACGGCGACCAGCATGGGGCGGCTCACGCTGAACGTGCTGCTCTCGTTCGCGCAGTTCGAGCGGGAGGTCACAGGCGAGCGCATCCGGGACAAGATCGCGGCGTCGAAGAAGAAAGGTATCTGGATGGGCGGTGTGGTGCCGCTCGGGTACCGGGTCGAGACCCGCGCGCTCCACATCGTGGAGCAGCACGCCAAGCTGATCCGCACGATCTTCAGCCGCTACCGCGAGCTTGGGTCAGTCAGCCTGCTGAAGAGCAGCCTCGACCGAGATACGATCGTCGTACCCGAGCGGACGGACGGGGCAGGGCGGCAAACGGGCGGCAAGCCGTTCAGCCGCGGGCACCTCTATAAGGTCCTGTCGAACCCGATCTATGTCGGGCGGCTCACGCACAAGGGCCGGGTGCATGAGGGCCAGCATCCCACGATCTTGGATCTTGCGACCTTCGAGGCCGTCCAGGCGCAGCTCGCAGGCAATACCCGCAGCCACATCCGCCAGCGGCTCGCCTCCGACCACCTCCTCATCGGCCGGATCCGGGACGAGCATGGAAATGCCATGACACCCACCCATGCCCGGAAGGGGCCTAAGCGCTACCGCTACTATGTCTCGCAAGCCGTGCTGCAGGGCCGGGACCGTCCCGCCATCACCCGCGTCGCGGCGCCGGAGATCGAGGCTGCCGTGATCGGGGCTCTCAGGTCGATCATCCCAGCCCATCGGCAGCCGGAGAGTGATGCCGATCTCATCGGGCAGCACTGCAAGAGCGTGACGGTCGAAGCGGAGTGCCTCGTCGTCACCCGGTCCGATGATCAAAGGATCGAGGTCGCCTGGACCCGGGCCCCGTCCCGCAGGCGGCGGGAGATCATCGTCCCGCCCGGTGCCGACACGAGGGTCCGTCCGATGAAGGCTGAGGACCGGACCCGCATCCTGCGGGCGATCGCGAAGGCTCGGTCCTGGATGGGCGAGCTCACCTCGTCGGCAATCGGCAGCACAGACGCGATCGCGAATCGCGAGAGCCTGACGGAGCGCTCGGTTCGGATGACGCTCTCGCTTGCCTTCCTGTCGCCTGCCATCGTCAAGGCGATCGTCGATGGCCGCCTGCCTCGCGGCATCGGCCTCAAGACCCTGATCGACCTGCCGGCATCCTGGGCTGAGCAGGAGCGGGGGCTCGGGTTGCGATCAGCCCTGCTTCAGAGTGCGTGCGCAGCCGTGGTCGAGAAGGCTCTCAATGCTGCGCCGGCTCGATCGCGTCGCGGCGATGACGAGGAGGTCGCCAACCTCGATCAGCAGCGCCTTTGAGCGAGCTGGATCGCCGCCGGCTCCCGGCATCGCGGCAAGCAGGGCAAATAGGTTCGTGGCGTCGAGCTCCGCTCGCGTGATCGTACGAAGGAGATACGGTTCCCCTTCCAATGTTGCGCGAAGGCGTCCCCAGCCTGCGTTCGGCGGTGGAGCGGAGGCGCGGAGCGTCGCCAGCACGTTCGGCCGGAAGCACTCGGCATGGATGTGCAGCTGGTCCTGGCTGCGGGTGTCCATCGAGTTGAGCGCAAGCCCGACGTCGCCCTCCCGGATGCGCCCGCCTGCGCTCTCGACCACATAGCGCCGCGCCTCGAAGGCGGCCCGCCAATAGGCGCCCGCACCATCCCGCAGCAGCTCCGGGCTTTCGACGCCGGGGATGTGGACGAGCGGCGTGAGAATGATGTGGGTGGAGCGATCCGGCGCCCGGACGATGGCGTAGCCGGGCCCGGCACCCTGGCCGGCATCGACCTTCAGGCAGGGGAATGGGTTGCCGAAGGTCTCCTGCGCCACGATGCAGGAGCGCACCACCAGCCAGAGCGCATCGCGGGGGAGGGGAAGCGCTGCCGCGCCGAAGGCGAGCAGGGCGAGGCCGAGCGACAGGGGAATGAAGGCACGTCGCATCGGCATCTTTGGAAACGGTTTTGGAGGGCTCAGAGACTGGGCCGCCAATCGGCGCCATGGAGACCGCAATCCACGCCCAGAGACCGCCTGGCTAGGCGAGGCCCTCGGCTAAGTCGCGGAAAACACGACCATATTCCTGGGCAGCAGGAAACTGGGAGTTTGGGGAGATACCCTGGTGGAGCTGAGGGGAATCGAACCCCTGACCTCTGCAGTGCGATTGCAGCGCTCTCCCATCTGAGCTACAGCCCCAGGGCGCCGGCCTTGTAGGGCGCGCTTCGCTGCGCGTCAACGGCGATCGCGGCCTCCGGGCGGCTTCTTCTCGTCGCAATTCGCTCTTTTTTGCCTCGTTGACCTCGTCTTGAGGTCGTCGTGGCCTCGCGCGAGCTCGCGTTGACCTCGCCTTGACCTCGGGATGGTTTCGCGCATCTCGCCGCGACGCGCGCGGCTAGCCCGATCACCGCATCCGCATCACTGGGTTGTCCCGGCCGGGTCGGCCGGATACATGGCCTGGACACTTCCGGCGGCGGTTCAGATCTCCCATGCGCGCGCTCCTCGACGTCATCATGCTGGCGTTCCAGCTCTATGTCTGGATCCTCATCGCCTCGGCCGTGATGAGCTGGCTGGTCGCGTTCGGGGTCGTGAACATGCGCAACGACGTCGTGCGCACCATCTGGAACTTCCTCTACCAGATCACCGAGCCGGTCCTGCGGCCGATCCGCCGCATCCTGCCCAATCTCGGCGGCATCGACATCTCGCCGATCATCCTCCTCCTGCTCATCTTCCTGATCCAGGGCTGGATCCGCGACTACGCCTATCCCGTCGCCTTCTGATGGGGGAGCTGCCCTGGCGTGAGACGCCGGGCGGCCTGTCGGTGGTCGTCCGGGTCACGCCGCGCGGGGGGCGCGACGCCATAGACGGGGTCGACCGGCTCAGCGACGGACGCGCCGTGCTGAAGCTCCGGGTCAGGAGCGTCCCGGAGGACGGGGCGGCGAACGAGGCGGTGCGGAAGCTCCTGGCGAAGGCGCTCGGGGTGGCGGCCTCGGCCGTACGGCTCGAGACGGGCGCCACCGCGCGCCTGAAGACGCTGGCCATCGCGGGTGATCCGGCGGTACTGGCGGGCGCGCTTGCGGCGGCCTGCGGAACGGAAAAGACCTGAATGAGCGCGACGATCATCGACGGGAACGCCCAGGGCGAGAGGCTGCGCGGCAAGGTCGCGGAGGCGGTCCGCGCCCTTGCGGGGCAGGGCGTCACGCCCGGGCTCGCGGTCGTGCTCGTCGGCGAGGATCCGGCGAGCCGCGTCTATGTGCGCAACAAGTCCGCCAAGACGGTCGAGGCCGGCATGCGGAGCTTCGACCACAAGCTGCCGACGGATGCCTCCGAGGCCGAGGTCCTGGCCCTCGTCCGCCAGCTGAACGCGGACGAGGCGGTCGACGGCATCCTGGTCCAACTGCCGCTTCCGGCGCATATCGATTCGGCGAAGGTCCTGCTCGCCATCGATCCGGCCAAGGACGTGGACGGCTTCCACCCTGTCAATGCGGGGCTCCTCGCGACTGGCCAGCAGGCGCTCGTGCCCTGCACGCCGCTCGGCTGCATCATCCTCGCCAAGAGCGTCCACCCCGATCTGTCCGGCATGAACGCAGTCGTGGTCGGCCGCTCGAACATCGTCGGCAAGCCCGTCGCCCAGCTGCTCCTGGCCGAGAGCTGCACGGTCACGATCGCCCATTCGAGGACGCGCAACCTTCCGGAGGTCTGCCGCCGCGCAGACCTCCTCGTCGCGGCGGTCGGCCGGCCCGAGATGATCCGCGGCGACTGGGTGAAGCCCGGCGCGACCGTGATCGATGTCGGCATCAATCGCGTCCCGAACCCGTCGGCCGGCGAGGGCAAGACGAGGCTCGTCGGCGACGTCGCCTTCGCGGAGGCGGCCGGGGTCGCCGGGGCCATCACGCCGGTCCCTGGCGGAGTGGGGCCGATGACCATCGCGTGCCTCCTCCGCAACACGGTCCAGGCGGCCTGCGCCCGGCGCGGCCTGAAGGTGCCCCTCTAGGCGACCAGCTCGACCTTCCCGGTTGCGAGCTCGTAGACGCCGCCTACGACCTTCAGGCCTTCGCTCGACGCGGCCTGGGAGAGAATGGGGTGCGAGCCACGCACCCGTTCCGCGTTCAACCGCACGTTCTCGGCGATGGCGCGCGCGAGGAGATCGCCGCCTTCGGCTTTCCGCGCGATCTCGACCGCCGGCTTGATGGAGTTGATCAGGTCCGGCAGGTGGCCCGGCAATTCGGCCTTGTCCTTGATCACCTTGATGGCCGCGTCGACCGCGCCGCAATTCGAGTGGCCCAGTACCATGACGAGGCGGGTGCCGAGGAAGCGCACGGCGTATTCCAGGCTTGCGAGCCCATCGTCCTGGACGAAATTGCCGGCGAGGCGCACGACGAAGAGGTCGCCCTGGCCCTGGTCGAATGCCAGTTCAGGGATGACGCGCGAGTCTGCGCAGCTCAGGATCGCGGCGAAGGGCGCCTGTCCAGCCACTGAGGCGGCGCGGCGGGCCGAATAGTCGCGCACGTTCGGGGAATTGGCGACGTAGCGCGCATTGCCCTCCATAAGCCGCTTGAGTCCCTCTTCGGCGGACACGCCCGCCGCTTGTGCCCGGGCCGCAGCGACCCGCAAGGGGCCGGCGGCAGCAAGAATGGCAGCTGTCCTGAGGAGGGAGCGGCGCGAGAAGCCGAGATGATGCGCGCAGTTGCACATGAGGGGTCTCCCAAGAGGAGCCGACACGGTAACGGGTGGCCCGGGCCAAAAAACGTTAAACGGCCGCCCGAGGCGAAAATCTCCGGCCTGCCCCGGCGGCGCGAGCCGCCTGCCGCGTGGGTTCGTGTCCGCGGGAACGCTCGGAGATTGACGGCGTCGCGTCGGCTGGACACAGCTTTGGCTCCGAGCAAGCGAGCGACAGCATGAAGACCAATCCGGGCCGCTATTTCGAGGATTTCCGGATCGGCGAGACGATCCGGCACGCAACGCCGCGCACGGTCACGGCCGCGGATGGAGCGCTCTACACCGCCCTCTACGGGTCGCGGTTCGCCGTGCAGTCCGCGGACGCCTTCGCGGGCAGCGTCGGGTATCCGGGCGCGCCGCTCGACGACCTCCTCGTCTTCCACGTCGTGTTCGGCAAGAGCGTCCCGGACATCTCGCTGAATGCGGTCGCCAATCTCGGCTACGCGGATGGGCGCTTCCTGCAGCCGGTCTATCCGGGCGACACCCTCACGGCCGTCTCGGACGTGATCGGCCTGAAGGAGAATTCCAACCGGCAGACCGGAATCGTCCATGTGCGCACCACCGGCTTCAACCAGCACGGTGCGCCCGTGCTCGAATATTGCCGCTGGGTCATGGTCCGGAAGCTTTCCGAGGGCGCGAGGCCGCATCGCGAGGAGGTGCCGAGCCTCCCGGACGCCGTCCAGCCCGCATCGCTCGGGCTCGCCTGCCCGCCGATCGACCTGAAGGCCTGGGACGACGAGCTGTCCGGCTCGCCGCACCACTTCGGCGCCTATGCGGTCGGCGAGCGCATCGACCATGTCGACGGCATGACCGTGGAGGAGGCCGAGCACCAGCTCGCGACGCGCCTCTACCAGAATACCGCCAAGGTGCATTTCGACGCGCATGCCGCGACCGGAACGCGGTTCGGCCGGCGGCTGATCTATGGCGGGCACGTCATCTCGCTCGCCCGCGCGCTGTCCTTCAACGGGCTCGCGAACGCCTTCCATGTGGCGGCCATCAATGGCGGCCGGCATGTGGCGCCGCTCTTTGCCGGGGACACGGTCTATGCCTGGAGCGAGATCCTCGAGACGGCCGACCTGCCGGGGCGCCTCGATGTCGGCGCGCTCCGGATCCGGACCATTGCGACAAAGAACCAGCCCTGCACGGACTTCCCCGGCCGGACCGAGGGCGGGTATCACCCGGCCGTCATTCTCGACTTCGATTATTGGGCGCTCATCCCGCGGTGAGCGCGGGGCACCATGCAGGACACCTCATCCCCCGAGATGAAGGAGGCTGCGCCGCTCGACGAGGCCAGCCTCGCGACCCTGCTCGACCGGTTCTACGCCAAGGCGCGGCGCGATCCGGCGCTCGGGCCGGTCTTCGCGGCTGCCATCTCGGATGATTCCTGGCCGGAGCACATGGCGAGGATCGAAGGGTTCTGGCGCTCCGTCCTGTTCAAGACCGGGACCTACAAGGGCAACCCTTTCGGCGCGCATATGCGCCTTCCCGGCCTGACGCCGGCCCTGTTCGCACGCTGGCTGGAGCTGTTCGGCGAGACCTGCCGCGAGGTGCTGGAGCCGGCCGATGCCGCCGCCCTCCAGCACCGGGCCGAGCGGATCGCCGAAAGCCTGCAGGCCGGCCTGTTCTTCCGGCCGGAGCTGAGGGCAATGAGGCCGGAGGCCAGCCCAACCTGAAGATCCGACAGGACGAGCGCATACGAGCCCACCAGCCTTTCGAGGTGCCCGATGGACGTCTCAAGACCCGCAGCGACGGCGGAGACCGGTGGTGCGGCCAAGAAGCAGCGCTGCGCCATCACGGGCAGGGAACGCTCGCGCAAGGATCTGGTCCGCCTCGACGCGCTCCGGCCTGCTCTCGCCGAGCGCATCCATCAGGACTTCCCGGGCATCGCCGAAGACGCGCTGGTCAGCCGCGCGGAGGTGAGCCGCTATCGCAGCAAATACGTGGAGGAGATGCTCAGAGAGGAGCATGGCGAGTTCAGCGAACTGGACCGCCAGGTCGCAGAGAGCATCGCCAGGCAGGACACGATCGCGGAGAACATCGAGGAGGACTTCGCCGAGCGTCGGACGCTTGGCGAGCGCCTGTCCGACGGCCTCGCCACGTTCGGCGGCTCATGGGCCTTCCTGATCTCCTTCGCGGTCGTCCTGGTCGCCTGGATGGCGCTGAACTCCTATGCCGCCGACAGGTCTGCGTTCGATCCCTATCCGTTCATCCTGCTCAACCTCGTGCTCTCCTGCCTTGCGGCCGTGCAGGCGCCCATCATCATGATGAGCCAGAAGCGGCAGGAGGCGAAGGACCGTCTCCGGTCGCTGAACGATTATCAGGTGAACCTGAAGGCAGAGCTCGAGATCAGGCACCTGCACGAGAAGATCGACCACATGGTCACGCGGCAGTGGGAACGCCTGGCCGAGATCCAGCAGCTCCAGCTCGAGATCATGCAGGAACGTTTCCTGAGGAAGTGAGCCCCCGGCATCCCGGCCCGGCATCGGTTCAAGGCAAGAAGGGTACGAGATGGCGACGGTGCGCTTGTGGTCCGATGCGGAGGTCGAGGGCGATCCGGCCGTGAAGGCCGTATTCGACGACATCCGGAGAACCCGGAGATCCGACTTCGTGAACAATTTCTGGCGCGGCCTCGCCAACGATCCGGCGCAGCTGAAGCGCACCTGGGAGAGCCTCAAGGCCATCATGGTCGAGCCTGGTGCGCTCGATTCCCTGACCTGCGAGCTAATCTACATGGCGGTCTCGGCGACCAACAATTGCAGCTACTGCATCCACTCGCATACGGCGGCCGCGCGCCAGAAGGGGATGACGGATGCGCAATACGGGCACTTTCTCCAGATTGTCGGCATGGCGGCGCAGACCAACGCGCTGGTCACCACCATGCAGATCCCGGTCGACGAGGCCTTCCAGGTGAATGGCTGAAGCACCGAGGTCCGAGGGAAGGACCGACCGGGACCCTGGACGCAGGCCGACGCTCGTTCTGCCGCTGAAGCAAGCGGCACGTCGAGCTGTCGCCCTCGCCCTCATTCCAGTACGATCTTCCACGAAGACCTGTCGGGACGAGGACCCTCCGGACGAAGCAATTTCCCCGCAACCACCATCCGGCGATTGGAGAATGTCGAATGACCAGCTTCGACGATCCAGGGAGGATGATCCTCCGCAACAAGCTTCTCGGCAGGTGGGCCGCCGGCAAACTGGGGAAGACGGGCCGGGACGCCGATCAGTATTCGGAGGCGCTTGCCCGGGCAGCTTTCCATCCTGATCGCGGCGACGTGTTCAGCACGATCCGCAAGGACTTCGATGCCGCCGGCGTCACCCAGACGGACGAGCAGATACTCCGGGTCATGACCGAGTTCTCGATCAAGGCCGGGGAGGTGATGTCGGGAGGGCCAGGGGACAGCGTCCGCGGCGCAGGGGCGATGCTCGCGCGCAAGCTCATGCGGCCATGAGCGTCAGCGGAATTCCTCTCCAAGGTCCAGCGCCCGTGCGATCACGAGACGCAGCCCGCGTGCCGCGGCATCTGCGCGGCTCAGCGCAGACATCGTTCCGTCGTCCAGAGCAGAGGGGGGCTCAAGCCGCTCCCTCGTGCGTCCGCGGGCAGCACGAAGAGGCCGTCTCGCGACTGGCGGGAGAGAAAAAGGGCGGGAAGCCGATCCCCACCCGAATGTCCGGGGAGGGCGGGATCGGGGTGGAGCTTCCGCGCATAGGGGCGTAACGGGCGGGGCATCACGCCGTGAACTTCGGCCGCCCGCCCGGGTTGAGGGGAGCGGCTCGGCAGCACCGGCGCACAATGGAAGGACAAGGTGAATGAAGGACGGGCCCCAAGGCGAAATCGACTGCCCGTTGCCCCTCGCAACCGTGGCGGAGCTGAAGAACGCCGAAGCCCGCGAGGTCGTGGCCTCGGTCCTGCCTCTCTCCGAGGAGCTGCGGATCAAGCTCGCCCTCTACTGCTACAACCGCGCCCACCTTCGGCCGCTGGGGCTGACGGTGGCGTCGACGATCGACCCGGAGCGCATGGCCGCGCTCGGCGGGACGCTGGGCGAGGTGATCGCCAGCCAGAGCCGGGCATCGGGGCTGAGCTTCGGGACCGAGCCGATCGCCGAGCCGAAGAAGAGGGTCGAGAAGCCCAAGCCCAAGATCAGCCTCGGCGGCCGCGGATGGGTGGACCGCTGAGCCCGGCCAAGAGCTGACCGGCCTCCGGCCGCCCGAGGAGCGCCTGTCGGCCTGAGGGCCTATTCCGCCGCGCTCGGCGAGGCGGAGGCGTTGGCCGGGGCGGCGGCCCGGCCCGAGAAGCGCATCGTCAGGAACCGGATCGCCACGTAGAAGACCGGCGTCAGGAAGAGGCCGAAGAAGGTCACGCCGAGCATGCCCGAGAACACCGCGGTGCCGAGCGCCTGGCGCATCTCGGCGCCCGGGCCGGTGGCGGTCGCGAGTGGCACCACCCCGAGGATGAACGCGAAGGCCGTCATCAGGATCGGGCGCAGGCGGAGGCGGCAGGCCTCGACCACGGCAGGGATTGGCCCCTTGCCGTCGCGGGCCTCGATGTCGCGTGCGAACTCGACGATCAGGATCGCGTTCTTGGCCGCGAGCCCGACCAGCACCACGAGGCCGATCTGGGTCAGGATGTTGTTGTCCTGGCCGCGGATCGTGACCCCGATCAGGGCCGAGAGCACCGACATCGGCACGATCAGGATGATGGCGAGGGGGAGCGACCAGCTCTCGTACTGCGCCGCCAGGACCAGGAACACGAACAGCACCGACAGGCCGAAGATGAAGATGGCCGTGTTGCCGGTCGCCCGCTCCTGGAAGGCGAGCTCCGTCCAGGAGAAGCCCATGCCGGGGGGCATGATTTCCCGCGCGAGCCGCTCGACCGTGTCGAGCGCGGTCGTCGTCGAGACGCCCACGGCCGGCGTGCCCTGGAGCGGCACGGAGGTGTACATGTTGTAGTGCTGCACGAGGTCGGGCCCGGAGATCTCGTCCACCTCGACGAGGGTCCCGAGAGGCACCAGCGCCCCGTTGGTGGAGCGGACGCGCAGCCGGTTGATGTCGTCCTCGGTCAGCCGGTAGCGCTGATCGGCCTGGGCGCGAACCTGGTACACGCGCCCGAACGCGTTGAAGTCGTTGACGTAAGCCGTGCCGAGATTGTTCTGCAGCGTGTCGAAGATGTTGCCGACCGGCACGTTGAGCATGCGCGCCTTCTGCCGGTCGATCCGAAGATAGATCTGCGGCGTCGAGGCCGAGAAGGTGGTGAAGACGCCGGCGAGGTTCGGATCGGCCCGCCCCCGCGCCATCAGCTCGTAGGTCGTCGCGAGGACGCGGTCGACCTCGGCGCCGTTGCGCTCCTGCAGCTGCAGCTTCCAGCCGCCGGCATTGCCGATGCCCCGCACGGGCGGCGGCGGGATGGCGATGATGAAGGCCTCCTCGATCGCCTGCATCCGCTTGAAGATGTCGGCGATGATCACGTTCGCCGTGAGGTTCTCCCGCACTCGCTCGCCGAACGGCTTGAACGGCACGAAGACGGCGGCGGCGTTGGTGGCGTTGGTGAAGGTCGCGCCCGAGAAGCCCGCGAAGGCGACCGCGTTCCCGATGCCCGGCGTCTCGAGCGCGATCTCCTGGATGCGGCGCGTGACGGCATCCGTACGGGAGAGCGAGGCGCCGTCCGGCAGCTGCGCGACGATGATGGCGTAGCCCTGGTCTTGCGTCGGGATGAAGCCGCGCGGCACGCGGTCGGCAAGCCACACCGTCCCGATGAGAAGCCCGGCATAGATCGGGAGCACGATGAGCCTGCGCCGGACGATGGCGCCGACTGCCCGGGAATAGGCGCCCGATGTCCGGTCGAACCCGCGGTTGAAGAGATCGGCGCCCCTGCGCAGGAAGGCGAAGGGGCCGCCTTTGCCGCGATGTGCGTCATGCGGCTTGAGAAGGATCGCTCCGAGCGCCGGCGATAGCGTCAGCGACACGAAGGCGGAGATCAGCGTCGAGACCGCGATGGTCAACGCGAACTGGCGGTAGAACTGGCCCGAGATGCCGGGGATGAAGGCGGTCGGCACGAACACCGCCGCCAGCACGAGCGCGATCGCCACGACCGCGCTTCCGACCTCGTCCATCGTCTGATGCGCCGCCTCCCGGGGCGACCGCCCCTCGGCGATGTTCCGCTCGATGTTCTCGACAACGACGATCGCGTCGTCGACCACGATGCCGATCGCGAGGACGAGCCCGAACAGCGTCAGGTTGTTGAGCGTGAAGCCGAGCGCCGCCATGGCCGCGAAGGTCCCGATGAGCGAGACCGGGATGGCGATGATCGGGATGATGGCGGTGCGCCAGGACTGGAGGAACACGATGACGACCACGACGACGAGCGCCAGCGCTTCCCACAGCGTCTTGTAGACCTCCCTGACCGACTCGGCGATGAACTCCGTGGGGTTGTAGACGACCCGGTAGTCGAGGCCGGCCGGGAAGTCCGCCTTGAGCTCGCGCATCTTGTTCTCGATCTGGGCGGCAGCCTGCAGGGCGTTGGTGCCCGGCCGCTGGAAGATCGCCAGGGCGACGGCCGGCTTGCCGCTGAGATACGAGTTGGTGAAGTAGTCCTGGGCGCCGAGCTCGACCCGGGCGATGTCCTGCAGCCGGACGAGGCGGCCGTCATCCGTCGCGCGCACGATGATCCCGGCGAATTCGCGCGGGTTCTGGAACCGGCCCTGGGTGGTGACGGTCAGCTGGAACGCCTGGTTGCCGGGCACGGGCTCCTGGCCGAGCGCGCCGCCCGAGACCTGGACGTTCTGCTCCTGCACGGCCGCGACGACGTCGCTCGCCGTCATGCCGAAGGTCGCGAGCTTGTCGGCATCGAGCCAGATGCGCATGGAATACTGGCGCTCGCCGAAGATCGAGATGTCGCCGACGCCGTCCAGGCGCAGGAGCTCGTCCCGCACGTTGTTGCGCGCATAGTTCGAGACGTAGAGCTGGTCGAAGGTCTCGTCGGGCGAGAGCATGTGCACGACCATCATCAGGTCGGGCGAGGCCTTCAGGGTCGTGATGCCGAGGCGCGTCACCTCCTGCGGCAGGCGCGGCGTCGCGATCGCGACGCGGTTCTGGGTCAGCACCTGCGCGGTGTCGAGGTTGGTCCCGAGCTTGAAGGTGACGGTCAACTGCATGTTGCCGTCGCCGGTCGAGTAGGAGGACATGTAGAGCATGTCCTCGACGCCGTTGATCTGCTGCTCCAGAGGCGTCGCGACGGTCGCCGCGACCGTCTTCGCATCGGCCCCGGGATAGCTCGCCCGCACGACGATCGTCGGCGGCACGATCTCCGGATACTGGGCGACCGGCAGCGTCAGGTAGGCGATCGCGCCGACCAGTACGATCACGATCGAGAGCACGGCCGCGAAGATCGGCCGCTCGATGAAGGCGTGGGAGAACCGCATCGCTCGCCTCTGCCCGCGTTCAGTTGGACGGTTCGCGGCTGGGCGGCAGCTCCGTCATCTTGAGCGAGACCACGGTCCCGGGCCGGGCCCGGGATAGGCCGTTGACGACCACGACGTCGTCGGGCCCGAGCCCGTCGCGGATGATCCGGTAGCCGTCGATCCGCGGGCCCGGTCGCACCGCCCGCGCGGCCACCTTGTTGTCGGGCCCCACCACGTAGACGACCCGGCGGTTCTGGTCGGTGCCGAGCGCCTCGTCCGGGACGAGGATCGCCTCGTACGGCTCCGATCCCGGAACCCTGATCCGCCCGAAGAGGCCGGGCGTGAGCGAGAGGTCCTTGTTGTCGAACACGGCGCGGCCGCGCACGGTGCCGCTCGCCTGGTCGAGCCGGATGTCGACGAAGTCGATCCGGCCCTTCCGCCTGCCGTCCCGCTCGTTGGTGAGCGTGACCGTGACGGTCGGGTCGCGGTGGTTTGTGCCGCCCGGGGTGCTGGCGAAGCCCTGGAGGTAGGCGAGGTAGGCGCGCTCGTCGACGTCGAAGTAGAAATAGATCGGGTCGAGCGACACCATGGTGGTGAGCAGCGTCTCGTTCGGCTGGATCAGGTTGCCGACCGAGACGAGGCGCCGGGAGATTCGGCCCGAGATGGGCGCGCGGATCTGCGTGTATTCGAGATCGAGCTTGGCCCTGTCGATCGCGGCCCTGGCCGAGTCGGCCTCGCTCTGCGCCGTCTGCAGGGCCTGGCGCCGCTGGTCCGCGAGCTGCTCGGAGATGTTGCCCGTGCGCTGCAGGGTCGTCGCGCGCTCCAGGTCGGTCTGCGCGAACTCGCTCCGCGCCGTCGCCGAGGCGAGGCTCGCCTGGGCCGAACGGAGCGCCGTCTCGTAGGGCCGCGGGTCGATCGTGAAGAGCAGCTCGCCCGCCTTGACGATCGCGCCGTCCTCGAAATGGACCTTCTCCAGATAGCCCGTGACCCGAGCCCTGAGATCCACGGTGTCGACGGCATCGAACCGGCCGATGAAATCGTCCTGCTCGACGATCTTCTTGACCACCGGCTTGGCGACGGACACCGCTGGCGGTGGGGGCGTCTGCGCCATTGCGGGAGTGCCGAGCAACACCAGCACAAGTGCTCGCGTCGCGAGGCGCAACATCGGCACGCACCGTTCCCGCTGCATCCGTCACCCGTCGATAGAGGCTGCTTGAGAGCCCACCCAGGCAACAAGGTAGAGACCGGAGTGCGGGCTCCACAACATGGCCGCGCCGTGCTCTGGCAGATCTCGCAGGCTCGGATCCCTGGGGCGGTCACGGCGAAACTCGGCCGTGCGTCCATGCCGTATTTATTCCGCGAGGATCCGCCGCTATCGCTCGGGCGGCTGCCCTCCACCGGGCGGAGTGCTTCGCCGGGTGCCTTCACGCGGCAGGGTCGCCCCGTCGCGGTCTCCTCCCGCCTTGCGAAATGGACCTGACATGACCGTGTCGAGCGACGACGACCTGGACGCGCTGAAGCAGATCGGGCGCATCATCGCCAATACGCTGGAGGCGATGGGCAAGGCGATCGAGCCCGGCATGACCACGCGCGAGCTCGACCAGGTCGGGCGGAGATTCATGGAAGCTGCCGGGGCACGCCCGGCCCCGGAGATGGTCTACGACTTTCCCGGTGCGACCTGCATCAGCGTGAACGAGGAGATCGCTCACGGCATCCCCGGCGACCGCACGATCAGGCCGGGCGACCTCGTCAATATCGACGTCTCGGCGGAGAAGGACGGCTTCTTCGCCGATACGGGCGCATCCTTCGCGGTGCCGCCGGTGACGCGCGCCGTCGAACGGCTCTGCAAGGACGGCCGCCGGGCGATGTGGACCGGCTTGCGCCAGGTGGGCAGCGGCAAGCCCCTGGCGGGCATCGGCCAGGCCGTCGGCGCTTTTGCACGAAAGAACGGCTACACGCTGGTGCGCAACCTCGCCAGCCACGGGGTGGGCCTCTCGCTGCACGAGGAGCCGACCGAGATCGCGACCTGGCCCGATTCCTCCGAGCGCCGGATCATGCGGGACGGCCTCGTGTTCACCGTGGAGCCGTTCCTGTCCCTCGGCGCAGAGATCGCCGAGAGCGGCGAGGACGATGTCTGGACCCTCTACAGCCAGCCGAGGGCGCTGACGGTGCAGTACGAGCACACGGTGGTCGCGACCCGCAACGGGCCGCTGGTCCTCACCATGCCGGGATAGCGGGAGCGCTTCGCCGGACGTAGCTGCGGCGGCGAGCTTCGACCCGCCGATCGCCGGCATGCGAGGCGCATGCCGGCATTGAGCATGCCGTCTGCGCCAGCTAGCGTGCTCTTCAGAAACGAAGGGGAGGCTACTCACCGTGCAGTTCGGGATTTTGTGTTTTCCACGCGTCCAGCAACTCGACCTGACCGGTCCGTTCGAGGTTTTTGCATCGGCCAGTGGAGCTCGCGTTCACCTCGTGTGGAAGAGCCTGGACCCTGTCCAGTCGGCGACAGGCCTGATGCTCCAGCCCACCTCGACCTTTGCGGATGCGCCTCAATTCGATGTCCTCTGCGTCCCGGGCGGCGCCGGGGTGAACGCATTGATGCAGGATGCCGAAACCCTGGACTTCATCCGGCGACAGGCTGCAGGCGCCCGGTTCGTCACCTCGGTCTGTACCGGAGCGCTCGTGCTCGGCGCCGCGGGGCTCCTGCAGGGCAAGCGCGCCACGACGCACTGGAACTCGCACGACTTCCTGGAGAAGTTCGGCGCGATCCCGGTCCAGGGCCGGGTCGTTCGGGACGGGAACGTGATCACTGCAGGGGGCGTCACCTCTGGAATCGACTTCGGCCTCGGGCTGGTGGCCGAGCTCTTCGGTCAGGAGGAGGCCGAGAAGATCCAGCTCTACATGGAATATGCGCCGGCACCGCCCTTCGACGCCGGCACGCCCGAGAGTGCGCCGCCGGCCGTGATCGAAAAGGCTCGCGCAAGCCTCGGCCCGTCTCGACGGGAGAAGGAGGAGATCTTCGCCGCCATGGGGCTGTCCGGAGCAGGCTCTGGTTCCGAGCCCGGCACGGTCGGTCGCTAGGACCGACAGCAGACCCGAAGGCCCTGCCGGCCCGGTTGTGCGGGTGGCCCGGCGGGCCAAGACGGAGCGCCGATGTTCGGGGGCGGCGAGGAGGCCGCTAGGCGGTCTTGCCGATGCCCTCGATCGCGCGGAAACGCGGCACCAGGAAGTCGGTGAACGCCCTTACCACCGGTCGCATGTAGCGGACGGAAGGATAGGCCAGGAACGCCTCGGTCGAGCGGATGCTGTAAGGCTGGAGGACGTGGACCAGCCTCCCGCTCGCCAGCTCATCGGCCACGAGCGGGTGCTGGACCGGCCCGACACCCTGGCCCTCGCAGAGGGCCGTGATGAGCACCTGTGCGTTGTTGGTCCTCAGGATCGGACGGATCGGGACCTCCAGCGTTCCGCCGTCATGGTGGAGGACGAGCACGTCCCGCGGCGTGTGGGCCCCGACGGCGGTGACGAAATCGAGCTCTGCGAGCTGCCGCGGCTCGTCCAGCCTGCCCGCCCGGGCGAGGTAGGACGGGGCGGCGGCCAGGATCCGTCGCACGAAACCCAGCCGGCGCACGACCACGTCCTGAGCCTCGGGCCGACCGTAGCGGAGGGCGAGGTCGAATTCCTCGTGGACGACGTCCACCACCCGATCCTCCAGGAAGAGGTCCACGGCCACACCCGGATGGTTGGTCTGAAACTCGGACACGATTGGATGCATGTGCCGGGTGCCTATACAGGTCGGGGCATGCACCCGGAGCCGGCCTTCGATGCGGCCGGCCTCCCGCTTGCTGTCTTCGAGGGCGGCATCGATGGAGACCAGCGCGGGTTGGCATGCGTCGTAGAGCCGCCGGCCCTGCGGCGTCGCCCGTACCACCCGTGCCGAGCGCTCCAGCAATCGTGCCCCCACATGGGCCTCGAGGTTGCGCAGATGCTTGCTGACCGCCGGCTGGGAGACGGCGAGGTCCCGGGCGGCGGCCGTTACCGAGCCCCGCTCGACGGTGCGGACGAAGGCACGAAGCGCGAGAGCTAGATCCATCCATGCCATCCGGTTATGGGGCTCATTACCCCATGACGGATAGACGTGGCACGACGGCCGCGGTTATTCCAGCGCCCGCCCGCACTCCGCGAGATATCCTTTCAATGCGCCCTTGCCGACCACTTCCGGCTCTCTTTGCCGCCATGCTCTCGATGCTGGCGGCCGGATGCGTCGCGACCGCGCCGGATGTGCAGACTGCCGCGGTGCCCCAGGTTCACCCGAGCTATCTCGCCATGTACGGCGAACGACCGGACGAGAAATTTCCCATTCCGGCCACCGACCTCAGCGAGGTCGATCCGCAGTATTTCCGCCAGGAGGTCGCCTACCCCCGCGGCGAGCAGCCCGGGACCCTCGTGGTCGATCCGGGCAACAAGTTCCTCTACCTCGTCATGGAGAACGGGCGGGCCATGCGCTACGGCGTCGGCGTCGGGAAGGATGGCCTGGCCTGGAGCGGCAAGGCCGAGATCAAGCGCAAGGCGGAGTGGCCGCGCTGGACGCCGACGGCCGCGATGATCCGCCGGGAGCCGGAGAAGAACGGACCCTGGCGCGGCGGGATGGCTGGAGGCCTCGAGAACCCGCTCGGGCCCCGTGCGCTCTACCTCTACGCGAACGGGCGCGACACGCTCTACCGCATCCACGGCACGACCGAGCCTCACACGATCGGCACGAACGTGTCTTCCGGCTGCATCAGGATGTTCAACCAGGACATCATCGACCTCTACGGCCGCGTTCCCCTCGACACGAAGGTGGTGGTGCTGCCGGCTCACGAGAACGTGGAGCCCAATCTCGCTCCCGTCGTCGCGCAGGCGGAGATCGGGACCGACACGGCGTTCGACTGATCTGTCTGGGAGGCCCTCAGATCACGTTCGGCTTTCGCCAGGACAGCCACCAGGTCAGCCCGGTTACGGCGCCGCTGAGCGCCCCGAAGATGGCCAGCCACTCGCTGTCCGGCGGCGCCGCGATCAGGATGAGAAGCAGGAGCGTCAGGGCGGCACCGGAAGCGGCGCCGATGCCGATATAGGCTGCCGCGCTCTCCTGGTCCCAGCGCTTCAAGGCAGCGGTCACGGGCAGGCCGACGATGATGCTGCCAGCCAAGACGACAGGTATCGAGACCGCCAAGGGAAGGACGGCGAGGGCCAGCATGGCAAGGAATTCGCCGGGGTCGGTCAAGGCTCGCGGAAGACCGAGGATCGCGAAGAGGATGGAGAACAGCAGATAGGGGGCCGCCCCCGCGACCGCGCCGAAGAAGACGGATTTCGCGAATGGCAGAAGGGGGTTCGCGGGGGGCATCGGTAGGTCGCCAGGCGTCAGGACTCGAGCTGCGCCTCGATGGCCACCTTGTCGATCACCGACCAGACCGACACGATCTTTCCGTTCCGGAACTCGTAGAAGACGTTTTCCGCGAAGTGGATCCTGCGTCCGTCCACCCTCACGCCAAGAAATTCGCCCTTGGGGGAGCAGTCGAACAGGAGACGCGCCGCGATGCGCGGCGTTTCGCAGACCAGGAAATCGATGTTGAAGCGAAGATCTGGGATCGTCTCGAAATCATTCACGAGCATGTCGCGGTAGCCGGAAAGCCCGAACGGCCGGCCATTGTGCTCGACCTTTTCGTCGACGAACTGCCCGAGCCTCGCCCAATCCTGCGCGTTCAGGCACGCGAGGTAGCCACGATAGAGGTCGGGAAGCGACAGGTCGGCCAAGTGGCTGTTCCTTGGAGTTGCTCGGCCACCGCTGAATAGGACGCCAGCCACCCGATGGCCACATGGCCCGCAAGCGGATGCTCTCTCCCACTCGCAGCGATTGCCGCCCGATCGGCCTGGATGCCAGGAAAGAAAAAGGCCGCAGCATGTCTGCTGCGGCCACTTGGTTCTTCCGGAGTTTCCTGCTGGATCAGAGGCCCATGAAGGAGTTGAAGTTCCAGTTCAGGCCCGCCTTCACGAGGTGAGCGTCGAGTTCAGCGGAGATCGGCAGGACGGCCGGGGCCGTCGCGAAGTTGATCGTCCTGCGGTTGAACTGCATGTACTGGTACTCGATCTTGGCGTTCACATTGTTTGTGACCGCGTATTCGAGGCCGCCGCCGACCGTCCAGCCGTCCAGGTCCGTCGAGCGCGAGAATGTGGGGACGCCCGTCGCGCCGCTGCGGTACACCGCGTCGCCCAGATAGGCGTAGCCGCCCTTTGCGTAGACGAGGAGGCGGTCCCAGGCATAGCCCAGACGGCCGGTCGCTGTGCCGAGGAAGCCTTCCGCCTTTCCTTCGGTGAAGGCGGTTCCGAAACCCGGGGCCGTGATGCTCAGCCTGTTGCCGAAATCCGAATAGGCGAGGTCACCCTCGATGCCGAGGACGAAGCTGCCCCACTGCCAGTTGTAGCCGACCGTGCCGCCCACGACGAAGCCGCCGACCGAGGCCTCTCCCGAGATCGGGGCAACGACGCCCGGGGTCGCATCGCGGACGCGGAAATCCCCGCCGGCAACTCCGCCGCCCTGGACGCCAGCATAGAAGCCCGTCCAGTTGTAGGAAGGCATGACTTCCGGCCCGTACCCGCCGCGGAGCGCAAGGTCAGCCGCCGAAGCGGCCGAGGTCACTGCAAGGAGCGCGACACCGGCCAAAAGAACTCTCTTCACGATACCCCCTGTGACGATTCGATTCGACAGTCACAAGGAGTAGCGGTCGAAACGTTACCGAGTTGGTAACCATGTCGACAAAGTCATGGGTCGAAGATGGCGACCGTCGAGAGGATGTCCTTGAGGTCGTCGACGGGTCTCGTGTTCTCCCATTTCAGCGCTTGAGCGCCCGGGTTCAGTCGCCGCTCGGCCCCCGTGCAGGGCCGCTCTTCACGACCGCAGCGCGACCGGGACGATCACCACTCGGGCGTCGACCTCCACGACGGCATCCGCGAAGGCAGGCGGGCCGAAATTCATGGATGGCGAGCGGCTGAAGCCGAACGGTTCGCTCGGGATGCCGAGCATGTTGGTCGCCAGCTTCCCGTCGCCGTTGCGGTCGTGGAAGGCCTGGATGGCGTAAGGGCCGGGAGGCACGGCGCCGATCCGCACGTCCAGGCTGCCCGCCTTGGCCGGGGCGGAGGCGACGAGCCGGCAGGTCTTCAGGAACTCCGCCTCGGTGCAGGCCGCAACGCGGATCGCACCGGCGGCATCGGCAATGCCGGTCACGCGCACGGTCAGATCCGCTGCTGCGGCCCATCCGGACGTGGCGAGAAGGGCGGCAGCGGTGAAGGCGAGGCGGGTCAAGCGGGTTTCCTTGTACATACCGGCCGTGTGGGGTCTGCCCGGCCGCCATGCAACGGTCCGTCCCGCCTTCCTCGCGCGAAGGTGATCGCCGGGGTGGCGCCTGGCCCCCCGACAGCCTGGCGCCGTCGGGGACTTCCTTGTGGCTCGGCGGCTCAGTTGAAGGTGTGGAGGATGAGCACGAGCGATCCGTCCGGCGCCTTCCGGAACACATGGGTCGCGATGCCGCCCGCCTTCTGGTCCTTGGCCTTGGCGGACCATTTCGCGGTGGCGACCACGATGTCGCCTGCATCGACCGCCCGTATCAGGTCCAACTTGTGGTCGGTCACTCCCGACGAGAACAGGCCCGAGAAGAACTTCTCCGCTCCCGGCTGGCCCTCGAGCACCTCGTGCGAGGGCGGGAGTATCAGCGCGTCCTTGGAATAGGCGGCCGCCACCGCCTTCGGGTCCGCCTTGTTGAACGCCGCATCCCACTTCCCGTAGGCAGCCGAGACGGACTTGCCGGCATCCTGGGCAAGGACAGTGCTCGTCAGTGCAGCGAAGGCCCCGATAAGGACAAGAGAAGAGAGCCTATTCATCGTGGTCCTCCCTATCCCGTCATAGGACAGGGCGGAATCGACACCTCTTCAAACGAATGCGCAATTCGTGTTGATCCTTAGGGCGAACGCTGAAGACTCATAGGTGTTTAGGGACGTCTCCAGCCTGCGCGATCTGCCCCCCCGCCCACGGCGGCTTAGTCGCCGTGCTCCGGCGCGGTGCGGAGGTGGTCGACCAGCTTC
>JAFAEL010000051.1 GCA_023423995.1 Pseudomonadota bacterium | reverse complement strand
TAGAGTCCGGAGTTATCCCCCCATTGACGCAGCCTGGGCGGAAACGGCACCTAGTCCATCGAAAGTCTTGATGGAGCGAGCCATGCAGGAAGATGCGGCGCATGGCGTCCGGAAGCTGGTGTTGCTGCATGGACGCGATCAGGCTCGCGCCATGGTGCCGCCTGAGCGCAAAGCCCTGGTGGACATCGCCGCGGAGGTGCTGGCGGATGACGCCAGCCGCATCGGCATCACCTATACCGGCTTCTGCCTGACCTCGCTGCCGCATAAGCGCCTGCCCGATGAAGCTGCATGGGAAAAACGTGGCCATCGCGTGACCCTGCTGGTCGAGCCAGGCCGGCTCAAGGCGGCGGGTCGGGCACCGCGCCTGCATGGCGTGCCCTATGGCGCCCGTGCCCGCATGATCCTGCTTTACCTGCAAACCCAGGCCGCGCGCACCAACAGCCGAGAGGTGGAGCTGGGGCGCTCGATGCGCGACTGGCTCGGGCGCATGGGCCTTTCTTGGGGTGGCGAGACGGGCAAGGCGCTGCGCGAGCAGGCGGTTCGCATCGCCGCCTGCTCGCTGAAATTCTTCTGGGAAGATGAGGACATGGAAGGCTGGGCGGCCGGCCGCTTCGTCCGCTCCGGGTTGCGCTTCGCCGAGCGGGGCAATGACAGCCGCCAGGGCGAGCTTTGGGACGAGCGGGTGGTGCTGGACGAAGTCTTCTTCGATGCCATGCGCCAGCACCCCGTGCCGCTGCAGGAAGCTGCCCTGCGGGAGCTGGGCAACCGCAGCGCCAGCCTCGACCTGTACATCTGGCTGGCCTACCGGCTGCACACCCTGCGCGGCCCGACTACAGTGCGCTGGGCGGCGCTGCGCGATCAGTTCGGTGCCGGCTATTCCGAGCTGCACACCTTCCGCCGCGACTTCCGCAAGTCCCTGGCCCCCGCCGTCGCGGCCTATCCCGAGGCCAAGGTCGAACTGACCGATGACGGCGTGATGCTGCATCCCTCGCGTCCGCCGGTTTCCGTCCGGCTGATCAGCGCGGCCCGGAGTTAACCCCCCACCTCTTGCCGGTCACTGCAACCCAAAAGCCACAACGCGGCGCATGTTGCATCCGAAGGGCATGGTGGGAAGGCGAAGGCTTGATCGATGGTTCATTCATGGGACAATCCAGCGCATTACGCGGATTGGCGCGGAGCCATAGCATGGAATTGGGCAGGATCGCTGAAATGCGGCTGAAGAACAGAACACTGCGTGCGGCGAAGGCGATCCGCCCCTGGTCCCTGATGGCCCTGCCGGCGATGGCCCTGCTGGCTCCTGTGGTGGGCTTCTCCCAGGAAGTGCTGCAATCGATCCAGACCGAAGCCCCCTTGGCCGGCCGGGGACCATCGCAGACGCCGCAATCGATCAATTCCACTGCCACGGCCCGGAACGTCACCGTGCAGACGCGGCAGCGCCCGGATTACGATCCGGCGGGCATCCGCCTCGGCGGGTTCCGCTATGATGCGGCCCTGGAAGCGGGCATGGGCTATGATGACAACCTCCAGCCCAATTCTCCGGAAGATCAAAGCGATGGGTACTTCACCCAAGGTGTGAACGTTTCCGCCGCCAGCACCTGGAGCCGCCATGCCCTGGGACTAACGGCTTCCCAGGAAACCCGCCAGCATCTGCGCTACAACGACCTGAACTGGCTCGATTACGCTATCGGCCTCAGGGGGCGCTACGACATTGGCCGCGCTTCCTCGGTGAATGCCAGCTACCGCCGTGTGCACAGCCACCTCGCAGTCAACAATTTCGAGCTGCAGAGCGAAGGGGTTAACCGCCCCATCCCCTATGACAGCGACATCTTCCAGATTGGCGGCACCGCAGCATTCAACCGCCTCTCGGTGAGTCCCACCGTGAGCTACACGACCCTCCGCTATGAGGAGGAGACGATCAACGGCCAGCGCACCAACAACAGCCAGAACGACTATGATTCGCTTCTGGCTGAAGTGGAGGCCGGATACAGCCTGGTACCA
The DNA here is from genome assembly GCA_023423995.1 of Pseudomonadota bacterium. Classification (GTDB taxonomy): domain Bacteria; phylum Pseudomonadota; class Alphaproteobacteria; order Rhizobiales; family Beijerinckiaceae; genus Enterovirga. The sequence continues at coordinate 4,561 of JAFAEL010000051.1, read as the reverse complement.
GGCCGCAGCCTGCTGGCCCTGGTGCGGCTGCAGGACATCACCTATCAGGAAGCCGGCCAGCAGAACCGTGACTCCTTCACCTGGGAGGTCCAGGGCGGCTTCAACTACGATCTGACCGGGTTGTGGCAGGCCCGCCTCCTGATCGGCTACCGCAGCCGCGACTATGAGGAGCCGGGCCGCAAGCCGTTGGAAGGCCTCGCTTTCGAAGGCCAGATCACCTATCTGCCGACGCAGCTCACCACTGTCACCCTTGCCGCCTCGCGGACCATCGAGGAATCGATCCGCGAGAACAGCGTCAGCTACACACGCACTGCTGGCCGGCTGACGGTGGATCACGAGCTGCTGCGCAATGTGATCCTGACCGGCGAGTTGCGGGCCGAGCACCGTGAATACCCACAACAAGGCGAGGTCACCGACGGCATTGGCCTGATCGGCGCCCGCTATCTGATCAACCGCAACCTGTCCCTGGTGGCCAACTACCAGCACACGGAGCGGCTGAGCGCGCCCAATGGCTTCCGTGAATACGGAATCAACCAGGTGCAGGTGCGGCTGCGGATCGCCCTGTAACGATTTGGCGAATAGTGGCCATGGTTTGAACCGGCAGCGTTCACGGGCAGCGCTGCCGCGGATACAATATCTTGCTTTGTCTCAAAGAGCTGCATCCGGGAGTTCCCATGTTCCGTCCTGCTTCCTTGATCTCCTTTGGCCCGGCTACCCTGCGCAGGATGGCCCTGGGGGCTGCCCTGCTGGTCGCGGCCTGCGGCAATCCCGCCGCCAATCTGCAGCCGCTGCCGGAAACCACGGCCAGCGCCTACAAGCTGGGCGCTGGCGACCAGCTCCGCGTGACGGTGTTCAACGATCCCCGTCTTTCCGGTGATTTCCGCATCAGCGATGCCGGCAATGTGGCGCTGCCGCTGGTTGGCGCCATTCCCGTCACCGGCCGCACCACCACCGAGGCGGAGCGTGCCATCGAGCGCAGCCTGCGCAGCCGCAACCTGTTCAACGACCCCTCCGTGGCGGTCGAGGTGCAGGAATACCGCCCCATCTTCGTGCTGGGCATGGTGGAGCGCGGCGGCCAGACCCCGTATCAGCCGGGCATGACGGTGCTGTCCGCCGTGGCGGTGGCCGGCGGCTTCAACTACCGCGCCATCACCGACACCGTGTCGATCACCCGCGTGAACGCCAATGGCGTGGCGGAGGAATACCGGGCCGGGCGCGACGCCCTGCTGATGCCGGGCGATGTGGTGACAGTGTTCGAGCGCCGCTTCTGATCGCCGCGCGCATCACGCGCTGATCCAGGCCGGGGACCATGTCCCCGGCTTTTTTTGTGCCCCGATGCGGGAATGAAGTGGCGGCAGGCCTGTTGGTGCTTTGGGTTGAAATTGGTCCGACCCGTTGATGGGACGCGTGGAAAGCCGGCGGGGATGCCATGCATGGGCCTGCCGCTTCCCCATCCAGCGGCGACCGTGAACGCATGAAGGGTCTGGCGGAGGCAAAAAAGAAGGGGCGCGGCCTTTCGCCGCGCCCCTCCGCTTGAACCGGCAAGCCCTTGAAGGGCCTGCCCTCAGGCTCCCGGCGCCGGCAGGCGCTTGAGGTCGGGCGTGGTGCTCTTGGCATAGCCCTCGTAATAGCCCAGCGGATCCAGCCGGCCCGGGCGCACCCGGGTCATCACCGTTGCCATGCGGGCGCGCATGGAGCGCGGCAGGCGGCGCATCGCCTCTAGCACCACGGTGCGCGGGGTCCGCTCCCAGCCCACGACGAACAGCACGGCATCGCTGTGCTGCGACAGCACCACGGCATCGGCCACGCGCATCACCGGTGGGCTGTCCAGGATCACCAGCCGGTATTCGCGGCGGGCCCGGTTGATCAACTCGGCGAATTGCCGGGATTCGATCAGCGCCTGCGGGTTGGAGGAGGAGCGGTCGGACAGCAGCAGGTGCAGGCCAGAGCGCTCATCCACCTGGATGGCATCCTCGAAGCGAGTTTCGCCGTTCAGCACCGCCTCGATCGAGCGGCCCGGCCAGGGTGCGCCGAAGATGGCGGAAAGCTGGGGGCGGCGCATATCGGTTTCGATCAGCAGCACGCGCAGCCCGTCGGCGGCGGACAGGCGAGCCAGCGAAGAGGCCACGGTGCTCTTGCCGTCGCCGATCGCCGAGGACGTGACCAGCACGGTGTTGGCCGGGCCACCGCCCGCCACGGTCTGCATGTTCAACCGCAGCGCGCGCAGGGTTTCGGCGATGCCGGACTGGCCCTGGTCGAGCACCAGCGCCGGCATCTTGTTGCGGCGGCCGCGGCCCAGCGCCGGCAGGCTGCCGACATTCTGGATGCCGGTCATGGTCACCAGATCCTGCACCGAGTTGAAGGCGCCATGGGTCAGGCGGCGCAGCACCAGGATGCCACCCACCAGGAACAGGCCGACAAAGGCGCAGAAGGCGGCGACAACCGAGCCGGGCGGGCCGCTCGGGCGGTACGGCGCCACGGCCGGAGAGATGACGCGCGCCAGCGGAAACTGGGCGGAGGCCATCCGGGTCTGCTCGGCGCGGGTCAGGAAGGTCTGGTAGATCTGCCGCTTGGCATCGGCCTCGCGGGTCAGGGCCAGCAGGCCTACCTCGGCCTGGGCACCGGTGCGCGCCGTCCGGGTGGTGCTGGTCAGCGAGCTTTGCGCCTCGGCCAGGCGATCGCGCGCCGCGTCCACCTCGCGCCGGAGGGAGGCCACGACCTTGCTGATCTCGGCGCCGATCTGCCGCTGCACGCCGCGCAGCTCGGCCTCGGCGGCCAGGCGGTCGGGATGGTTGCGGCCCAGCTGCTGCGCCAGGCTGGCGGAGCGGGCGCTGATCTCGGCCTCGCGGGTGCGCAGCGCCTGCACGGTGGGCGAGGTCAGCGCTTCCATGGCGGCGCTGCCGCCGCTGCCGGAGCGCAGCGCGCTGTCCAGCGCGGCCTGGGCGCGGGCCAGTTCCTGGCGGGCCACGGCGACGCGGGTCTGCTGCTCGCCCAGCTGCAGGGTGCTGATGGTGCCCTGCGAGGTTTCCAGCAGGCCGGTGCGCTCGCGGTATTCCTGGATCTTGCGGTCGGCCGCCTCCATGTCCTCGCGCAGCGCCGTCAGCCGCTCGGTCAGCCATTCATTGGCCTGCAGGGTGGTGTCGCGCTTGGCGTTCACTTCCTGCGAGATGTAGCGGTTCATCAGCGTGTTGACGACGAGAGCCGCTTCCTCCGCCGTGTCGGCGACATAGCGCACCACGACGACGTTGCTGTTCTCGGTGGTGCCGATGCCCAGGTTCTTCTGCAGGGTCTCGACGGCGATGCCGACCTTGTCGAGCGGCGCGGCGCCGAGCGGCTGACCGTTCTCATCCGTCTGGGCCGGCAGCAGGCTGGTGATGCCATCGCGCACCCAGGCGGTGACGGGGGCGATCAGCTCGGCGATCGCGGCGCCCAGGCCTTCCTTCTCCGGCTTGTCGGCCAGGCCCAGCTCGCGCACCACATCCGCGGCCAGAGCGCGGGAGCGCAGGATGTCGGCCTCGGTCCGGATGCGCTGGGCGCTGGACACGTTGGACGGCACGGTCTGGTTCAGCTCGGGAATGGCCTGGTCGCGGCTCTCGACCAACAGGAGGCCCTCGCTGGCGAAGCGGACAGGCAGGGCCTTGGTCACGGCATAGCCGAGCACGCCGGCAATGAACGCGGTCGTGATCAGGGTCAGCTTGCGTTGCCAGAGCAGGCTCAGAAGATCGGTCAAGCGCATATGTTGTGCCTCATGGGGCCAGTTCGACCATCTGGGTTGGTTGTCCCCTCTTGAGTGGCCGAGGCTCCCGCAAACAGCAGGCAGGAACAGGCCGGGAAGGTGTACGGATATTTAAACCTACGCGTGCTAATCTGTCCAAATAATCATCCATAACTCACAGGAATGTGGCTGGAGCCACGCATTCCCTCACTTTAGAGAACATCCTGCGCCTGGGAGACAGATAAGCGCGTTCATTACTCTGCTTGTCCAGGCTGCGAGTCCAGCGCGGCTATGCGGTGGCCTTGCGGATCGGCCCCGATGCCTGGAGAACGAAATGCTGTTATTCCTCGCTCCGGTGACGATCCCGGCAAATGATGCCTGGCCGTCCTTTTCCTCCCCTGAGCGGTCCAGCCTCTCTAGCAGAGCTTGGGCCGGTTTGTGGAATGACAGGCTAGTGTCCTCTGTTTCCGATGCATGCAAGGGTTTTCGCTGGTGATCTCTCCTTTGGACCCTTTGGATATCAAGATCCCGGATAGCAATGAGCGTGCTGCGGCATTGGCGCGCTCAGTGACGCGCTGGCTGGTGGTAGTGTTGTTCGCCTCGATCTTCCTGCAGCGCTTCGCACTGCCGATTGGCCAGGACGGTCTGGCTTTCAATCTTCTGGTGACGACACTGGCTGTTGTGGGACTGGCCTTCCGTGGTGTGCTGGTGATGGACGCGCCGCGCACGGTGATGTTCTTCGTGCTGTCCGCCACGGTGTCGCTCAGCGCCGCGTTGAATGCCGACAGGGCCTCGATGCCGTCGCTGATCTTGCTGCTGGTCATGTATGCTCCCTTCATGTTCTCG
>JAFAEL010000048.1 GCA_023423995.1 Pseudomonadota bacterium | reverse complement strand
AGCAGGAGACGGACGATGAAGAAGAGCCGGTTCAGCGAGGAGCAGATCATCGGCATCCTGAAGGAGCAGCAGGCCGGGCTGCCGGTTGCCGAGATCTGCCGCAAGCACGGGATCAGCGATGCGACGTCTCCTTCGTGGCGGCAGCGCCCCACATGGCCTTCAGGCTGTGGGGGCACTCGTCGCCTCCGGGGAGGCGGATGCCGGCATGGGCGCGAGGTCCGTCGCCGAACGGTTCGGGCTCGGCTTCGTGCCAATCGGACGGGAGACATACTTCTTGGCTTGGTACGCGGGCTTCAGCCATCCGCTCATCGAGCAGATCCTGCGGGAAACGGAGCAGCCCCGCGCTAAGTCTGGGTATCATGCCTGCTCGCCGTCCCCGTCGAAGCAGAGATAGCTCGGACTGCTGGGTTCGCCGACCTCATGTCGGCTTGAGGGGAGAGACCCACCCGCTCCAAGTCGCGTAAGAACCGCGGGCCGCAGGGACCCGGCCAGGCTGGCGGGCTACTGGCGAGCAGGACCGAAGCCGTCGAGCTCGCCTGGCGCGTCGAACGCAACCCGCACACGGGCCGTCCCGATCCGAACGAGGGCCGCTGAGCGCGCAGCGGGTTAAAGCCCGCAGCGGCTTGGGCGCGGTCCCATCTTCCCGGGCCAAGAACAGATCTTGTTGAGGCACTCCAGCGTGCTTCCCCCCATCAGACAAGATCCAGGCCCAGGGAGGGAGCGTCGAGCAAAGCAAATTCAGCAGCCGCGCTACCTTGCAACCAAGCGGCATTTCGATGCCGACAGAGGCTGAAACGCCTCTTCCCCGGGTATCCTCTGCCTCACCTCGAAGTAGTCCCACGGCTCCTTGACCTCCTTAGGCGCCTTCACCTGGACGAGATAGATATCGTAGACCATACGCCCGTCCGGGCGGATCTTCCCGTGTTCGGTGTAGATATCATTCACGGTTCCGGCCTTCATGCGGGAAACCACCTCGCCGGCGGCGTCGGTCTGTGCGGCGTGGACGGCCTTTAAGTAGGTGCTGACGGCCGAGTACGTGCCAGCATGGACGAAGTTCGGCATCTTGCCATGCCTCTCCATGAACCGACGGCTCCAGGCCCGAGTCTTATCGTTGAGGTTCCAGTAGAAGGGTTCGACCATGACCATGCCCTGCGTCGTTGCGGGCCCGAGCGCATGGACATCGGTGATGGTGCCTACGAGTGGAACAAGCGTCTGGCTCTTCGTGATTCCGAAGTCATTTGCGGCCTTGATGGCGTTGTGGAGGTCCGTGCCGGCATTCGCCAGACCGATCGCCCTCGCGCCAGAGCCCTGGGCCTGGAGGATGAATGAGGAGAAGTCGGTCGCGCTGATCGGGTGGTTGACGACGCCGACCACCTTCCCGCCGGACCGGGAAAGCGCTTGGCTCGTGCCTTCAACGAGAGACTTGCCCAGCACGTAGTCGACGGCCAGGAAATACCACGTATCTAACCCCAACGTACTCACTATGCGCGCGTGCGCATTTGAATACGCGTAGGTGTCCCACGTGTAGCTGATCGTGTTGGGCGAGCATTGCTCGTTCGTGAGGCGGGTTGATCCTGCACCGGTCACCATGAGGACCTTGTCCTTCGATTCAGTGACCTGCGAAACGGCCAACGCAACACCGGAATTTATCACATCGGTTATCATATCGACGCTGGCCGTATCGTACCATTGCCTTGCGATATTGGCGGCGATGTCGCTCTTGTTCTGGTGGTCTGCTGATACGAGTTCGACCTTGAACGATGGCTTGCTCTCGGCGACGAAGTCTTCGATCGCCATCTGCGCGGCAATCACTGACCCCTTCCCGCTCAAATCTGAGAAGACTCCGCTCATGTCGGCTAGCACGCCGACCTTTACCGTCTCGTTGGAGATCTTCGCATCCTGCGCGCCCGCGGCGCTCGACAACACACAGGCCAGGAGCGCGGCGCGGGCGACGGAGCCCTTGTAACAAGTCATGCTGTTCCTCCCTCCGGATTATTGGTTCTACTGACGCCTAAGCTGCGGTCCGGCGTTGCTCGTTCGATTGCAGCCCGAGATCTTCCATCCATTTGCGGACGTCCGTCATCGTGGTCTCCGTCTCGGGCAGGAACGGGAACAAGGTAAAGACGTGGACGGAGTCGACGACAATTCTACTTGTCACGCGGACGCCCGCCTTCGTCGCGCGCTCGATCAACCGGGTTGCATCACTCAGGAGCACCTCTCCCTCCGTGGCTGCGACGAACAGCGGCGGGAGGCCGGAGAGGTCGCCGAAAATCGGGGAGACGAGCGGATCGGTGGGTTCGTGGCCTTGGAAGTAGGATGCCCCCATGAAGGTTAGTAGGTCGCGGTGAGCGGCAGGGTCGCTGCCGTTCTCCTTGCGAAGGCTCTCGCCAGAAAGGGTCAGGTCAGCGAAGGGGGCTATTGCGAGGAGGCCGGCAGGTAGAGGATCCCCTGCCCCGCGCAGCGCTAAAGCAAGCCCGATTGCGAGACCGCCTCCCGACGACTCCCCGCTCAGGATGATCCGCTCCGAGGGGATTCCTACCGCGAGCAGCCCCCGATAGGCGTCGACCGCGTCGTCGAGCGCCGCAGGATAGGGGTGCTCAGGGGCAAGCCGGTAGTCGACCGTATAGCACGGCCCCTCAGCGGTTTGGGAAAGCCGGTGCGCATACTCGAGCGAGGACTCGGCCGATCCGATCAGGTAACCGCCTCCGTGAAAATGAAGGACGGTCATCCCTCCGGTTCCAGCAGTGTCTAGTCGGAACGCCGGCACGCCACCGAGTTCGACCCTGGCCGCCGCAACGCTATCGGGCAGCGGGAAGTTTGTTCTCAAGAAGCGGTCATAGGCCTCCCGTAGCCCGTCATGCCCTCTCGCCACATCCTCAGGTGTGAACGCGCGCTTCCACATCAAAAACGCGCGCTGGCTTTCTGGGCGATCGAGGCGCTTGCCCTCCCGGAGGCCGGTTACGCCGAGAACCTCTCCCGGCGGGTTCTCGACGGCTTTGACGACGTTGTAGTCCCAGGCGAGCCCCCAACTCGTCTCGGCAAGTGGGTCGATTCGGGCCATCCCCTTCCAGCGACCATTCCGGTTTCGGATACGCTGCGGGTCCGACTCGTGCATCAGCTTCACGACTGCCCGAGCGCCGGCCTGGATGCGCGTTGTCCGAGGGATTCGGCGCTCTTGATACTCGACGAGCGCGCCAGGCACGTCGTCCTGCCGACGCGACAGTACTCTGGCGAGGGTCCATGCATCCTCGATGCTCTGTCCGGCTCCGGCGGCCAGGAACGGCACCATCGGATGCGCGGCATCACCCACCATGGTAATCCGCCCGGAGGTCCAGTTGTCGACCGGATCACGGTAGAACATTCCAGTGATGAAGCTCGTTTCAATCTGCTCCATCATCATCCGGGCACGCGGCTCCATGCCGTCGAACGATCGCATGAGATCACCGATGTCGCCGCTGTCTGTCCAGGATTCGCGGTGTACTTCCGTCGCGGGGACGGATGCCAAGATGCTGTACAGCTGTTTCGGCCTCACCCAGTAGGTGATCAGCGTACGCCCTGGCCCGAACCAGTAATTTCCTCGCTCCTCGAGGTTGAGACCTTTCAGCTTCTCGGCCGGGATCAGCGAGCGCCACATCAGGATGTTTGCAAAATGCTTCTCCTCCTGGCCACGCAGGCACTCCCTGACTGCAGAATGGATTCCGTCCGCTCCCACCAGGACATCCGCCCGGAGCCTCTCTCCCGTGCTCAGCGTGACTTCGACCTGCTCGTCGGTCTGGGACAGCCCGACGACCTTTCTCCCGAACCGGATAACCCCTGCCGGAAGAGCTCCGGCCAGAATGTCTACGAGGTCAGCTCGATGAATGTTGTACATCGGCGCTCCGTAGCGCTGCGCCGCTTCCATCCCGAGCGGAGCCTGGTACAGCATGCGACCCGTGTAGAGGTCGCGGTAATCGTACGAGAGCGGCATCACGCCGACTGACCTGACCGCGTCTTCGAGACCCAGCTCCCGCAGCACCACGCTCGCATTGCTCGCAATCTGAATGCCTGCCCCGATCTCCTTCAGCTCGGCCGCTTGTTCGAGGACAGTGACGTCCAGGCCGAAGTGTCGGCAGGCGATCGCCGCTGTGAGTCCACCGATGCCCCCTCCTGCTATGAGCACGTGCATTCGTTCCTCCCAGCGCATATTAAGCGAACTGACTTATTAAGTTGCACGACTTAATCCGTGAGGAGATTGCGATGTCAAGTCCCGTGGAGGCGATCACCAAGGGCGGCGACGACACGAAGAGCCAGCTGAAGGCGGCAGCGCAGGCTCTCTTCGCCAAATCCGGCGTCGATGCCGTAACCGTCCAGCAGATCGTGTCGGCCGCCGGACAGCGGAACAACGCCGCACTCCACTACCATTTCGGAACGAAGGACGAACTCATCCGCCAGCTGCTTGTCGAGGGAGCACAGGATGTCGATGTTCGACGTCGTGGAATGCTTTCCGAAATGGAGCGACGGGGCGGGCCAGTCTCGGTCCGGGAGGTGATGGAGGCCCTCGTGCTGCCAGTGATCGCTCTGGGGGAAGATCCGCGCCGGCGTGGCTATATCCGGCTCGTGGCGAACGTGCAGATGACGAACCGCGAGCTCCTGCGGTCGGCTTTGGCTGATCGATGGAACGAGGGCTATGTCCGGTGCCTGGCGCATCTTCGCCGGATGATCACCTCAGTTCCCCCGATGCTGCTCGAGCAACGCCTGTCTTTCTTGGGTATATATTCGAATGCTGCGTTGTCAGCCCGTGAGGCCGCACTGGAACAGCAATCGAACGAGCCTCACCGCCTTTGGGGCCGATCTTACACCGTCGACAACATGATCGATACTTTGGTCGCGATGCTCGCGGGCGATCCTTCGACGGAGAGCCTGAGGCAAGCAAACGGATCGACAGACACTTGAGTGAGGCGGGCGGGTTCGGCCGCGTGCTCGTCGCCACCGACACCCCGACCGGAAGCGGAATCATGCCGCTCGGCATGCTCTACACGATCTCCCACCTTGCGAGCCTGGGCGGGATCGAGCCGGAGCGTGCAGTCGCGGCCGCGACCGGGAACAACGCCCGGGTATACGGCCTGAACAGTGGTATCGTGCAGGAAGGCCGCGACGCCGACCTCATCATCGTAGACGCTTGCCAGGGCGGCTCCCAGCCCGACGCTTGCTCCGCACTGCGCAACGGCGACATCCCGGGGGTAGGAGCGGTGATCACCGCGGGCGTCCCGCGTTTCGTCGGCCGGAGCCGGAACACGCCGCCCACGATCAAGACGATCTCCGTCGCGAGCTCGAATGTCACCCAGATGTTTTCTGGCGCTGCTCACTGACAGAATCTGAGAGCACTCATTTCGGAAGGCAGTTTTCTGCCCGTCTCACGATGAAAGCGCAGGCTGGATTCCACTTTGGGGGAGCGGACGAACTTCCACTGTGGTCAACACGTTGCCCTGCGTGTCCGCTCTCGGCATCGCCTGATGTTCGGTTGCGGCGCACCCGAGAAATCCTCATCACTATCGATGAGCAAATCACCACGGATCGAAATTGACGACCTTCGCTTCCTTCAAGTCGAAGCCGTCCTTGCTGAGCTCGCCCGCAACGAAGTGCACGCGATCGCGCGGAAGATTCTTCCCGTAATGGCCGCTCGAATCGTCCAGGCGCAGGACGCGGCCGTCGGACACCGAAATCTCGCCGGCACCGACGATCGCCCCACCTGCGGACAGGCTCGAATGGTGCACCTGACCCACTTGCGGCTTCGTCACATAGAGGTTCCCATGCACGTCCATGACGTAGATGGCGGAGCGGATCGTTAGCCGCTTGCCCGTCTGGGCATAGGTCATGCGGCCCTGCGCATCCGCGATCACGCGATGCGCCTCCTGCTTCTTCGGATCGAAATATTCCACCTTCTCATCGCGGTCGAAGATCTCGGAGCGGGCCAGCATCGGCACGGCGAGGTGATGATGGAGCCCGCCTGACCTGGCGCCTGGGTCCTGCTTCCTGGCCGGAAGGGCGCTATCCCATGCGACCCGAAGGGACGACGCCCCTCCCTGTGGCTTGACGCCGGGACGCTCCAACCTCGGCTGGGAGGCTGCCCGCGCATTGGCGGGAGCGATGCCGATCTCACTCTTGATCCGCTTCCAGATGAGAACCCTCCGAACGCCGGTCGTTCTCCAAGCCTCGATGACGAAGAGCTTCGTATTCGCCACCGCGCCCAGGTATTTCTTGACCTGCTTGACCCCCGGGAGCGGTTCATTGACGCGCTCGCCGCGGCAATTGTCGGCTAGCCTCGCCGGCTCTTCGCGCGCCGCGACCGCCACATCCGGCGAGACATCCGCCAGTGTTGTCGTCCGCAGAGCGGCGTAGCGGCGGCGCTCCGGGGTCGCCTCCCGGACAGGCACCGCGGCGAACGCCCGCAAGGCCAGGCTGGCTGCCCGGATCGAGCAGGTGCCGCTGTCGCGATTGTCTGCAGCGCCCCGGCCGCTTGCCCTGTCATCCCGCGGGACGCGCGGGCGCGCCGGTCCCGCGGCTGCGGCGCCGGCACCCGTCCCGAGCGCCGCCGCGAACAGAGTCCGCCGGGTCAGCAGGTTCGCCAGGGCGGGCCCAGCCAGGATGTTGGACCGCAACCTGGTGGTCGGCAGGCCCCGCTGCCGCAGCAGGAGCGCCTGGGCCTGCTCGGCCGTTGCGAGCCGTGCACCTTGCCGGCCCGCCAGAAGGGCTCCCGGGGCGAGCGCGGGTGCGGCGCGCAACCCGGGCGTGGCTCCCCCCCATCGGCTGGACACGGAGGATCGGCCGAAAATACCGGTCCGGCCCTGCCTTAGCGCGCTCGCGCCCGGCCGCGAGAGGCCGGTGCCGGTGCGAAGCGAGGGCACTGAGGGCGGCCGCGAGAGAGAGCCGGACGGGTTGAGGCCTTGCTGCGCGCGATAAGCGGGCGGATTGCTGAAGACAGGCGGTCGGTACGCCGGGGCCGACGGCGCGCGGTAAGCGGGCGCTGGGGCCCGATACACGGGGGCAGGCGCCCGATACACGGGAGCGGGCGCACGAAAGACCGGCGCGCTGAAGCCTCCTCCGCCCCAGCCGCCGCGCCGCTGAGCCTGGTGAAGCGGCAGCGCCGGCGCAACCTGCTCTACTTCCCCGACCAGCGGCGATGGCGCAGCAACGACAGAGCTTTCAAGTAGACTCGCAACAGCAGCGGCAACCATACCGAAAGCGACCCGCCCTATCATCGCCCGTACTCCGATCGGGTAGGTTGTCAGAGTACGATATGCTGGCCAGAATGGATTTGAAAGCGTCTAGTCCCTTCTGATCGGAGAGCCTATTGTGGCGCGATCGGCGCATACTTCTTTTGGTTTACTCGTGGCGCTTGGGATCGTCGCCACCCTGCTCGCTCATCCGTCGAGAGCTCAATCCGTGCTCGACGACGTGGACGAATGCGATCTCCTGGCCGCCCACCCGGCCGATCCCCAGCGCGTTTCGGACGGGGTCGCCGATGGCGCGATCGTGCCTCGCCTCGCGATCAGGGCCTGCCAGGCCGCCATGCAGGCGAAGGCCGACGAAGTGCGCTTCGTGTATCAGCTCGGCCGCGCTTACGCGGCGACCGAGAAGAAGACGGACGCGCTCCGGCATTTCGAGCGGGCGCGCCAGGCCGATTACCCGGCTGCGATCGCGGCCCAAGCGGACCTGCAGCTCGATGTGCTGAGCGCGATGGCGCAGGAGCTGATGAAGCCGGCCCCCATGTCGGAGGCCGTCAAGGCCGGACATCAGGCACTCGCGCAGGCCGTCCGCGAACACGAGCGCGCCGCGAAGGCCGGCTTCATCTCCTCGGGCCAGCGGGCGCGCGCGCTCTCCTTCAACCCGGCGCTCTTCACGCACCCGGTCCTCGGCCAGATCGCGACGGGCGATTTCGTCGCGGCAACGGCATCCGCCAACCAGCCTGAGACGCGAGCCTACATCTACACTTTCGTGACGAACCTCATCGGCCAGTGCGGTCCGGAGGCGCTTTCATCGCAGGCCGTCGCGCTTTTGGCAGCGTTCCGGTTCGGCGGCGGAGTGTCGGCGGCGGACGAGGAGACGACCCAGGTCGGCGTGCAGCCACTGATCGGAGAGATAGACGCCCAGCGCTTCTCCCGCCGGCATGGCTGCGAGGAGAACGGCATGCTCGGCCTGTTCTTCGTGGCCATGGGTGGGTTCCTCGAGCAAGCGGCAGCCAGGCAGTGATGCGCCGCCCCCCACGCGCGGCTTTTGCCATTGCCCTCCTGGCCCTCTTCATGGCCAGCCGCCAGCCTGCCGCCGGGCAGAGCGCTCTGGACATCCTCCACGGATCCGGCCGGCCCGCGACGCCGCCGGTCTTCAGCGCGCCGCCGCCCCAGACCGCCGCGCCGGAGCGTCCGCCCGCCGCGGCGCCCAACCAGGCGCGGGCACCGCTGCCACGGCCCGGAGGCTCGGCCGCGAGAAGCCCTGAAGCCGGGCCGAATACCCTCGGCCTGAAGTATCCGGGCTTCGTCCGTGCACTCCTGTCGGGGCGGAATGCCGACGTTCCGGACGATGCGTTCTCCCGCAAATACGTCTTCTCCTACCTGGCAGTCGCGGCGGAGCTCTGCGGCGCCTTCTCGTCCGGCTTCAGCGAGCTTGCGATCGGCTATGTGGAACCCCGGCTCGCGGCCGGGCGCGACCATTCGGCGGCAGGCTGGTCGATCGCGAACGACTGGGCGAAGGAGTTCCTGAACGCCTACAAGAGCGGCAACGTCTTCAGGATGGCGGAGGCCTACGGCGCTCCAAAGACCCTGCAGCAGCATGTCGAGGAAGGCGTTCACGATGCGGGCGTGATCTTCGGCCAGCTCGGGTGCATCCACAGCGACACGTCGGCCCTCAGATCCCGGATCCAGAGCCTGGTCACGGAGCGGTCGGGAACCAATTACGGCCCGAAGGACGACCTCCGCCTCGCGGCCCTGATGAGCCCCGAGCACAGGGCCAGCAAGGGGATCACCGACCCGGGCCCCGCCTTGCGCAAGCGCTTCCTCGATCGCGTCGGCAGCCAGGTCAGGACCCAATGCGTGAAGCGCTATGCTGAGGAACCGTTCTGCGACTGCGTCCTGACTGGGCTAAAGGCGCGCGACGTGGCGGACGCGGATTGGGAGACGATCGGCCAGAACTTCGACCAGCTCGTTCAGGTGGCTCGAGGCCGGCCCCAGATCAGCGAGGTCGTCAGGGCCTGCATTCGCGAATCCTAGCCGCGAGAAGGACGATGCCTCGCCCCCGCCCTTCCCTGCCCGCCCTCTGCGCCGTCGCGCTTCTGCCATCCGCGGAGGCGCATGCGCAGGCGGTGCCGGCGGACCTGTTGAAGTTCGGGTTCGGGGCGCTTGAACAGGCCATCGGCCAGCAGCGGCGGGCGCCGCGGGCCCCACCCTTCGCGAACCCTTCCGGTGCCGCTCCGTCGAGCCCCCAGGAGATCGAGGACAACAAGAGCATCCAGTCGGCCCTGGCGTCCGGAGGCTATTACCGGGGCGCGATCGAGGGTGTTCTCGGGCCGGACGTGCGCGACGCGATCGCGCGCTTCCAGAAGGAAAGGGGTCTTCCGCCGACCGGCGTTCTAACCGCCCGACAGATCCGCGTGCTGCTTGCGCCGTCCGGCACCCCGACGCTCCTGGCGAACCCGGCCAATCCCTCCCCGCCCGACCAAGGCGCGCTCGCCCTTCAGGAGGCGCTGGTCGCGGCCGGCTACTATCAGGGGCCGGTCTCCGACACATGGTCTCCCTTGCGATCCGGGCGGTGCGCCGCTTCCAGGGCGATCTCGGACATCGCCAGACCGGGCGGTTCACCCCGGAACAGGCCACCACCCTCAAGGAAATGGCCGCCCGCAAGAAGGCCGACGAGGCGCAGTCCGGCACGGCCGCCAGAGCCGGCGCTGCCCCGCGGTCGGTCGCGGCAAAGCCTGGAGCCGGCGAGAAGAATCACGATGACCCGATCCTCGGCCGTTGGCGCGGACCGATCGCCTGCGGCCGGAACGAGGCGAGCGACAGCTTCCTAACCGTGGAGGCCGCTGCCGACGGACGGTACCAGGCGACGCTGGACCAGTTTCCGAAGGCGCACCTGGAGAGCGGTTCGCTAAGCATCGACCTCGTCGGTGAGTACGATGCCGCGGAGCAGGCCTATCGGTTCGCGGTCTCCAGGAATGTCCGCCTGGGCATCCTCACGCCGCATATCAGGCACTTCCTCGCCGCGCTTGCCGCCGACGGAAGTGGCGCCGAGCTGAGGTTTCCAGCTCAGGAATGCCGGCCCGCGACTCTGGGGAAGCACGATCCTCGTTTCCGCAACCTGCCGAGCGCGGTCGCGTCCGACGGCGGCGCTTTCTTCCGCGCCGCGGACCAGCGCCAGCGCTGCGAGGCCCTGGTCACCTGGGCGAACCGCCTGAAATCGGAATTCGGCATTCCCGATCTCAATCGCGTGACCGGAGTCTATGGCAAGGCCGCGCTGCTTTATGGCGACGACAGCTTCGTCGCGGCCTTCGGCGTGCAGTTCGACCGGCTGCCCGAGGACCGGCGACAAATGATCTCCGAGAGCCTTCGCTCGACGTGTCGCCGCGATCCCCTCTTCGAGCAGCGCTTCCAGGGAGCGCCCATCTTCGACCGTCCGCTCAACAGGTCCAATCTCACGAGCTTCGGATCGATATCGGTCACCTATGTCGTCCAGAGCCAGCGGGAGGCGCGCAACCGGCTCCGCGACGGCTTGGCCGAGATCGATCGCAGCCAGAAGAGGCCGCGCCCGGCCTTCGGCGCGCTGGAAGCTCGGCTCGGCGAGCTCGAAGGTGTCCTGGACGGGAGCGGGCACCTTCTGTGGCCGGGCGAGCAGGCGAAGTTGCGGCAGCAACTCACCGACAGCCTCACGGCGATCGTCGCGGCAGCAGGCAAGGCGAACATCGCCGACCTCGCCGCTGCGCAGGACGGCGACGACCTGCTCGTGAAGATCAATGCCATTCTCGACGGGAAGGAGGCTTGGTTCGAGCGCCTGAGCTCGGCCGAGAAAGCCGGCTATGCAGCCGAGCTGAGTGCCCGCAGGGCCGTCATGGCGGAACGCCTGGCCGGCCCGATCCTCGAGGCGATGAACCGGCAGGCAAGGAGCTTCGACGGGATCGGCGCCGTCGACGCGCTGTTCGAGACCGAGAAGGCGAAGCTCGGGCTTCTGGACAAGGCGAGCGCGGAGCGGATGAATAATGCCCGGTCCGACTGGCAGAACGCGGTGCTGCGCGAGCTTGCCGATGGCGACCTCCTTTCCCTCCAGCAGACGCCCGAGGGGCAGAGGGGGCTCGCCGCGACCGCCGAGTGGCTGTCGTCGTTCGACGCCAAGTTCTCGCGGTATCGGGACACGGTGGCCATCAAGGAGGCGCTCCGCCGCTTCTGGCACGAGCGCGTCCAGCGCCTGAAGTCCGCCGTGCCGGATTTCCAGCGCGAGATCGCGGCCCTGCCCGGCGCGAGTGGGGCAGAGGCTGCTGCCGTCAAACTTGTTCTCGATCGCTACCTGTCGCTTCCGGACGACTGGATGAGGCCGGTGTCACTCGAATACCAGCTCGTGGTCGCGGAACGAGCATCGCCGGCACCGTGATCCAGCCCGTCCGGACCTCAATATGCGCGGGCCCCTCCGCCGCGGTCAGGCCAGTGTAGGTCAGGTAGCCGATGAGTGCGGCGAGGAGACGCCGCCGGTGGCGGGCGCCGGCCCATTCCAGGCCGGACGCGCCCATTACGGCGGAGCTTCGTTTGTTGTGTCCGTGTCCGGCATCAGAGAATCAGTCTCGGCCGCGGCGCCGATCGAGGAAGAGCCGTCTGAACAGGCGGAAGAGGACTCACACGGGCAGGAAGAAGCCCGGCCGACATGCGATCCAGCGCGACCCGTTGGGCGACAGCCCGTCGTCCGGCACGATGATGTGGACGTGTGGATGGTGGGTCATCGCCGAGCCCCAGGTGTGGAGCACGGCAGTGAGGCCGATCATGCCCCCGAGATGCTCCGGCTCTGCCGCGATCGTGGTGAGCGTGTCAGCGCGCGCCGCTCAGCCCGGGTCAGTAGTGGGATTGAAGCGTCGCTGCCCTGGAACGTCTTTGCGGGCGAACCCGAAAGCTCTCCCGCGTTGGCCGGAGGTCGGTTCCCTTCTTTACCGAGCGGCAAGATGGAAGGCCAGGACGAAACCTTCCGGCACCAGCACTGTTCCTAGCGGATCGACTGCGGAGGCCCGCCTTGCGCCCTGCTCGCACCGGACAGCAAGGACCCTTGAGGCTGATCGACCAGGAGCATGTTGAACGGGCGGCAGGTCCAGAAGGCCCAGCGTTCAGGAACGGTGGAGCACTCCAGTGGGAGCGCTCGCGGGGGACGAAACCGAAGTGTCCGAGGACGGTCGCGCTTGTGATCGGGATCCTCGCTATCCTTTCGGCGGGAGGTCCGTCCGCCGCGGAGCTGAACTGGTCGGGTTCGTGGTCAACTAAGTGGCGCGACGGCGGCGCGCGCATGATCCTGCAACAGTCCGGAGACCGGGTGACCGGAACCTACCCGCTGTATGCCGGCGAGGTGACTGGGCGCGCCACCGATACCACTCTCGAGGGGCGGTGGACCGAAGGGGCGCGCTCGGGATCCTTCATCTTCACGATGGCTCCCGACCGACGATCCTTCGTGGGCCGGTACGGCAATGGGGAATGGTGGAGCGGGGGAAGGGCAAACGGTACCGCCCCGTCCGTTTCCGTCAACCGTTCCTCCGTTCGCGAGGCGATCCGCACCTTCGTGAAATCCGGAAATCTCGCGAAGGCCGGTCTGGACGAGGCGATCGGGGCCGCCGTGACGACCCTCGATTTCCGACACCGACCGGAGGCTGAGCCGCAAGGCCAGAAGGTGCGTCTTGCGCGCCAGCTTTTCGACCTCGTCAGCCTGATGACGTTCCAGATCTGGGAATTTCCGGGCGAGCCACTCGAAGCCGACCGGTTCTCGACGAAGCTCCGCCAGGCGGGGACCGATGTCGCGCTCCCGCTCGACCTCGTGCGCGATGCGCATGGACAATGGTCGATCCTGGTTCCTGACGACACCGCCCTCGCCGCATCGCGGACGGCGCTTCTCGCACCTTTCGGCGGGCGGCAGCCGGAGCCATCGGCCTACCTGAAACTTCGCACCGCTCGCGACACGATGACGGCGTTCCAATCCGCCTTCGCAACCTGGGATGGTGAAGGGCGGGCGCGCGTGCTCGACACGCTGGATAGCTCGCAGCTTTTTGCGGCGACCCGAACCTACGAGGCCGATCTAGCGGCGCAGTATCTGAAGGCGATCCTGGATCGGGTCAGCAGCGCGGAACCTCAGGAGATCCCGAACGATCCCGAGGACCGGCAGCCCTTCGTGGTCTTCTCTCACCCCTTGGGCAATATTGAGATCGCGCCGATGGAGGGCCCCGACAAGGCAGTGGCCTGGCGGTTCACGGCGGAGACGCTGAGGACAGCACGACCGCTCTACGGCGCCGTCGAGGCACTGCCACCCCCCGAATCCGCCATTCTTGACGGGCCGCACTCCACTTTTTTCGCGAGGCGGTCATGGATCAGGTCGTGGGCGCCGAGCCTCATGGAGCCAGTCGGTCCCCTTGAGCGCTGGCAGATCATTGCAGGCGTGATCGGGGCGCTTGCATGCTTGGCCGTTGCCGCGCCGATCACGCTGCTCCTGCTCGGGGTCCTTCGCTGGTGGGGTGGCAGGAAGGTCGTCGCCGCCGAAGGAGCCCTGCAGTGGCCGATCTGTGTCGCCATCGCGGCATCTCTCTTCAAGCTGCTGATCCCGCTTTTTGGCTGGCCGGAGGAGGTCAGACAGTTCACGGCACCCGTGCACGCCTTGGTGATCGGCCTCTTCGGGACCTGGGCGGGTTGGCACGTCATCAACATACTAGCCAGCGGCCTCATGAAGGAGGCGCGGCGTACGCTGTCGACCCTCGACGACATGACCATCACGCTGATGTCCGGTGCGGTCCGGATAGGCCTGATCGTTGCCGCCGCGACCTACATCGCGACCCAGTTCGCAATCCCGACGAATGGGGTCCTCGCGGGGCTAGGCCTTGGCGGCCTCGCGGTCGCGATCGCCTCGAAGGAGACGCTGGCCAACCTCTTCGGAGCCGGCATCCTCGTTGCGGACCGCCCGTTCAAGAAGGGAGACTTGATCACGGCGGGTGACATCAAGGGACGTGTCGAACACGTCGGAGTGCGGTCCACCCGGGTTCGGACCGCTGAGGATACGCAGATCGTCGTTCCGAACGGGAAGCTAACCGACGCGTCCATCAACAATTGGGGGCGAACGGTCGATCGGCTCTTCGAGACGAAGATTCGGATCGCCTACGGTGCCACCGCGTCGGAAATCGACGGCTTCGTGGAAGATCTGCGCCGCATCTTCTCCGAGGATGAAGACGTCGCGCCCGATCGGACCGACATCGGGGTCACGCTTCTGACCGACACGGCGATCATGGTCGAAGTGGCCGCCCGCTTCCGCCATGATGCCGCGTCCTCCGAGCGTGCCATTAAGAATCGGCTCATGCTCGCGGCCATGCAGGCAGCCGAACACCGTGGTATTGTCATCGGAGGAACGCCCGGGCGCGCGGGCGCGCCCGAACTCGCGGGGTGAGGCGGGACCCGGAGAGCAAAGGTTGGACACTGAGCTTGGCGCCCGCGCATCGTCGCGAAGCCCACTAGGTGTTTTGAGCCCAGGATGAAGGCCGGGGTCGAGCGAATGAACCGGACGCTCAAGGAGGCGACCGTCAAGCGCTACCACTACGAGAGCCACGACCAACTCCGGACGCATCTGCCGCTCTTCCTGGATGCCTACAACCACGCCCGC
>JAFAEL010000167.1 GCA_023423995.1 Pseudomonadota bacterium | reverse complement strand
TCGAAATCCCAGAACCGGTCGACATGCTCGAACCAGACGAGCGAGACGTCGGCTGCGTGCTGGGTCTTCTCGACCTCCTCGCGCCGGCCGGTCTCGTAGGCGGCGAGGGCAGTCTGCAGGTCGGAATTCCGGATCAACGCCTCGTAGAGGGCGATCGAGTCCTCCATGGCGAGCTTCGTGCCGGAGCCGATCGAGAAATGTGCGGTGGCCTTCGCGTCACCCATCAGCACGATGTTGTCCTTTACCCACCGCTTGTTGCGGATCATCGGGAAGGATCGCCAGATCGACCGGTTGGTGAGAATGGGGTGGCCCTGGAGGAAGCCGGCGAACATGCGCTGGAAGAAGGCCGCCGATTCCGCCTCGCCCATCTGGTCCAGGCCCGCGCGCTGCCAGGTGTCGGGATCCGTCTCGAAGATCCAGGTCGAGTGCCCAGGCTCGTACTGATAGGCGTGGGCGATGAAAGGGCCCCACTCCGTTTCCTCGAAGAGGAAGGTGAAGGCGTCGAGCGGGCGCGTGGAGCCCATCCAGGTGAACTTGTTCGGCCGCAGGTCCGTCTCGGGCTGGAAATGCTCGATATATTTCTGGCGGAACAGGCTGTTGATCCCGTCGGCCGCGACGATCAGGTCGTAGTCCTGCAATTCGGCGTCGTCGTGGATGTCGGTCGAGTAGAGGATCTCGACCCCGAGCGCCTTCGCCCGGTCCTGCAGGATGAGGAGGAGGGTGCGTCGGGAGCAGCCGCAGAAGCCGTTCCCGCCGATGCGATGCACGGTTCCCTTGAAGTGGACCGCGATGTCATCCCAGTAGGCGAACTCGCGCGTGATGCGCTCGTAGCTCGGCGTGTCGTAGCGCTCGAACGTGTCCAGCGTCGCATCCGAAAAGACCACCCCGAAGCCGAAAGTGTCGTCCGGGCGGTTGCGCTCGAAGACCGTGATCTGAGCCGCAGGGCGCGCCTTCTTCATGAGGATGGCGAAATAAAGCCCGGCGGGCCCGCCGCCCACGACCGCGATCCTCATGCTCCGCCTCCGTTGAACGAGCCGGAGAATATTTGAAGCCTAAAGCATTTCCCCGCAAGGGGGCGCTCGCCAGCCCCCTCGGGCTAGGACCGCCCCGGCTGGCGCGAGGCGGACGCCAAGCTTCCGGTCAGGAACTCGATCCAGAAGCTGACGACCGAACTCATCGTGCGGCAGTATTGCTCGAAAAGCCCGACCTGCAATTGGAGCAGCAGCGTCAGCGGGTCCGGGTTCGTGGAATCCTCCGAGCGCGCCACGCCTTCCGCGCGCACGAGCCCAGTTCCTGCCGGAGCCCGTTTATCGACAACCGGGAGTTTCGAGGCGGTGCCGGGCTGTCTCATCCGGGCAACTGGCCGGGGGAGGGTGGCGGCCGGGGGCGGAGCGGTGCTCAGCGGAATGGCGGGAGAGGGGTGCGGGACCTCGATGGGCGCCTGCAACCCGGCCGCAGGTGGAGGCGCAGACACAGGCGCGGGCTCGTCGGTCGAGCCGGCCTTGAGAGCCGAGCGCGAGACCGCCTCGTCAACAGGCGGCGCCATCGCGGCGGGGAATGCGACCGGTGGGGTCGCGCGCTCATCCTCGGTCGAATCGGCGGAGGGCTGCATCTCAAGCACTTTCTTGAGATGGTCGGCCGCGGTCTTGAGCCCCTTTCCGGGGCGCCGCGGCGGGGGCCGACGGTCTTTCATGCCATCCTCCTTCGGCGTCGCTCCACCGGCTGGCGGAGGAAGAAGATGTGCCCGGCGCGGAGAGGCAGAGCCCCCCGCGCCGATCAGCAGGACCGAATCGTTTCCTGCCTCTGCCTAGAGGGAAGGGATCAGCCCTCGTTCGGATTCCGGTTCGGGTTCATGGCCGCCGTCGCCTGCTCGGCCGCGCTCCTGGCCGTTGCGGTGGCCTGGGCGGCTGCGGAGGCGGCCTGGCTCGAGGCATTGCGGGCGGCCGAGGAGGCGATCTCGCCGAGCTCCTTCATCTGGCCTTGCATGGCCGCGAACTGCGAGCGGGCGAAGTCCGACTGGAGCTGGAAAGCCTCCTGGAGGTCCTTCGCGCGGACCAGCTTCTGGGCATGCTCGAAGGCAGCCGAGATGTTCTGCTCGGCGAAGCTCAGGGTGCGGCGGGTCGCGTCGACGGCATTCGCCTGCATCGACGAGGTTGAGCCCTCGAGCGAGTCCATCGCCTTCTGGGCTGCGCTGAGGAAGCCATCGAAGGCCTTCCGGGCCTGCTCGACGCTTTTCTCGGCGAAATCCCGCATTTCGGTGGGGATTTCGTACTTCATGCCCTGGTTTATTGCCATGGGATCCTCCATCGTGCTTGTGCGCCGCACCGTATGTTGTGCAACGCAAAAAGACAATGCGCTGCTCGTCCGTTAACGTTGACCGTAAGTAAACGGGTCCGCAACCGGCCAAGGCTCGATTTCGGCTCCTCGATTTGCTTTGTCGCTCGGACGGCATTGTTGGTTGAGCGGATTCGTGCGGAAGGAGATCGAGGCAACCGTCGCGGCCCTCTCGGGCGACCCCGCTCTCTCCGGCTGTCTTCGCTCCGATGCAGCTGTAGTGGCTTGGGACGCCGGGGCGGAGCACGTGCTCTGGGCTTCGGAGGCTGCACGCCCGTTCGTCGATGGGCTCGCCGATTCGAATGGTAGAATTCGGACAAAGTTTCCCGATCGGGACCGGCTGGCGGCTCTCGCAGGCGGCATCGGGCCGCGACGGGGCGTCAAGGTCGAACGGATTCGGTTTTCGCAGGACGATGGTGAACCCTCTGAAATCTCTTGTCGGCTGCTCGACGTCGCTGGCAAACCCGTGTTGCTGACCATCTTCTCCGGCCAGCCGCCCTCGATGGCTGGCCCGGATGGCGTGGGCGCGCCGGCTGCCGGGGACGAGCCTTCCCCCGCCCCCTTCGTGGAGCGTGTCCGGCGTCACGGCCGGCGCCGCTTCATCTGGAGCATGGACCAGACGGGCCGCTTCCTGTCCATCTCGGCCCCGCTGGGTGAGGTTGTGGGGCCGGAGAATGCGTCTCTGGCCGGCATGACTTGGGACGAGGCCCTGGCCCGCCTCGTGATCGACCCGGAAGGGCGCCTCGCGGAGTGCTTCGCGGCTCGTTCGACCTGGAGCGACGAGACGGTCCTGTGGCGCGTCGCCGACACCTCCTATGTCGTGCCGGTCGATCTCGGCGGCATGCCGGTCTTCGGCCGTGGCCACGAATTCGAGGGCTTCCGCGGCTTCGGCCTATGCCGGGCGGACGAGATCCAGCCTGCCCCCGACAGCCCGGCTCTGCGCCTCGCTCCGGCCGCTGTCGTTGAGACGGAGGAAGTCCAGCCGGAGGAGACGATTTCCCCCGCGGCTGACGTCGATGCTGGAGCCGGGGAACTCGAGGCGGCCGATCTCGCATTCGGGCCGCTTCACGCCCAGGTGGGGGCGCAACTCGGGGGAGCGCGCAGCGTGCCGCTCCGGCCGGTCACTTCCGAGGCGGCATCCCGCTGGGCCGCTGCGGGCCGCGCCGAGACCGCCGTCCCGTCGGTCGAGCCGAAACCGTTCCTGTCGGTGGCCGAGCGCGGCGCGCTGCACGAGATCGCCCGGGCGCTCGGCGCTCGCCTTCACCCGGATCAGGACGAGCCGCCGCCCGCGTCTCGCGCTTCGGCCGAGATCGTCCCGCTGTCGCCGGGCCGCCCGCGCGAGCCCGACGCATTCAGGATCCTCGAGCGCTTGCCGGTCGGCGTGCTGGTGCTTCGGGGTGACACGGCCCTCTTCGCCAACCGGACCCTGCTGGATCTCCTGGATTACGGCGAACTGGGTGAGATCAAAGGCGTGTCCCGGATCTTCACCGGACGGCTCGATGCGCGCCAGGGCGCAATGACGCTGCTGGGGAAGACGGGGCGGCAGATTCCCGTCGATGTTCGGCTATCGAGCCTGGAATGGACGGACGGGCCGGTCTCCCTGCTGGTCGTGCGGGCGCTTCCCAAGGCCGGGGGCGAGGGCGAGTTCGCACGTTCGCTCGAACTCGAGGTGGCTCGCCGCGATGCCCGGATCCGCGAGTATCGCGCGATGTTCGACATCGCGGGGCTTGCGGTCGTCATGATCGACCCGGTCGGCCGCATCATATCCGCCAACGGCCCCGCGGAGCGGCTGTTCGGCTACAGCGAGAACGAGGTGGCGGGGGAGGGCTTCACGACGCTCATCGCCGTGGACAGCCACCGCGCGGCCATAGGCCTGGTGGATGATGCCCGCGAGGGGCAGGAGGCGCCCGAGGTCGAACTCTTCGGGCGCGCTCGCTCCGGCAGCCCGATCCCGCTGTTGGCGCGGGCAGGGCGCGTCGAATCCGAGAACGGCGTCGTCACGGCCTTGATGCTTCGGGACGTGTCGGGCTTCCGCCGGACGGAGGCGGAGCTGACCAGCGCCCGACGCTCCGCCGAGGAAGCCGCAAGCCGCCAGGCCGAGTTCCTCGCGCGCGTCAGCCACGAGATCCGTACCCCGCTCAACGCCATCATCGGCTTCGCCGAGCTGATGCTCGAGGAACGATTCGGGCCGATCGGCAACGAGCGCTACAAGCACTATCTGCGCGACATCCACGATTCCGGCGGGCACGTCGTGAGCCTCGTGAACGACCTGCTGGACCTCGCAAAGGTCACCGCCGGGCGAAGCGAGCTCGTCTTCACCAGCCTCGACGTGAACGAGATCGTCGGGCAGAGCGTCAGCATCATGCAGCCCGCAGCCACCCGCGAGCGCATCCTCATGCGGACGAGCTTCGCGTCGGGGCTGCCGCGGCTCGTTGCCGACGAGCGCTCCATCCGGCAGGTGGTCCTCAACCTGGTGTCGAACGCCGTCCGGTTCACGGCCGCCGGCGGGCAGGTGATCGTCTCGACCAGCCTCACCGACCGGGGCGAGCTCGTCCTGCGCGTCCGCGACACCGGTGTCGGGATGACGCCGGAGGAGATACAGGACGCGATGGAGCCCTTCCGGCAGGTCTCCGTGGTGCGCCGGGACGACGGAACCGGCCTCGGCCTGCCGCTCTCGAAGGCGCTTGTCGAGGCAAACCGGGGCGTCTTCTCGCTCTCCAGCCGGCGCGGGGAGGGCACCCTGGTCGAGGTCTCCTTCCCGGCGGCCCGGGTCCTTGCCGAGGACTGACGCCGGAGGGCGGAACCTCTCGCAGGGGAGGGCGTCTCCGGCGGGGGAGGGCGTAATGGGCAAGCGCATCGTGGGATGGAAGCTCGACCGCGGGCAGCGCGCTGAACTGCTTGCCCGCTTCCCGCCGGCCTATCCCGATCCGGTCGCGGATCACGTGACGCTCGCCCGGTCCGAAGCGGAGCCGCTTCCCGCGGCGCCAGGGCGGGCGGAGCTGATTGGCCATGCGGATGACGGGGCAGGGGTGGAGTGCTTCGTCGCCTGCCTCGACGGCACGAGGGACCGGCCCGGAGGGGGCATCTACCACATCACCTGGTCGCTCGATCGGGCGAAGGGGCGGCAGGCCAGGGAAAGCAACGACGTCCTGCGCGAGCGCGGCTGGACCGACCTGCCCGAGCCCGTTCCGATACGGCTGGAGCCGGCCGCCTGGGAATCCTAGTGGCCCAAATCTGACAAGTGATACCGTCGCGAGGGGCTGCTTCCGACCCCAAAGCAGAAACTGAAAGCGTCCGCTATGGGCAGCGAGCTTAGCTGCGAGCGGTTTCGCTTCGAGGAGAGCTCTGGCCCGAACCGCCAGTTGCCTGTCGAGAACGCCGAAGGGCATCTGCCCCATTATTCTCGGTTCCCCCTGGCCGGCCTGACGCGAAGACTTATCGGTGCCGTCCCGTGACGCGCTTGCTGCCGACGGCTGTCGGGGCTGGCGTATTAAGGCGCGACAAACGCTCGTCCATGTTGCGACTTGGTTATTCTGCAGTAGTCGTGGATGGGATTTGGTCTATGTGAACTTGCATCAGGCATTGTTGCTCGGCGACGCATCGTTCAGTTCCTTGACGAGATCGACGAAAACCCTGAGCTTTGCCGGTAGATGACGCCGGCCAGGGTAGTAAACGCAGAGGCCAGGATAGGGCTGCGTCCAGTCCGCAAGAACCTGGATCAGCCGCCCGACCGCCAGATCCTCAGCCACCTGCCATTCGTTGAGATAGGCAAGTCCCACCCCTTCACGCGCCGCGCGCAGCATGAGGTC
The DNA here is from genome assembly GCA_023423995.1 of Pseudomonadota bacterium. GTDB lineage: Bacteria > Pseudomonadota > Alphaproteobacteria > Rhizobiales > Beijerinckiaceae > Enterovirga. The sequence continues at coordinate 6,169 of JAFAEL010000167.1, read as the reverse complement.
GCTCTCGTCGAGCATCAGCGTTCCAGGTACGTCCAGCGAGAAGGCCTGACCGCGCTTCTCAAACTCCCAACGATATATCTTTCCGCTCGCCATACGCCCGCGAATGCAGAGATGGTCGAACAGGTCTGCGGGTACTTTCGGCCTCCCGCGTCTCTCGAAGTATGCGGGCGAACCCACGATGATCGGACGGACATCTCGGCCGATCGGGATCGCTATCATGTCTGGCGGAACTGCTTCGTGGATGCGTATGCCGGCGTCAAAGCCCTGAGCATTGATGTCCACCAGAGCGCCCTCTGTCACAATTTCGACGTTCATGCTCGGATATCGGCGAAGAAACTCCAGCACGTAAGGCGCAAGGATCATCCGGGCCGCGCCGATGCTGGTGTTAAGCCGCAGCGTGCCAGCTGGCTCGATCCGATGCTCGTCCGCTAGCTCGAACGCAGCGCGGATCGCCGTAAGCGCAGGTGCAATCTCCGCGACGAACTGCTCACCTGCCGTCGAAAGCGAGACGCTACGAGTCGTGCGGTTGAAGAGGCGCACCCCGAGCCGCGATTCCAAGTTCGCAATCTGCTGGCTGAGCGCCGACGACGAGACGCCAAGGTCTCGCGCCGCGGCGCGAAATCCACCTCGGTCGGCAACGGCTACGACCGCTTCCAGTTCAGCCAGGTTCCCACGCATATTGTCCGCGTTTCCTTATCAAGCTGCGAGCCGTTAGCGAGCTTATCGGATCAATGTCCCTGTGCCACATGCCGCTGGACAAATGAAAGGAACAGCCGACATGCGCGCGATTGATCAGATCTACATCGACGGCGATTTCGTAACGCCGCATGGGGAAGAGACATTCGATCTCTTTAATCCCTCGACTGAGGAGAGCATCGGAACGGTGCGGCTCGGTGACCGTGTCGACGGTCAAGCTGCGATCGCGGCCGCCGCACGTGCTTTTCCGGCATTCTCCCGGACCAGCAAGCAAGAGCGCATCGCTATGCTCAAGCGCCTCAGTGCAGCCGTTTCCGAGCGCGCCGATGAACTAAGGGCGGCGATGGCCGAGGAATTCGGTGCGCCTAAGTACTTCATTGATTTTGCCATTCCACACGCGGCCACGAGCTTCCTCGACATGGCTCAAGTGCTGGAGGAATACGAATTCACACGCCACATCGGCCGAGCTGAAGTGACCATGGAGCCTTCGGGAGTGGTAGCCGCCATCACCCCCTGGAACAGCAACTACGGCTTCATCTGCTCCAAGCTCGCGACGGCCATTGCAGCGGGCGCCACGATTGTCATCAAGCCAAGCGAAATGAGCGCTCTACAGACGCAGCTCCTTACCGAATGCCTGCATGCGGCGGGACTGCCGAAGGGTGTCCTCAACATCGTCAATGGGCGAGGCGACGTTGTTGGCGCTGAATTCGTCTCCCATCCCGACATCGCCAAGGTGAGCTTCACCGGGTCCACGGCCGTCGGCAAGCAGATCCTCAAAGAATGCGCGGAAACCGTGAAGCGCGTCACGCTGGAGCTCGGCGGCAAGAGTCCGAATATCATTCTCGATGATGCGGATCTCGAGAAGGCGATCCCTGCTGCCGTGATCGCCAGCGTGATGAACAGCGGCCAGTCCTGCGTGGCGGGGACGCGGATCCTGGCTCCCGAAAGCCGGCTTCCCGAAATCCTGGATCGGCTGAAATCCAGCATCGAAGACATGAAGGTGGGTCCGTCGAATGATCCGGCAGCGTGGATCGGCCCCATGGTCAGCCAGAAGCAGTATGATCGTGTTCAATCGTATATCCGGCTCGGCATGGACGAAGGAGCGCGTATTCTAACCGGAGGAGAGGGGCGACCGGAGGGCTTGAGCCGCGGTTGGTTCGTGCGTCCGACTATTTTCACCGGAGCGACCAACGAAATGCGCATTGCGCGCGAGGAGATTTTCGGGCCGGTTCTCGTTGTCATTCCATACCGCACTGATGAAGAGGCTATCCGTATTGCGAATGACACGAGCTACGGGCTGCACGCCTATGTCCACGCAGCCGATGTCGATCGGGCGAAAAGGATAGCCAAGGGGTTGGAAGCCGGCAGGGTTGCGATCAACGGGGCGCCGCACGAGCCGCTTGCGCCCTTCGGTGGCTTCAAGCAGTCGGGCATCGGGCGGGAATTCGGCGTCTATGGCCTGGAAGCGCATCTCGAACCGCGCGCCGTCATGGTCTGACTGTGGAGGATCGACTGGGTACACCCGAGCGAAACCTCACCCGATACCGCCCCCGGAAGCGGACCGCTCGAGCGGACTGACTGATCAGCCTGGCGAATTTCCGGAGATGACAGCCACTTGGTGTCCGCCTCCCACACCCAACTCGGACGAGCGGGCTGAGGCGGCTCTCGACCCTTCTCGGACGTTACCGTATTTGCGCTGCTCAATCGCGACGAAGCGTTGCCGGGTATTCGTTGACTGCGATCATCACCACGTCGATAAAGTCGCTCTGGACATCGACATACTGGTGTGCGGCAGAAGAGTTCAGCAGCGCTTTGACGAGTTCCTCTGTCTCCGTCAGCACGTCCCAGGAAATGGCCCAGACCACGCTCTCAGGTGATCCCTTCAGCTTCGAGACCTGATCACCCAACACAGCCCGGCATTCCACCTTCGTTAGCCAAGTGCCACCAGCGATAACGAATGACGGACGCTCATCTCGCCGGAGGGCGACGAGGTTGCCGAGTAGCTCGCCCATGTCGCTGTTGTCGCCCCAAATCAGGAGCGTCTCAGCGCTTTTGAACTTCGAGCAGAATGCAGCACGCAGCATGTTGATCCTCTGGTCGCCCTTCCACCCTTCCGAGACCTTCAGGGTGGGGCGCGAGCGGCAGATTCGGGCCACTCGCTTTCGAACGGATTCGCTGACGCTGCAAAGAGCGCGACCTGCCCCGATGTCCCGGGCTGCCTCGACCGGCACCCTCGGGGGAAGTAGGTCTGGCGAGCCGCAGCCGCGGAACTGAACGCCGCGACCATCCTGCTGTGGACGGCTTGGCGGGTCCCGCTCCGGTGCCCCGCGCGGGATGCTAGGTCGGGGGCATGAGTGCTGGCATCGAACTCGGAGACGCGGCGGGCGCGCCCGCCCTCATGGACCTGACGGAGCTGCTCGCGACGCGGCTCCTCGTCCAGGGCAATTCGGGATCGGGCAAGTCGCACCTCCTGCGTCGCCTGCTGGAGCAGAGCGCCGGGCTGGTGCAGCAGGTCGTGATCGATCCGGAGGGCGACTTCGTCACCCTGGGCGATGCCTTCGGGCATGTCGTGGTCGATGCCGAGGCGAGCGAGGCCGAACTGCAGCGGATTGCGGCGCGCGTGCGCCAGCACCGCGTTTCCGTGGTGTTGTCGCTGGAAAGCCTCGATGCCGAGGACCAGATGCGGGCGGCGGCCTCCTTCCTGGGCGGCCTTTTCGATGCCGATCGCGAGTTCTGGTATCCGGCGCTCGTCGTGGTGGACGAGGCGCAGCTCTTTGCGCCCGCCGCCGCCGGCGAGGTGTCGGACGAGGCCCGACGCTTGTCTCTCGGCGCCATGACGAACCTGATGTGCCGTGGCCGCAAGCGCGGTCTTGCCGGCATCATCGCCACCCAGCGCCTCGCCAAGCTCGCCAAGAACGTGGCCGCGGAAGCGTCGAACTTCCTGATGGGCCGCACCTTCCTGGACATCGACATGGCGCGGGCGGCCGATCTTCTCGGCATGGACCGGCGCCAGGCCGAGATGTTCCGCGACCTCGAGCGCGGCCATTTCGTGGCGCTCGGACCTGCCGTCTCCAAGCGCCCGCTGCCGATCCGGATCGGCTCCGTCCAGACCTCGAGCCGCTCGGGCTCGCCGACGCTCGTGCCGCTGCCCGAGCCGAAATCCGACGCCCGCGAGCTGATTTTTACGCGCGGCGAGGACGAGCCGATCGAGTTCGTGCCCCGGCCGAGCGCGAGACCGCGCCCGACGCCCCCTGTCGACGTCCTGGTCCAGCTCGCGAATTACCGCCCGGCGCCGCGGCCCGAGATGTCCGACGAGCCGGCGATGCCTCCGGAGGAGCGGGATGCCGCGATGGCCGAGATCCTGTCGGAGATCCTGGCCGATTCCGACGCGGCGATCTGCACGACCGCGACGCTCTACCAGGACTTCACGGTCCGCTGCCGCATCCGCCGCGTCGGCGGCTCCCTTCCCACGCTATCGGAGTTCAAGCGCCGGCTCGCCGTGGCCCGCGCCGGGGTCGGGCCGGACTCGTCGTCGATGCCGGGATGGGAGGAGGCGGAGGCGCTCGCCGCAGGCCTGCCCGAGGATCTCGCCGGCCTGTTCCTGCTGGTCGCCCGCGCGGCGCTCGAGGAAGCGCCATGCCCGACCGACCGCGCGCTCGCGGCCGCCTATGGCACGAGCTCGGCGGGCCGGGCCCGGCGCATGCTGAGCTACCTGGAGGAGCGCGGCGCAATCGTGCTCCGCCGCGACCTCCGCGGCGCCCCCATCATCGCCATCCCGGCACTCGGAGCCGAAACCCGCCCCGGCGAGCCGGAACTCGGAGCAGGGTTGCGGGCGCGGCGGTGAGGCTTGGCGCGGCCGGTGGTTGCGCGGCTGTTTTGTTGGGATTGCGCTTCCGAGATCGGCGGATGCGCACCAATGTCAGCTCTATCCCTAGATGCGTAGAGGCACTTAGGACCTCGGTACGTGTTTCCCTTCCCCGAGGAGCCTGCACGACTGAGGCGGTCCGTCGCACGATACAGCGAACCTGTCCTAAAGTGCGTCACTCGCGGCGTGGTGGCCGGAGGTACCACGCCACCCGCTTCATCAAGGAAGCGTGAGGGCACTTGCAAAGCGCTACGGCGTGAGCCCAACGCGACGGTCCAAAAGTGACGCAAGTGGTCGAGCACCGCCGATGCGCCGCCTCGGCGGCCCCACTCCGATGAGTTGGCAACCCGGTCCAGACAGGACCATTTGCTCGCTCCTGAGCCGCTTGCGTGGCAAGGCATCCACCCCCTCCTCCAGAGATCAGCTTGCCCGGATATCAAAATGGAAACGGAGCAGATTTCCGGGTCCGAGCCAGCGTATGCCGCCAGCAGACAACGATGTCGCCACATCGTCGAATGTCAGGTACGGCCGAGCGAGGACCGTCGGCCGCATGGGCGCATCTGTAGTGCGCCACCCCCTCGCGCCACTTTGGATCTCCTCGAACTCACGCCGTAGTGCTTCGCCAGTGCCCTTATCGCTCTCTTGACGAAGCTGTACCGCCCGACGAGCCATCTTTGTCGTGCGAGCGCTTCCGTGAAGAATTTGGCCCAAAGTGTACCCCTCGCGCGTGGGGATCGAATGTACCACTACACGGTAGGACCAAACACCTCGCTTTCTTCGATGCTGGCTCGGCAACCTCCCGGCCTATGCCCGCTTTCATTCCCATGCGTGATCTGGCATGAGAGCGTCTCAATTGGAGAGGCGAGGGCATAGTGGTGGGGAGCCAATTCCGGGCAACCTCGGCAGCGTCTAGGATTCTGTCAAGTCTCGTAAAAGGAAAAAAAACAAGCGCTTCGGCGCGACTAGCTGCCCGAACAAGGGCCGACAGAGCCTCAATGAGGGCGCTTTTTGATGCCGAATTCTACCGTCAGCAGAATCCAGACGTTGCGAGGAGCGGTCAGGATCCTTTTGCGCACTATATCGACTATGGATGGCGTGAAGGGCGCGACCCAAACCCGCTGTTCTCCAGCTCGTTCTATCTTGAGACTTACCCTGATGTTGCTGCTGCACAGCAGAACCCGCTGCTGCATTTCATCAAGCACGGCGCGGAGGAGCGCAGAAATCCCCATCCTCTGTTTGATACGGCATACTATCTGCGAACGAACCCGGACGTGCGTGAGACGGGCGTAAACCCTCTCAAGCACTACCTCGAATACGGTCGGCACGAAGGCAGGGCCTCACATCCTTTGAGCGCACGAGTGCCGAAGATCGGGCTAGAAAATCCCGATGGGCTGCCTGCGTCCCAGTCGCTCATTCCGACGAGCAAGCCCGAGACTTCTCGAGGTCGAGAGGGCATGGCTCGTCCGTTGATGGGAGGAATCCCCTGGGCCGGGCTTGAGAACCTCAATGTTTTTTCTGGGTGCCCGCTACTAATTGAGCTCGATAAGCCCGAGAAGCTTCTAGACGAAGAAGACATGGGGTCTGAAATAGGGCACATCGTCCCTTATC
>JAFAEL010000166.1 GCA_023423995.1 Pseudomonadota bacterium | reverse complement strand
TCGCGCAGAGCGTCGGCGGCGGCGGGGGCGTCGGCGGCAGTGCGAGTTCCAACGCCGCAGGCGTCCTGGGAAGCTTTGCGCTCGCTGTCGGAGGGGCCGGCGGAAAGGGCGGAAACGGCGGCCGGGTCGAGGCGTACAATCACTCCGAGATCACCACGGCGGGCGCGGGGTCGGGCGGCATCTTCGCCGAATCGATTGGGGGCGGCGGCGGCTTGGCCGGGGCGGCCAATTCCTACTCGCTGTCGATCGGGCTTCCGCAATATCCGACCGTGACCCTGTCCGTGGCGGTTGGCGGTAGCGGAGGAGACGGCGGCAATGGCGGCTACGTCACGGTCGGCAATCTTGCCGCCGTCACGACCTACGGGGCAGGCGCGATCGGTATCGAGGCGCTCAGCACGGGAGGCGGGGGCGGCAAGGCGGATACCGGCGCGGCGACGAGCAACTTCGTCGGCCTCTCGCTCGACACGGCGCTGACGGTGGGGGTCGGCGGCTCAGGCGGCGGCGGCGGCAAGGGTGGCCGCGTCGAGGTTACCAACGATGCCCTGGTTCACACCTTCGGTGAATTCGCGACGGGCATCTCCGCAGCCAGCATCGGTGGTGGCGGAGGCTCAGCCGGCACGGGACAGACCGCGGCATCCCAGGGCTTCTCCTGGAGCGACATGGCCGACGCGGCCGTAAAGTCCTTCAAGCTTGCCAATTCCTTCACGCTCAGCCCGACCGTCGGCGGCACGGGCGGGGACGGCGGCGTCGGCGGAGCGGTCGTCCTGACCAACCGCGCCACGGTGCAGACGGGCGCCTCCAACGCGACCGCGATCTTCGCCCAGAGCGTCGGCGGCGGGGGCGGCACGGCCGGAGGCTTTCTCGGCCAGGGAAGCGGCACCGCGGCCCTCGACTTCCAGATCGGCGGCAAGGGCGGCAAAGGTGGCGCCGGCGGTACCGTCGAGGTCACCAATGCCAAGGGTGCGTCCATCCGCACGGACGGCGCAGGATCGCACGGCATCCTGGCGCAATCAGTCGGCGGGGGCGGCGGCGTCGGCGGGACCTTCGCAGGAGAGCGCAAGAGCGCCCCGGGCTTCGAGGAATCGCTGCGACTCATCGGAGACAAGATCGCATCGATCATCAGGGACGAGCCGAGTCTTGCCGGGAACGATGAGCTGAAGGCCATCGTGACCCAGCTCGGCAAGGAAGGGGCCAAAGCCTACAAGACCGTAGACGCCCTGAAGGGCTACTTGTCGTCCTCGAAGGACAAGGACGACGACAAGCCGGCGACCCGAAAGAAGAAGGCGCTAAACGCAGCGAAGGCGCTGTTCAGCGCTGTCTCGGCGCTCGGCAAGGACGATCCGATCGCACAGAAGATCCTCAAATCCAGCTATTTCGTCGCGCTGGCCGCGGCCCAGTACAAGTTCACGGATAAGATCAAGGAGCTCAACCAGGACGTCCTGAAATCGAAGGACGCGACCAAGCTGCCGAAGGTATCGGTGGACTTCACGCTCGGCGGCACCGGTGGGGGCGGCGGCGCGGGCGACGCGGTGACGGTCACCAATGCCGGAACCATCGAGACGCACGGCGCGAGCGCGTTCGGGATCCTTGCCCAGTCGATCGGAGGCGGCGGCGGCGCCGGTGGGGCTGGCTTCACTAGCGGCGAGAACGTGATGAACGTGAACCTCACGTTCGGCGGCAAGGGCGAGGCGGGCGGGGCCGGCGGGACGACCACCGTCACCAATTCCAGCACGATCACCACCCACGGCGACATGGCCTATGGGATCTTTGCGCAAAGCGTCGGTGGCGGCGGCGGCGTCGGCGGCGCGAGCGCCAACGCCAATTCCTTCTCGGTCTCGGCGAACCTCACCTTCGGCCGGACGGGCGGCCTCAGCGCCGATGGCGGCCTCGCGACCGTGACAAATTCCGGTACGGTCGAGACCAAGGGGGCAGGCGCGCATGCGGTCGTCGCGCAGAGCGTCGGCGGCGGCGGGGGCGCGTATTTCATCCAGCAGGCCAAGCCAAAGGAGCCGCTGAGCTTTCTCCGTTCTCCGGATCCCGAGGAGCAGGAGGCACTCGATGCCCTGGTCGGGATGCTTACGAAGCTCGGCGTCGCGCCGCCTGCAGGGCTCGCGACGTATGACGACGATACGACCATCATCCCCGCTCCGGGCCTGAACCTGAATTTCGGAGCGAACGGGACGGGCGGAGGCAATGGCGGCCGCGCCGAGGTCACGCATTCGGGCACGATCCTGACCCACGGCCCGGGCTCCTTCGGCATCTTCGCGCAGTCGATCGGCGGCGGCGGCGGCTTCGGGGGCAGCGCCGCCGGAGGCGGAACGCTCCAGGGCTATGCAGCCTTCGGCGGCAAGGGCGGCGCTGCCGGCAATGGCGGCGCCGTCACAGTCCAGTTCGACGGGACCTCCTCCATCGCCACGGATGGCGTCGGCTCGCATGCCGTCTTCGCGCAATCTGTCGGTGGCGGCGGTGGCTATGGCGGCATGGGCAATATTGGCGTCTCAGCCAAGTCCTGGCCCGCCTTCGTGGCGGATGACGGGTCGAGCGGCAATGGTGGCGCGATCACGATCAAGACGAAGCCCGGCGCGAGCGTGGAAATAGCGACCACGGGCGCCGCAGCCCATGGCATCTTCGCGCAGAGCCTCGGTGGCGGCGGCGGCCTGATCACCGATCCTGACGGGGCACGGGTCGAGTTGAGCTCGAACCTGGATGGGCGGAAGCAGGCGAACGGCACGGGAGGCGCCATCACGATCAACGTCGCCGGCAACATCGCTACACCGGGGGACAATGCCTACGCCATCTTCGCCCAAAGCGGCGTGCAGAAGGCCGACGGCACCATCGACCCTCGCAGGCGAGGCGGCTCCATCAACATCGACGTGCACGGTAAGGCCCATGGCGGCAGCGAGGCCGGTGCCGGGATCCGGATCGACGGCGGGTTTGCCAACCTCCTGGCGGTGCAGCGCGGTGGCGCTGTCAGCGCCGAATCCGGTCAGGCCATCCAGACCGTCGCAAGCGGCGGCACGATCCGGAACGCCGGTACCATAAAGGGCAACATCGACGCGAATGGCTACGATCTCGAGAACCTCGGCACCGGCACCATCGTCACGGGTGCGCGCGTGAATCTCGGCGGCTCGATCGCCCGCAGCGCGGGCATCTTCGATGTCCGCGGGACGGGCACGATCGCGTCCACAGACCTCACCGGCTATTTCATGCTCGAGAGAGCTGGGACGCTTCAGGTCGACGTCTCGGCGGCGACCGGCAGCGGAGTTCTCGCGAGCGACCTGCTCCACGTGACGAAGGAGGCCTACATCGCGGGCACCGTGCGCCCGAACATCGTGGGCGGCCTCCTTCCCGGCAATTATACCTTCCTCAGGTCGGACGAGATCCTGCGCGTCCCCGGTACGGCCTCAGCGACGCCGGCGACGCTCCAATCGGGCTCCGTGCCGGTCACCTGGCAACTCGTGCAGGCTGGGAACTCGCTTTCGCTCTCCCCCAAGGCGAATTTCGCCGATCCCGCGGGTGTCACGCTGTCGGCAGACCAGAAGGCCGTGGCCGGGCAGGTCCAGCAGGCCTGGGATACGCGCTCGATTGGCCAAAGCCCGCTTTTCGCCCGCTTCGCCTCGACGATCTCCCAGCGCGGCTACGGTGCCGACCTGTCCGAGCTCACGCCGGAGGCCAACCAATATGCCAGCATGACCAACATGCTGCGGACCCGGTCGGGGCTGAAGGCCGTCATGAGCTGCCCCGGCTTCGTGCCAGGATCCGCCTTGCTGCAGGAAGGCGATTGCGTCTGGGGTCGGGTCACGGGAACGCTCAACCGCCACGGAACGTCCCATGACAACAGCGGCTATCGCCAGAGCGGACTGACCTATCGGATCGGCCTGCAGAGAGAGTTCGCGAGCGACTGGTTCTTCGGCCTGTCGGGCGGCTACACGGCGGCCGAGCGCACCATCCCCGACGGGATCTCGCTGACGCGCGAGAATGCCGGGGACGTGTCGGCGGCTCTGAAGCACCAGATCGGCCCATGGCAATTCGCCCTGTCCGGCAATCTCGGCATCGGCCGCCTCGCGAACCGGCGCTCGATCGACTTCGACGAGAACCGCTGGCTTGCCCGCAGCCGCGCGGACGTGCTCTCGGCGGCAGGCCGCTTTCGCGTCTCGCATCAGTTCGTGTTCGGCGACTGGTACGCCAAGCCCTATCTCGACCTGGACGTCATCCACGACCGCGTGTCTCGCTACGGGGAATACGGGGCGCCCGGCTACAACCTGGATGTCGAGGGCATCAACAAGACGCTCTTCGTCGCCAATCCGGCGATCGAGATCGGCGGCCGATTGGAGGCGGCCGGCGTGACCTTCCGCCCGTACGCGTCCGTGGGCATGAGCTTCCTCTCCTCCGACCGGGTGGTCGGCACTGCGCGCCTCCAAGGCGCGCCGGCGGCAGTGGCAAGCTTCCAGACCGTCGCGCGCACTCCCGACACACTGGCCGATCTCGGCCTGGGCCTGCAGGCCATATCGGCCGGCGGCTTCGAGGTGACGGCCGAGTACCACGCCCAGCTCGGGCGCGACTTCACGGGCCAAATGGGAAGCGCTCGCTTGTCGTACCGCTTCTGAGGCCAGGCGGGGCCGGTCGGCGGCATGGCTACGAGAGTGCGGGCCGCCACAGCGGGAGTCCTTTCGTCCTCCTGCTGCAGGCGCTCAGCCGAGATCCTCGAACTCGGCACCCTGGCGCTCTCCGCCGCGCTCCGCGCGCAACCCCCAGCCTGTTGAGCCGCGTGGTCCCTTACCTTTGGGAAAAGCTCATGTCGCGGCGGAGGTCTTTTCCAGCGGCGCCGTCGCGTTAAGCCCGCCGATAGCCCTCGAGGAGGGAATCGTCGACGTCGTCGAGGTTGACGACGATGTTGTCCGGGGTCCGGCAGGTGATCCAGACGAGCTCCTCCGTCGTGCTCATGTTGGCCTCGACATGGTTGAAGTTCGGCGGCACGAAGACGAAGTCGCCTTCGGTCATTTCGACCCACTCGGAGTAGTTCTCGCCGAAATAGATGCGGCCGCGACCCTTGAAGAGGTAGCCGCCCGTCTCGGCGTCGCCGTGGTGGTGGGGGAGGGAGCGGAAGCCCGGCTCGTTCGAGACCTTGCCGTACCAGATCTTCGTCGCGGGCGTGTGCTGCGGGCTCACGCCCGAGATCCTGACCGCGCCGCCCGACTGGCCGGTGCCGCGGTCCTCCTCGTTCTTGCGCGTGACGACGGGCCTGACTGTTGCGCTCATGATCTGCTCCTTCAGTTCTGGATCTCGGGGAGGATGCCGGTTTCGGTCGCGACACGGCGGTAGGGAGCGCCCGCGATGAAGCCGCCATCGATGACGAAGTCCTCGCCGGTGATGAAGCTCGACGCGTCGCTGGCGAGGAAGAGGACGAGTTCGGCGATCTCCTCCGGAGTGCCGGGACGTCGCATCGGGGTCATCCGGATCATGGGCTCGAGGTGCGGGGAGTTCGCGTTCAGGCCGGTCACGACGAGCCCGGGACAGACGGCGTTCACGCGGATGTTGTCGGAGACGAGCTCCATCGCGGCCGTGCGCGTGAGGCCGCGCAGGCCCCATTTGCTCGCCGTGTAGGCCGGGTCGTAATGGGCCGAGAAGGCCGCATGCGAGGCGATGTTGACGATGGCGCCCCCGCCGGATGCTTTCATGGCTGGCGCCGCGGCCCGAATGCCCAGGAACGCCCCTGTCAGGTTGATCTCGATGAGGCGCGACCAGGCGGCCGGCTCCGTCGCCGCGATCGTGCTGCGGTTGATGATGCCGGCATTGTTGACGAGGATGTCGAGGCGGCCCCGCCAGGCCACGACCTCCTCCACGACCTTGGTCCAAGCCTCTGGCGAGGCGACGTCGAGGTGCCAGAAGCGGCAGGCGTGACCGGCTGCCTCCAGCTCTCGCGCCAACTCGGCCCCCTCTGCCTCCAGCACGTCGCAGATCGCGACCGCAGCCCCGGACTGGGCGAACAGCCGCGCCTCGGCCGCGCCCTGGCCGCGAGCCCCGCCCGTGACGATCGCCACCTTGCCGTCGAGTGCGGCCATTCGAGAATCTCCGTTCGCTCTGCGCGACCTAGTGGATGAGGAGCCCGCCATTCACGTCCGTCTCCGTGCCCGTGACGTAGGCCGAGAGCTCGGAGGCGAGGAACAGGCATGCGCCCGCGACGTCCGCCGGGCCGCCGAAGCGCCCGAGCGGGATGTTGGCGAGCATGCCGGCCTGCTGCTCCTCGCTGAACACGCCGCGGTTCATGCCCGTCATGATGACCCCGGGATTGATCGCGTTCACGCGGATCCCGCGCGGGCCGAGCTCGCGCGCCATGGCTTTCACGAGGCCCAGCACGCCGCCTTTCGAGGCCGCGTAATGCGGGCCGCCCATCAGGCCGCCGCCCCTCTGGGCCGCGATGGACGCGATGCAGATGATCGAGCCCGCGCCCGCATCCGTCATCGCCGGCACGACGGCCTGGCACATCTGCAGCGTGCCCCGCAGGTTGACATCGAGGATGGCGTCGAGGTCCCCGGGCGAGACCTCCAGGAGCCGGCGGGTCTGGACGATGCCGGCGCTGTTCACGAGCGCATCCACGCGGCCGAAGGCGTCGAGCGCCGCTCGCACCGCCGCATCGCAGGCCGCCTTGTCGGCGACGTCGAGCTCGAGCCCGAGCGCGGCCGGACCGAGTTCGGCGGCGAGCCTCGTCGCGCCGGCTCCGTCGATATCGGCGAGGAGCACCTTCGCGCCTGCCTCGACGAAGAGCCGGGCCGTTGCGAAGCCGATCCCGTCCGGAGCGCCGGCTCCCGTGACGATCGCCGTGCGGCCGGCAAGCAGCGTGGTCATCCGCCACTCCGGGTGTTGCCGGTGACGAGCGGGCAATTGCCCTTGTCGAGCGGGCGGAAGGCCTCCTCAGGCGGAATGGTCGCCAGCAGCTTGTAGTAGTCCCACGGACCCTTCGACTCGGCCGGGCTCTTCACCTGGTAGAGATACATGTCGCGCATCACGCGCCCGTCCTCGCGGATCCAGCCGCGTTTGGTCATGAAGTCGCTGATCGGCATCGCCTTCATGGTGGCCATCACCGTGGCGGCGTCGTCCGTTCCGGCCTTCTCGATCGCCCGCAGGAAGTGAGTGACGGCGGTGTAGTCGCCGGCCTGCAGCATGCTGGGCTTGCGGCCGTTGAACCGCTCGGCGAAGCGCTTGGAAAAGGCGCGGGTCTCGTCCGTCTGGTCCCAGTAGAAGGCCTCGGTCAGCATGACGCCCTGGGCCGCCTCGAGGCCGATCGCGTTCACGTCCGAGATGAAGAGGAGGAGGGCGGCGAGCTTCTGGCCCGACTGTGTGAGCCCGAACTCGCGGGCCTGCTTGATCGAGTTGATCGTATCGCCCGACCCGTTGGCGAGCCCGACGACCTGTGCCTTCGAGCCCTGCGCCTGCAGGACGAAGGACGAGAAGTCGGGGCTGTTCAGCGGGTGGCGGACCTCGCCGACCACGGTTCCGCCGAGCCGCTTGACCACCTCGGAGGCGTCGCGGGCGAGCGCATGGCCGAAGGCGTAGTCGGTCGTGAGGAAGAACCAGCTCTTGCCACCCTGCTTCGTCACCGCGGCGGCGGTGCCGCTCGCGAGGGCATAGGTGTCGTAGGTCCAGTGCAGGCCGTAGGGCGAGCAGGCCCGCCCCGTGAGGTCGGACGAGGCCGGGCTGACATGCATTGCCAGCCGCTGCTTCTGGCGCGCGAGGTCCTGGACGGCGAGCGAGACCGCGGAATTCGTGAGGTCGACGATGACGTCGACGCCCTCGTCGTACCAGCCGCGCGCAATGCCGGCGCCGATATCCGCCTTGTTCTGGTGGTCGGCGGAGACGACCTCGATCGGCTTGCCGAGCACCTTCCCGCCGAAATCCTCGACGGCCATCTTCACGGCGACGACTGCTCCGGGACCGGAGGAATCTGCGCTCGGGCCGGCCATGTCCGACAGGACGCCGATCCGCACGACGTCGCCGCTGAGGCGAGGGGCGCCCTGAGCCGCTACGGCGCCGGCGTGACCGAGAAGACCGGCGAGCGCCGCGGCCGCGATCCAGGAGCCATGTCGAACCGATGTCATGCCGTGCCCTCGCTCGTTGTCCCGATTTCGGTCAGGAGATCGTCAGGCCGCTGTCGACCTGGAGGATGTGACCCGTCGTGCGGGCCGACTCGTCAGAGGCGAGAAACAGTGCCGCCATGGCGACGTCCTCCGGCTCCGCCAGCCCGACGAGATGCTGCTCGGCAAGCTTGCGGGTCGTCTCCAAGGCCCCGAACTGCTCGACCACGCGGGGTGTCCGGGTGACGCAGGGCGCGACGGCATTCACGCGCACGCGCTGCGGTGCGAATTCCACCGCCATCGAGCGCGTCAGCGCGGCGATCCCGCCTTTAGCGGCCGTGTAGGCGTCCTTTCCGGGCCAGCCCATATGGGCCACCACCGACGAGGCGTTGATCACCGACCCGCCGCCCGCCTTCACGAGCTCCGGGATGCCGTGCCGGCAGACCAGCCAGGTTCCGAACAGGTCGAGCTTGATGGCGCGCCAGAACTCGTCGGTCGGGCACTCGGTCACCGGACCGTCCGCGAGGGTCGAGCCCCCGGCATTGTTGTAGAGGATGTGGAGTGCGCCGAAGCGCTCCACCGTGGCGGCGACCGCCGCCCGAACGCTCTCCTCGTCGGTCACATCCGTCCGGATGAAGAGCGCCACCCCGCCGGCCTGCTCGATTCGGCTCCGCGTCTCTTCGCCCGAGGCGGCGTCACGCTCGGCGATGGCGACCTTGGCGCCTTCGCGGGCGAAAAGTTCTGCCGCGTGGCGCCCGATCCCGGATCCCGCTCCGGTGATGAAGGCGACCTTTCCCGCCAGCCGTCCCACACGTTCCATCCCGTGATCTCTGTGCGTTAATCGCACTATACGAGACTTTTGCGCGTAACTGTGATTGGAAGGCAAGCGATTTCTGACCGGCTCAATGCGCTTTCCGGCAGGTGGGGCTTCGGCTCGACGCTCCCGGCGTTCTACATCGCATCATGGGACGAGAACCGGATCGGCGATGAGCAGCCTCGATAAGATGCTAGGAATCCTCGGCCTCTTCCGGGAGAACCGGACGAGGATCCGGATCGAGGACGTCATCGATCTGACCGAGGCGTCGCGGGCGACGGCCTATCGCTACTTGCAGTCGTTGACCGATGCCGGGCTTCTCGCGCCGGCGACCGGCGGGACCCACGCGCTGGGGCCCCGCATCATCGAACTCGACCGGCTGATGCGGATGACGGACCCGCTTCTGACCCAGGCGGCCGGGCCGCTTCGGGAACTCTCGGCCGCGCTGTGCGCCAACGTGATGCTGTGCAGCTACTACGGCGACAAGGTCATGTGCGTGGATCTGGTCTGGCCCGACAGCACCGTCCCGCAAGCCTACGAGCGCGGCCGGCCCATGCCGATGTTCCGGGGCGCCATGGCGAAGACCATCCTGGCGCATCTTCCCCCTTACCACCTGCGCAACATGATGGCCTGGCACGCGGCCGAGATACGGGCGGCGGGCCTTGGCGAGTCCTGGGATGAGTTCCGCAGCCAGATGGGCAGGCTGCGGCGCGCCGGAATCGTGGTCACGCGGGCGGAGGTCGTGCCCGAGCTGATCGGCCTCGGCGCGCCGCTCTTCGATCGCGAGCAGCGCGTCCTCGGGAGCCTCGTCCTGGCCATTCCCGAGAGTCGCTTCGATACGGAGGGCATGGAGATCTTCTCGGGCGGCCTCACCAACACCGCCGAACAGATAAGCGCCGCTATCTCCCGTTCGGCGGAGGATGCTTCTCTCCCGACGCCGAAACCTGCGCGTCCGAGACCGCCTTCGAGCAGGGCGGCGCGCTCGGCGACGCCGCGAAGCAAAAACGATGTTTGACGATAGTCACACTATGTGAGACTTTTTAGCGCCACCCGCGAGGTGGCCAAAGGCCGTCCGATGAAGGATCGCGGCCTGTGCAAAAGCCAGGGAGGATGAGAATGACCCGTGTCCGACGGTGGGCCTTGCCTGCCGCCTTGATGATGCTCGTCGCCGGAGCGGTCGAAGCAGAGCCCGTCAAGTTTGGTGTCCTGACCGACATGAGCGGGCCGTTCTCCGATCTGTCGGGCAAGGGTTCGGTCGAGGCGGCCCGCCTCGCCATCGAGGATTTCGGCGGAACGGTGCTCGGCGAGAAGATCGAACTCGTCTTCGCCGATCACCAGCACAAGCCCGAGATCGGCCTGAACATCGCGCGGCAGTGGCTCGACGAGGGCAAGGTCGACGTCATCCTCGACGTGCCGAATTCCGGTATCGCGCTCGCCGTGAACTCGCTCGTGAAGGAGAAGAACAGGATCGCGATCTACGCGAGCGCGGCAACGGATCGCCTGACGGAGGACAGTTGCAACGGCCACGGCTTGCATTGGACCTTCGACACCTACTCGCAGACCCGCGGTGCGTCCCGGGCGATGATCGAGCAGGGTATCGACACCTGGTTCCTGCTCGTCGCCGACTATGCCTACGGCCACTCGATGGAGCAGGCGATGCGGGACGCGATCCCGGCCAATGGCGGCAAGATCGTCGGGAGCGTACGCCACCCGCTCGCCACCCTCGATTTCTCCTCCTACCTCCTGCAGGCTCAGGGTACCGGCGCCAAGATGATCGCGCTCGCCTCGGGCGGGGACGCGACCGTCAACGCCATCAAGCAGGGCAGGGAATTCGGCCTCGACAAGACCGGCACGCGGCTCGCGAGCCTCCTGACCTTCCTGACCGACGTGCACAGCCTCGGGCTGGACACGATGCAGGGCCTGCAGTTCGCCGTCCCGTTCTACTGGGACATGGACGAGAAAACCCGCGCCTTCTCGAAGCGCTTCGAGGAACGGACCGGGAAGAAGCCCGGCGAGGCGCAGTCCGGGATCTATTCGGGCGTGCTGCACCACCTCAAGGCGGTCCAGGCTGCCGGGACGAAGGACACCCAGGCGGTGCTCGCCAAGATGCGTGAGCTGCCGGTCGAGGATGCGTTTTCCCGCAACGGTAAGGTTCTGCCGAACGGACGCATGATCCACGACATGTTCCTGGTCCAGGTGAAGAAGCCGTCCGAGTCGAAGGCCCCCTGGGATTACTATTCCATCCTGTCGACCATCCCGGCCGAGAAGGCCTTCCGCCCGCTCAGCGAAAGCGCCTGCCCCCTCACGATGAAGGGCTGATCTGCCGCCAGCGGGCCTACGCCCGGCGAGCCCCGAGCCGCCGGGCAATTTCGGTTTTAGCCGGAGTCATTGATGCTCCTCGAGGAGCGCATCTATGTCCTGCACCGGCGGGAATAACTGAGCCGACGTAGAGCAGGTTCAGGGCTTTTCGATTCAGGTCGGGATTCACGGTTGAGCTGAGG
>JAFAEL010000158.1 GCA_023423995.1 Pseudomonadota bacterium | reverse complement strand
CTCACGAGATCGTCCGGGCCGGGCTCGGCTACGTTCCGGAAGACCGGCGCATCTTCACCGAGCTGACCGTGGAGGAAAACCTGGAGGTCGGGCGCCAGCCGCCGCGCAAGGGCGCGCCGACCTGGACGGCCGAGAAGCTCTACGAGCTCTTTCCGAACCTTGGCGCCATGCGCGAGCGGCCCGGCGGGCGGATGAGCGGCGGCGAGCAGCAGATGCTGACGATCGCCCGCACCCTCATGGGCAATCCCGGGCTCGTGCTGCTCGACGAGCCGTCGGAAGGCCTCGCGCCAAAGATCGTCGAGGACATGGCGGCCGCGATCCTGGCCATGAAGCGCGAGGGGCTGAGCCTCGTCATCTCCGAGCAGAACCTGCATTTCGCCCGCCTGATCTCCGACCGGGCGGTGATCATCGAACGGGGCCGTGTGCGGTTTTCGGGAACGATCGCCGAGCTGGAAGCGAAGCCCGAGGTGAAGGAAGCCTATCTCGCCGTGTAGGCCGATCCACGGTGCCGCTTCGGCGGCAGATCCTTCCGTGGACTTAGCCGAATGCGGCCCGCCGGCGCTCGATGCGCGGCTCGCTCTCGATAGTTCTTCGACGCGCGCCGCGCGTCTTCAGGATGTAATGGGTGGCCTCCTGCAGCCCATAGAGCTCGTCGAGATCCGCCAGCGCTACGCTCATCATCGTCTCGGCGACCGCTGAACGAGCATAGCCGCAAGTGATGAGCCGGTCTGAAACCGCGCGCCACGCGGCGTGGAGCTCGCTGCGAGTTTCAGGGTTGTCCGACGCCATCTCACCTGTCCAGATCCACGCAACCATAACAACTTCGATGCGATGTTGAAGTTCGCCGTTAAGACTTGGTTAATCTGCTATCGTTGCTGCTTCATTTCTCGCGTGGGTCGGCGGCCCGGGGATCAACTGGTTTTCGACTTCGACGGCACGGATAATCGCGCCGGATCTTGCCTCCGAAGACCAGATCGGAGCGCGCGAACAGCATCGCGTCGCCCTCCGGCCGGACGCTCCCGACGCAGTTTGCCGGCGGGCCGATGAGGATTAAGAGATGAGGACGATTCCTGCTCTGAAGGCACCCATGCGCATCCTCACCATCGCCGGCCTGCTGCTCGCGGGCTCTCTGCTCGCCGGGTGCCAGTCGAACTCCAACGACGCCCTCGGGGATATCAGCTCGAGCATGAGCGGCAGCCTGGGTCGGGACACCTACGGCACGCAGCGTCGCATGGACGTCTATGGCGGCGCGACAGCTCCCACGCTGCCGACCATCGGCGCGCCCGGCTACGGCAAGTAACGCCGGCACGGAGGCGGACGGGATCCATGAAGGCGCTGGTCAGCGAGGCCCCCGGCGGGCCCGAAACGCTCGTCCTCAGGGACATTCCCGAGCCGCAGCCCGGGCCGGGCGAAGTCCTGGTCGCCGTGAAGGCGTGCGGGGTCAACTTCCCCGACGTCCTCATCATCGAGGACAAGTACCAGTTCCGGCCGACGCGTCCCTTCGCGCCGGGCGCCGAGATCGCGGGCGTCGTCGAAGGGGTCGGCCCGGGCGTCACGGGTTTCAAGCCCGGCGACCGGGTTATCGGCTCGGTGCTCTCGGGCGGGATGGCCGAGAAGGTGGTCGTCGCGGCCGCGAAATGCCTGGCGATGCCCGACGCCATGCCCTTCGACGAGGCTTCGGCGTTCGTTCTGACCTACGGCACCTCGTACCATGCGCTGAAGAACCGCGCCGCGCTGAAGCCGGGCGAGACGCTTCTCGTGCTCGGCGCGGCCGGCGGGGTCGGAATCGCGGCGGTCGAGCTCGGCAAGGCCATGGGCGCCCGCGTCATCGCGGCGGTCTCTTCTGAGGAGAAACTAGCGCTCGCCAAGAAGCACGGGGCGGATTCCGGCTTCGTCTATGGCCCGGCCCCGACCTCCAAGGAGGAATCGAAGGCTCTGGCCGACGGGTTCAAGGCCGCCTGCGGCGAAGGTGGCGCGGACGTGATCTACGATCCCGTCGGCGGCAACTACGCAGAACCTGCCTTGCGTTCCATCGCCTGGGAGGGCCGCTATCTCGTCGTCGGCTTCCCGGCGGGCATTCCGCGCCTGCCGCTGAACCTGACGCTTCTCAAGTCCTGCCAGGTGGTCGGCGTGTTCTGGGGCGAGTTCACGCGCCGTGATCCGGAGGGGAATGCCGAGAACAATCGCGAGCTTCTCGAGCTTTACGCGGCTGGAAAGATCCGCCCCTACGTATCGGAGCGCTTCCCGCTCGAGCGGGGCGCGGAGGCGATCGCCCGCCTTGCGAGCCGCCAGGCCACGGGCAAGCTCGTCGTAACGATCGCGGACTGAGGCGGCCGCAATCCGGCCGCGGAGCCCGGCTCCGCTCCTCTCGCGACGGCTACCGCGCATTCTATCCGCCCGCCCCCGTGCAGGCGGAAGCACCGCCCCGCGCACGGCACCACGCGTCGCGCCCCTCTTCGGGAGCGCAAGACCTCGGCGTGGGCGTGGAGGCGACGATGAGGGTTGTGCGGGCGCGCCGCGGCCGCACTCGCCCGCCTTTCCCGCGAGGAACCCGCGGGCGGCTTCAAACGCCCGATATCAGGCCAGGGCGCATGCCCGCCCGGACCAAGACGGCCGCCAAGCATTGCCGGCCCCCTGGCGAGCGACTTGAAGCCGTCTGCGGTCCCGTTCGGGAGCCGCAGGTCAGGTTCAGGAGTTGAGTGAGATCAGGGCAGGTGCAGGCCGAGCGATGCAGCGCGCATCGGCTTCGACCATCTTGCCGTTGCTCTCGGGGGCCGGAGGAAGGCCGACATTCATGGCCCAGATCGCGGCCTGAGTCCGGTTCCGCACCCGGATCTTGCGCAGGATCGCCTTGACGTGGACCTTCACGGTCGCCTCGGCGATGTCGAGTTGCCGCGCGATGTGCTTGTTCGAGTCGCCTTTGACGAGGGACTTGAGGATCAGCAACTCGCGTGCAGAGAGAGGGGGCGAGTCGCCGGCGGAGACGACGGGCCTCGGCTCAACCAGCCTCGGCGCCCGGATCTCATCGGCCAGGGACTGCTTGAACAGCTCCTGCGTGGCTCCAGGGAGCACTACCACGCCCCCTATGACCACCTCGAGAGACTTCACTAGCGCATCCGAGTTGATCGAGCTCGGCAGGTATCCGTGCGCTCCTTTTCGGAACGCCTGCGAGATGTCGTCGATCGACGGATCCGCCCCGACCACGACGACGCGCGCCTCCGGGTAGAGCGACCGGATTTCATCGATGACCGCCAGTTCCTGCGCGCCGATCTTCTCGTAAGAGAGGATGAAGAGCTTCGGAGCCTTGGCCCCCTGCAGCCTCGGGAGGCTGCTGGTCGATGCCTGCGCTACCACCCGGAATGGGCTCCTCCGGAGTATCTGGGCGAGCCCATCTCTAAAAAGCGTCGTCTCGGACAGGATGCACGTGGCTATTGCGCGGCACATAGCACTCCCCCTGTGTACAACGTGTACTGGACCTACTGGTCTTACGTTCGTCTCAGGCAGCTTCGCGCTCCCTTGAAGTAGTCATAATACATTAAGTTGCGGATTGCAATCGATAGTGAACAAAGTCTAACGCCTATAGGCCGAAGGCTCTTAGTCGGTAGTGGCTAAATAGATCGGTCTACCGACAGCCTCGGAATGGCGCGCTCTGCCTTGCGGGCGCGCCGAGGGGGCCTATCCCTCGAGCCATTTGCGGGCCAGAAGCGCCGCTTCCGTCCGGTTGCGCACTCGGACGGTGCGGAACACAGCCGCCACGTGAATCTTGGCAGTAGCTTCCGAGATATTGAGGGCCTGGGCTATCTCGCGGTTCGACAGCCCTTCCGAGACGAGGATGAACACTTCTTTCTGACGAGGGGTAAGAAGCGACAACTGCGTCTTGGCCCGGCCACGCTCGCGGGGCGCCTTCGGATCGTCGCTCTCGGATGCGTCGTCCATCGGATCGGCCATCCACGGCGGCACGTAGATGCGGCCGGAAAGCACGTCCGAGACCGCCAGGATGATCTCGTCGTCGGACTGCACCTTCGACACCGCGCCGTGCATTCCCGTGGCGATCGCCTCGAGCACGAGCTCTCGCGAGTTCAAGGGCATCAGGAGCATGAAGCGGGTTTCGGGAGCGAACCTCAGCACGTCGCGCACCTGCGCGGCCCATCCGGGGCCGGAAACGTCGAGAAGCGCGAGTTCCGTCGACGGCCCTTCGCGCATGAGCGATGTCGCCTCCGTCAACGACCCCGCATCGACGACATCCCAATCGGTGAAGGCGGTCTTCAGGGTCAGCGAAAGGCCGAGCCGATACACGCCGTGTTCGTCGGAGATGAGGATCCGAGGTCTTCCCTCGCGGATCCTCTCCAGCCGCTCAGGGTCCTCCTCGGGCGTAATCTCAGGCTCGGAAGGCTTATCCTCCCCCGCGTTCGGCTCGGTGCTCACTGGCAGGTGTCCGGGCAGGTCGTGGAAATGGCTTCCCGACAGCGCCGCGATGTTTGTTCGCATAGCCTGATGCATTCCGTCCGGCGGGGATCGATCGCGAAATGCCGGGCTCGGCATTCCAGGGCGCAGGTGTCGTGCCGCTCGACACAGGACTTCACTCTTGTCGCGCAATCCGCGCAGGCCTCCGATGGCTGGGCCATCGGGGCGTTCGGCGCGACGCTCTGCTGGAAGACGAGGAGCAAGAGGATCGGCCAACGCGCGGCCAGGGGTCGGGGCACGAGCAGATCTCGTCACGGCCGGACGTAAGACCAGCCCTGTTCCTGGAGCTCGACGACGCGAGCGATCCCCGTCGGCACGACGCGCGCCTCCGGGACCAGGGTGACGAGGTGGTCTTCCTGCTTGGACTGGTTGGCGATCGTGTTGTCACAGCCGGATATCGTGACTCCCTTCTTGCCAGCCAGGGCGGTGAGCCTCGCCTTGACCGGCGAGGTGTCGCTTCGAAGCATGTGCAGGCCTGCACCGAATGCCACGAGCTCCACCTCGACCTTCTCGCCCTTATCGGCGAAGTATTTCGTCATGTTGTCGATGTTGTTAAGGGCGACATTCATGACCTGGGGGTCGTTCTGCGTCACCTGGAAGACTACCCGGTGGACGATCTCCGAGGCCGGCTTTTCCTGCGCGGCCCGCTGAGGCTGCGGCTTACTTTGAGGGGCAACAGCGCGTTGCTGGGCTGACACCCCTCCCGCTAGCAGCAGGCCGGCGGCAGCGAATGCCAGAAGCGTCGATTGAAACGGCCTCATGATGCCTCGCTCCACTCTCTTCCGTCCCGCCTTGCGGCGGGGCCATTACTGCGTTCCCTGCGACACCAGCCCGGGGGCGCCCGATCGAAGTGATCCGGATGTGTTTCCGTCCTGGCTGCGCGGAGCGCCGGAGGGGCGGTCGATCCACTCCTGCGCAGCCGGAAAGCGGTCGAGGCCGGGCACGGTGGCGGCGAGGCTCACATCCCGCCACTTCGGATGGAACCCCGGCTCCTGCAGCTTGCCGATCCGCGTGAACAGGCGATCGACGAGCCGGGCGACCCGTCGATAGCGCGGCGAGGATTTCGGCCAGTTATAGGCGGCAAGGAACGTGGGCACCGCGATCGTCCGCACGGAGGTGTCCCCGGCGATGAGGCGGGGATAATCGGTCGAGGTGAGGGTCGAGGGCAGGTAGTAGTCCTGGAACCGGCTGTCGTATTCGACCGGCAGGAACTTGAAACCCGGCGGCCACTGGCTTCTCGAGAACGCGTCGACCGGCTTGGACGTGATGAAGATCACCGCCGCCATCTCGCCGCTGCGCATCTGCTCGAGCGCGACCTGGTGCGGAATGAAGGTCTTCTCGATCGCGACGTTCAGGCGGTCGAAGATGATCGGGCCGGAATAGGCGGCCGCTGTGCCCGGGGTGTTGAAATTGACCTTCTTCCCGGCGAGATCCTGCAGGGAATTCACCTCCGGCCGCACGAAGACGTGCAGTTCCGAGGGAAACAGATTGAGAATACTCGTGATCCGCTTCTGGATGTTCGGCACCAGCGGCTTGAACTGCTCGAGCGAGTCCGTGTTCAGGATCGCGGCGTCGACGCCGCGAAGGTAGAGGAGCGCCTCGAGGTTCTCGGCCGGCCCCCGGGTCACGATCGGGAGAACGTGAAGGTTCTCGCCGTCATCGACGATCCGGGCCATCTCCACCGCGAAGCGGATCGGCGCTCCCTCGAGCAGCCCGCCGGCCAGGCCCAGCGTCCATGCGTTGAGCTTCTCTCGAACGGGAGCTTCCTGGGGACGGCTCAGGCGAGGAGCCTGGGCCAGGGCGGATATCGGAGCGCAAAGCAGGCCGCCGGCCGCGATGGCAACCAGCATGGCCAAGGCAGGCGAGCGCCTCATTTGCGTCTCCTCGGTTTGCCTATCCGAAGAGCATCGTGGCACCTGCGAGAGCCTGTAAGCGCTGGCGCGAAAGCATTGCCGCCACGCCTTCGGGATTAGCTCCGATTGCTAATCTTCAAAGGATCACCCTAAATCGTGGGCAAGAAAAGAAGCGGCCAAAGCAGTTGGCGGCCCTGCGCGAGTCGATCCCTGCCGCGCAGCTTCTCAAAGGCGGCCATCAGAATGGGAAAGGGGTCGCTCGCAAGGTAGCGGAGCAGGGCGACATCGTTCGCCGACAGTCGCCAGGGCGTGAGGAATGTCGCGAGGAGGTTCTTCGGCGACCGGATCGCCGTACCGGCGGGAATCCTGGCGGACGGAGATCGCTTGGTCCCGGCCCCGAGGGCGACGAAGTTCAGGCCCGCGATGGCGGCGATCTCCATGCGGTACCAGAACCTCGGATTGCACTCGATGAAGAAATGGCTGCCGTCCGGGCTCCGCCGCACGTCGAACCCGACCACGCCGCTGCAATTCAGGTGCGAGACGAGCGCCGCGGCAGAGCTGTCGATCTCGGGCGTCGCGATGAACCTGACGCCCTCTTCCGTCCTCTCATAGGCGAGCGCTGCGACGATGCTCCCCTCGACGCACAGATAGAACGCGCAGAGATCGGTGCCCGGCACGTAGTCCTGGACGAGGATGGGTTCGTAGCCCTCCGGCTCGACGTCTTCGGCTCTCTCGACCTTTGCGACGCCGAAGCTGCCCCACATGCTGAGCGGCTTCACGACGCAGGGAAACGAGATCTGGCCGGAGCGGCTCGCCGACAGCAACTCGGCCCGCGTCTCGAAGAGGCGTGTCTTGGGCACGGGAACGCCGAGGCCGGAGCAGACCCGGGCGAAAGCCCATTTGTCGTCGAGCGTGTCGAACGCCGCCAGCGACGGCACGGGGTAGGATTCCGTCGCAAGGTCGCTCCCGCACATGGCGATGAAGCGCGTGGTTTCCGCACAACTCGGGAGCACCAGGTCGACGTCATGCGTCCGGCAGAGGTCGTTGACCTGCGCGATGGTCTCGGGATGGGCCTCCGCGAAGCCTGCCGCCGCGGGAAAGAAACGGGTGCAGCGTGCCGAGAGCTTCAGATTGCCCGCGTCCGGCATGCCGAGAACGAAAACCTCGTCGAATGCCTCCGCGGCGCATCGCAGGACCCGGTATTGCAGCCTGAACCCTGCGGCGAGGATGAGAGCGCGCTTTGGAGATGGTGACGCAGCCGGCATGAGGGTGCTCGCAAGGCCTGCGATGCAGAGGAAGGCGGGTCAATTCAGGTTCGCGATCCGCTCCTCGGCGCCCCGGATCCCTGCCGACAGGGCGCTTCGGTAGAGCTGGATCGCCCTCTCCCGGTCCGCCATCGCGCTCCCTAGCCGCCGCACCAGCGGACCGCGCGGATCGTAGGTCTCCGCGAGCCGGAAGATGGCCGGTGCCTGCCCTTCGGCCGCGGCATATTCCAGCAGCAGCCGCGCCCCGACCACGTCGCCGCGCGACAGAAAGGCCTCCGCTCGCGAGACGAGAGAGCTGGCATCGCCAGAGGATGGAGCGTGCTGCCGCTCCTTTCCGGGGCTACGCGGTTCCGCGATCGCCACCGGCGCGGGCGCCGCCGCGGGCACCACTTGCGGGGCGGGGCGGCGCTCCGGGGTCGTGGCCGGCAGGGCGGCCCACATGGCCTTCGGGTCGAGCATCAACGTCTGGAACCGCACGGCCTCCTGCTTCGCCTGGGCATCGAGGCCGCGCCGAAGCTGGGCGATCTCCTGGTCCCGGGACCGCAGGACCGTGTCGACCCGGGTCAGGATGTCTTGGAATGCCGGGATCGCGGGGCTGCTCGCCACCCGCCCTCCCTCCGCCGACGCAGCCGGAGGCTTGCGAAGACGCTCCTCCAGCCAAGACGAGGCGCCGACCAGGCCGGAGCGGAGCTGCTCGACCTCACGTTCTGCGGCCTGCGCCCTCTGCTCGGCGAGCGAAGCGCGCGAGGCCGCATCCGCCGCCTTTCGGGCAGCATCCTCCCGTTCTGCCGTGGCGCTCGCCTGGACTCGTTCGATCTCGACCAGCCTTGCCTGAAGCTGGCGGCGCTCGCTTCGCTCAGCCTCCAGATCGGCCCTGGAAGCCTCGAGCTGCCGCGCGACCTCGGCCGTGCGTGCCTGCTCCTGCCTGAGGCGCTCGCTGGCAGCCTTCGCGCCGCCCTCCGCCTCCTTGCGCGAAGACGCGTTCTGCGCCGCGATATCCTCGACCGAGCGCCGCTCTCGCGCCGCCTCGGCGAGCTTCGCCTCCGCGGCCGCGACGATGCCGCGTTCCGCATCCAGCGATGCACGCAGGCTGTCGACCTGGCGCTGGCTGGCGGCCGACTTGGCCTGCTCCTGGCGAAGGCGCTCGTTCAGGGCCCTCGCCGTCTCCTCGGCGCCGCGGCGGGCATTCGCGTTCTGGGCCGTCGCCTCGTCGCTCGCCGCCCGCGCCCGGGAGGCTTCCGACAGCGCCGCCTCGGTCCGCGCGAGCTGCCCCTTCTGCCCATCCAGTGTGGCCCGAAGCGCGGCGTTGTCCCGCTCCGCACCCGCTGCCCGCGCCTCGGCCTGGCGGAGGCTCTCGGCCGCCGCAACGGCCGCCTCGGCGGCGGTCTTCGCGAATGCCGCCTGCTTCGCGCCGGCGGCTTCTTCCGCCTTCGCCTGCTGCCGCGTGAGCTCTGCGACCTGCTCCTCGGCGCGCTCCCGCTTCGACCGCTCCGCGTCGAGAAGGTTGCGCGTCTCCTGGATCGATAGCCGCGTGGCCCCGAGCTCGCGTCCCGCCTGCGCGGCGGCTGCGCTCGAGCCGGACCGCAGCTTCTCGACGGCTTCGTTCGCCCTGGCGAGTTCCTGCGAGCGCTGTCCGAGTTCTGCCTGCAGAGCCTCGCTCCGCCGTGCGGCATCCCCGGCGGCCTGCGCTGCGGCCTCCTTTTCCTGCCGGGCCTGTTCGAGCGCGCTCAGCAGTGCCGGATCGGGCGTCGACGCGAGGGCGCTGGCGGTGATCGCCCTGTCCCGTTGCTCGGCCAGCTCGCGCTGAGCCTTGTCCAGTGCCGCCGCGGCCTCGTCCGCCCGGGCAGCGAGCGCCGCGCGCTCGCCTTGCGCCTCGGCGATCCGCGCCTCCAAGGCCCGCCGCTCCTGCTCGTGAGCCGATTGCGCCGCGCGCATCCCGTCCCGCAGCTGCGCGATCTCCTTGTCCCGCAGCATGAGGTCCGCCGCAGGAACCGATGGGGTGGCGCTTGTGGCCACGGCTTGAGGAACGTTCCCCGCGGGCGGCAGCTGGACGCTGCGGGAGGCGGCATGTTCCTCCCCTTTTCCGGCGGGCTCGCCGCGGTAGAGAAGCCCTGCCGTCAGGGCCGCCACCACGATCACGGTCCCGCCTGCCACCACGATCTTGCCGTGCAGCGGTCCGTGCGAATGGCCGCGCCCGCCCATGCCGTCGAGCAGGCCCTCGATCTTCTCGACGTCGCCGTACATGCTCGGCGACCGAAAATCCGCAATATCGTGCTGCGGCACGCGCGCGATACTCGCCTTCTCCCGGCGGGGAGATGGAGCACGCGACAATGATCCGCTCGACATCAAGGTGCCTCGGCCGTGGCCTTCTCCCCGTAAGGTGCAAGAATCGAGGACGGATCGCTACGCATGCGGAAGAGGTAATCCGCCCCTTCCGCGCCGCCGCAGGGTTTTCATCAAGCAGAGCGGCCCCTCGCGGGCGCTAATTCGCCGATCCGGACCATGTGCCGCCCGGGGGGCGGTAGCCCGGAAGCGCCATCGTACTCACGATAGACCTCTTGTACTCGTTCAAACGTGGACCTCTGCCCGAACGGACAGGGGCCCCGATGCAGCCATCAGCGGGTCAGAACTGCCAGTCGGTTCGAGGATCGCGAGCCGCGACGGGCCTGCTTTGGGGGGCAGCGCACCATGATCGTGAGAGAGGCGAGCCAGCACCGCGTTCTCGTCCTGGGCGGAGACGGGTTCTGCGGATGGCCGACGTGCCTCCACCTCTCCAGGCTCGGCTACGACGTCATCATCGTGGATGACCTCTCGCGGCGCACCATCGACGCCGAGTATGGCACCTCCTCGCTCACGCCGATCCGTAGCCCGACCGAGAGGCTCGAGGCCTGGTACGAGCGAACCGGCAGGAAGATCGAGTTCCTGAAACTCAGGGCCGGCGAATCCTCGGAGGAGATGATCGCCCTCCTGAAGACCCTGCAGCCGCGAACGATCGTGCATTTCGCCGAGCAGCGCTCGGCACCGTTCTCAATGAAGTCCTGGCGAGAGCGCCGATACACGATGGAGCGCAATCTTTCGGCGACGCACGATCTGCTCATCGCTGCCGCTCAGCTCCATTCCCCGCCTCACATCGTCCATCTCGGTTCGATCGGGGTCTATGGCTACAAGACGCGCTCCTTCATGCTTCCCGAAGGCTACCTGACCGTGACGGCCCACGTGAACGGCGTCGACGAGAAGATGGAAATCCTATATCCGGCCGATCCGGAAAGCATATACCACCTCAGCAAAGCCAACGATCAGCTCCTTTTTCAGTATTATTCAAAGAACGACAGACTTCCGATAACCGACCTCCACCAGGGCATTGTGTGGGGAACTCAGACCGACGAGACCGAATTGGATGAGCGCCTCATCAACCGGTTCGATTATGACGGCGACTACGGCACCGTACTGAACCGCTTTCTTCTGCAGGCGAGCCTCGGTTATCCGCTCACCGTTCACGGGACGGGGCGCCAGACCAGGGCGTTCATCCACATCCGCGACACCATCCGGTGTCTCGCGATCGCGATAAACAATCCTCCCCGGCGAGGTGAGGGCGTCAGGATCTACAACCAGGTCACGGAAACACACCGGATCCTCGATCTGGCCCGGCTGATCTCGGAACTCAGCGGCACGCCCTACCGCTTCGTCGACAATCCGCGGCTCGAGGCGGAGGAGAACGAGCTCGCGGTGAGGAATGACCAACTGCTCGGCCTCGGGCTCGAGCCGACCCGCCTCCGAACCGGG
Organism: Pseudomonadota bacterium; assembly: GCA_023423995.1. Lineage (GTDB taxonomy): Bacteria > Pseudomonadota > Alphaproteobacteria > Rhizobiales > Beijerinckiaceae > Enterovirga. Next base: position 2,588 of record JAFAEL010000158.1, on the reverse strand, counting down.
CTGCTCGAGGAGGTCAGAGACATAGCCCAGCGGTATTCCCACCGCTGCGACGAGGCCAAGATCCCGAGCACGTCCAAGTGGCGAGCAACGCCGCCCGCCCCGCAGCAGACGACCGATGCTCCTTCAACGCGCCATTCGCGCCGTGAGCCGGTGCCGGACGAGTTGCATGCTCACTCGCCAAAGGAAGCCGGGCACGATCCAGGCGTAGCGGCGCCATAGCCGGCGCGGCTCGACTGCGAGCCGAAACAGCCATTGCAGGGCCGAGCGCTGCATCCAGAGCGGCGCCTGCCGCGTCCTTCCGGAGAGAAAGTCGAACGCCGCCCCGACCCCGATCAGAACGGGGGCCTCCAGCTTTGCGGCGTGCTCGGACATCCACCGTTCCTGCTTCGGCGTGCTCAGCCCGACCCAGACGATGTCCGGCTTTGCCGCGTTGATCTGCCGGACGATCTCCGCATCCTCCTCTTCGGTCAGCTGCCGGAAGGGCGGGCTCAGCGTCCCGACCACCGTAAGGCCGGGATGCTGCCTGCAGAGCGTATCCCGAAGCGCCTCAGGCACGCCGGCGGCCCCGCCGTAATAGAATTGCCGGTAGCCCCGGGCGGCCGAGAGCTCGGTCAGGCGCCGCATCAGGTCGGGGCCATAAACCTGTTCGGTGTTCGTGAAGCCGAGCCAGCGCGCCACCCAGACGAGCGGCTTACCGTCCGGCACCACGAGACCCGCGCGCGCATGGATCGCCTTGAGGGGCCCGGACCGCTGGCATTCCATGATCCCGTGCACGCTCGTGACGCAGACGTAGGAGCGTCGCCGTGACGCGATCCAGCCCTCGATCTCTTCGACCGCCCGGTCCATGTCGACCGCGCTTACGCCGACGCCAAGGATCTCCGCCCTCTCTTGGCCGACGGAGGAAGTGTGATGCATGGGTGGGATCCGATTTCGACATCGGAGAGCCTAGATCGGTGCGACCGCGCCGCTACTGCGCAGCCGAACTACCTCGCGGCTGATCGCCGCGCCCGCGCGCGGCTCCCAGAGGGTGTGCCTGGCGCTCTGGCGCCCCCGGCGGCCCGCCCTGGCGCAGGATTAATCCCGAAGTTCAGGCCGGGCCGGAGCCGTTCCGAGCGATCATAGCGATGAACGCCGTGAGCGTGGCGCGATGCGCGGACGGGCAATGACCACCAGACAGGTTCGAGGCAAGCGACACCGTCCGGGCGGCCAGGCTAAGGCGCTGGCCCGCACCGGCCTTCTGCTCCTCCTGACGCTTGCCCAGGCCCAAGCGGAGGAAGCCCGCAACGAACCCTTCCAGGTCGGGCCTGGCGACAAGCTTTCCGTCACCGTTTTCGGCCAGCCGGACATGACGGGCGAGTACCTGGTCGGGGACGACGGACGGATCATCTTCCCTCTGATCGGGGAAGTCCAGGTCGGGAATGCGACGCTCGGCGAGGTCCAGAAGCGGTTCGTCGCCCAGCTCCAGGACGGCTACCTGGTGAACCCGGCCGTGACCGTGCGGATCGTCGAGCTTCGGCCCGTCTACGTGGTCGGGGACGTGCGCACGCCGGGCAGCTATCCCTTCCGGTTCGGCGCCTCCGTGATGAGCGCCATCGCTCTCGCCGGGGGGCTCGGCACGCCCGACCAATCGACGAGCGCTGCCCGCGCCGAATTGATCACCGCGGACGAACGCGTCCGCGTCCTGGAGGGCAAGCTCGGCGCGCTCACCCTCAAGCTCGCCCGTCTGCAGGCGCAGCAGGCGGAGGAGACGAAGTTCGAGGCTCCGCAGCCTGCCGGGATGAGCACGGACGAGTACGAGGACACCTTGCGGCGCGAGCGCGAGATTCTGGCCGCCGACAGCCGCGCCGTCCTGCAGGAACTCACCATCCTGCGCCAGCAGAAACCCCGAATCGAGGCCGACAAGCAGGCCGTCGAGGTTCAGCGACAGGCGGAGCAACTGCAGCTGGACCTGATCCGGGAGCATATCGCGGGCTATTCCACCCTGATGGCGCAGGGCTATGCGCGCCGCTACACCGGGATAGAGCTCCAGCGCGAGGAGGCCCGCAATCGAGGCAATGTGGCCCGGCTGACGTCGGAGTTGACCCGCCTCGACCTCTCGCTTCTCGAGACGGATCTTCGGATCCAGACCACGATGAACGGCTATCGGCGCCGGCTGATCGCCGAGGCCGAGGACACCGTCGCCAGGATGGCGGAGATCAGGGCGACGCTCCCGAGCGCGCGCGAGATTCTCGCCACCCGGCTTCAGCAGGGCGGTGGGATCCTGCCCGACGGCACGCGGCCCAAGCCTGCGATCTCGATCACCCGGATGCGGGATGGCAGCAGCACGACCTTCACCGCCCAGGAAACGAGCTCGATCCGGCCGGGCGACATCGTCGAAGTGCGGCTCCAGTCGCTCGAGCGGACCCCTCGCGATATCGGGCCGCCCGCCCGGCGGAACACGGCGGCGGCGTTGCCATAGGGATTCCCCGGAGGGGTTAGGCCGGCCTGGCTAGCCCCGAGTAGACCTTCCGGTTCCAGGCCGACGTTCCCATCCTGACCACTCCAGAACCGAGCACGGCTCCCGAGGAACGATGTACTGGATCCCACAA
>JAFAEL010000150.1 GCA_023423995.1 Pseudomonadota bacterium | reverse complement strand
ACGATGCAGGGCGCGGGCGGCCCTCCATGCGCGGCTCGGTCGGCCGCCCTGCGCCGCGGCCGGCGCCTGGACGCGGCCGGCCGGCCCTGCCGCGGGCTTCGCCGCCTAATCTTGGTCCCTTCATGGCTCCTCCGTACCATCGGCGGGGTCCAGGGGCCATGGCCACCGCTCACCCCAGGGCGCGAATACTTGCGAGCCCGACCGCGAGCGCTCCGATCGAGAGGACGACGGAGCCGATCACGTAGGCGGCGGCCGTCGCGACGTCGCCACGCTCCCACAACAGCGCCACATCCAGCGAGAAGGCCGAAAAGGTCGTGAAGCCGCCGAGGATCCCGGTCATCAGGAAGAGACGGAGCGACTGGCTCCAGGCGACCTCCGCCCTGAAGGCGAGCCAGCCCGCGAGCAGCCCCATGACCAGCGAGCCGACGACGTTCACGGTCAGCGTTCCCCACGGGAAGGCCGTCCCGCACAATCTCGCGCAGCCGAGATTCACGCCATGGCGAAGGACCCCGCCGATCCCGGCGCCGAGGAAGACGAGAAGGGTAGCCTGCATGCCGGAGAGCTATCCCGCCGCGGCGACAAGATGAAGCTGTGCTTTGTACTGCCCGGGCGACCGGCGGGCGCCGGCGAGCATTGAAGGCGGTGCCTCGACGGCGCTAGTGTTCCGGCAGGGATGGATGGGCACGATGACAGAAGCGAAGGAAGCGGATCCACGCCGGGCGCACCACGACATGGGCGGCGTGAGCAAGTATTTCTGCGAAACGGTCGATATCGAGCCGCATGCTCTGACGGATCTCGACAAGCAGACCGATGCGCTCCGACAGCTGCTGTCCCTGAAGGGCCTGATGACCGTCGACGAGCTCCGGCGGGGAATCGAGGAGATCCCGCCCGACGACTACGATCGGCTGAGCTACTACCAGCGCTGGATCCGCGCGATGACGGCGAACCTCTTGCGCAAGGGCGTCGTCACCGAAGCGGAGCTGCGCGAACGCCTGGAGGCGGGCTCGTGACGGCTTTCGCGCCCGGCACCCGCGTTCGGGTGAAGGATGCCTGGCCGGAGGCGGGCGGCCCGGTCCACATCCGCACGCCGCATTACGTGCGCGGCGAGGTGGGGACTATCGTGCGGCATCTCGGGGATTTTCCGAATCCCGAGGACATCGCCTTTGCCCGCCCGGCTCCGGACCGGGGGCTCTACCACGTCAGCTTTCCCCTCAAGCAGCTCTGGCCCGATTCGAGCGGGGACGAGCTCGTGATCGAAATCTACGACCATTGGCTGGAGGCCACCGCATGAACGTGCTCGAAGCGGAAAGCGGCGCGCTTTTCACCGCGCTCTCCGGCCTCCTCTACGAGAAGGGGTTCCTGACCCCGGCGGAGCTCTCCGAGCGGGTTGCCGTCACGGAGCGGGCGTCCCCCGCGCAAGGCGCCCGGATGGTGGCGAAGGCCTGGACGGACCCGGAATACCGGGAGCTCATGCTGCGCGACGGCACGGCGGCAGCGGAGGCCACCGGCGCCTTCATGCGCGGCTCCCCTCCCCTCGGGGTCCTCGCCAACGAGCCTGGCCTGCACCACCTCGTCGTGTGCACGCTCTGCTCCTGCTACCCGCGCGCCGTGCTCGGCTACCCGCCCTTCTGGTTCAAATCCGCCGCCTACCGCGCCCGCGCCGTCCGCGACCCGCGCGGCGTGCTCGGGGAATGGGGCACGGTGCTCCCGGACCACACCAGGCTGCGCGTCGTCGATTCGACCGCGGACTATCGCTGGATGGTCCTCCCGATGCGTCCGGAGGGGACGGAAGGCTGGAGCGAGGAGCAGCTTGCCGCCCTGGTGTCCGAGGGCGACATGATCGGCGTGACCGTGCCGTCGCCGAACCGCGAGCGCGGCCGGGCCAGCATTCCGCGCCGCGGGACCTGAGGCCGGCTCCTACCCGCCGCTTCGCGCCGCCGACGCAGCCTCGAGCCGCCGCGGCGTGCCGTAGGCCTTCATGGCCACGGCGAGGTCGATCGCCCTCCGGCCTTCCGCGTCGGTGAGGTCGGGATCGGCACCCCGCTCCAGCAGCAGGTCGACGATGCCGGTGCGATCGAACATCGCCGCCACCATCAGGGCCGTGCGCCCGCCGGGTGGCCGGGCATTCACGTCGGCTCCGCCGTCCAGCAGGGCCGCCACGACCTGCTCGGCGCCCTTGAACGAGGCGGCCGCGAGCGCCGTCTGCCCGCGGTCGTTGTAGCGGTCCGGATCCGCCCCGCGGGCCAGCAGCATGGCGGCCGTCGCATGGTGGCCGTGATAGCTCGCCAGGATCAGGAGCGTGTCGCCCTTGTCGTTGGTCAGGTTCGGCGGCACGCCCTGCGCCACCAGATCCTCGAGCTCGGCCGTATGGCCGCCGCGGGCAAGGTCGAAGCATCGGCCGGCAAAGGCGATGGTTTCGGCATCGAGGACGGGCCGGGTCGGATCTGGGTCGCTGGTCATCTGGTCTTCATGCGGTGCTTCGGTCAGCGCGAGGGAGCGGGTGTCGCCTGTCCCCCGGAGCCTTGCTGGCTCCACTGATACATCTGCCCGCAGGTGAGAAGCTCCACGTAGCTGGGCATTCCCCCGATGTTCACGTTGGCCAGACAGGTCCGTCGCACGCTCGCCGGGAAGGTGGCCCAGACCCGCTTCAGCTCATCACGCGCCGCCCGCTCGTCCCGCTCGCAGGATTGGGGGGTCCCGATCATGTCGGGGACGTGGATGCTGCAAGCCTTCTTGATATCGAAGTTCGGCACCTGCACTCGAGCCGCGCCCATCAACGCCACGGAGCCGGCGACAACAAGCCAGGTGAGCTTGCTCATGGGTTCCTCCAGCAGATCCCCTGTCGCGGAAAGGTCGGCCGGTCGCTTTGGTTCCGCTCAGGCGCCGCGGCCCCTCCGCAATTGCCGCCAATGGGCGAGGCGCTCGCCGATCCGGGCCTCGAGTCCGCGACCGGTCGGCTCGTAGAAGGTCTGCCGTCCGAGCTTTTCGGGCCAGTAATCCTGCCCCGAGAAGGCGTCCGGCTCGTCGTGATCATAGCGGTAGCCGGTGCCGTAGCCCTCGCGCTTCATGAGCTTCGTCGGCGCGTTCAGGATCGTCTTGGGCGGCATCAGCGAGCCGTGCTCCTTGGCGACCCGGGTCGCGGCCTTGTAGGCGACGTAGAGGGCGTTCGATTTCGGCGCGGTCGCCAGGTAGACGGCGGCCTGCGCCAGCGCGAGTTCGCCCTCCGGCGAGCCGAGGAAGTCGAACGCATCCTTGGCGGCGTTCGCCACCACGAGCGCCTGCGGGTCCGCCATGCCGATATCCTCGACCGCCGCACGGACCAGCCGGCGCGCGATGAAGAGCCGGTCCTCCCCGGCATCCAGCATGCGGGCGAGATAGTAGAGCGCGGCGTCGGGATCGGAGCCGCGGATCGTCTTGTGCAGGGCCGAGATAAGGTTGTAGTGGCCCTCCTGCCCCTTGTCGTAGATCGGCGCCCGCCGCTGCACGATCTCCTGCAGCTGCGCGGAATCGAAGATCTCGCCGGGCTTCGCCGAGCGCCAGACCTCCTCGGCGAGCGTCAGCGCCGCGCGGCCATCCCCGTCCGCCATGCGGGCGAGCGAGGCCCGGCCCTCCTCGTCGAGCGGAAGCGGCTTGTCCTCGACCTCCTCGGCGCGGGCGAGGAGGAGCGCGATGGCCTCCTCGTCCAGCGCCCGGAAGATCATCACCCGCGCCCGGGAGAGAAGCGCCGCATTCAGCTCGAAGGAGGGGTTCTCGGTCGTCGCCCCGACCAGCGTGACCGTCCCGTCCTCCATCACGGGCAGGAAGGCATCGAGCTGGGCGCGGTTGAAGCGGTGGATCTCGTCCACGAAGAGCAGCGTCCCCTGCCCCATGGAGCGACGCGCGCGGGCCGCCTCGAAGATCTTCTTCAGATCGGCGACGCCGGAGAAGATCGCCGAGATCTGCTCGAAGTGGAGCTTCGTCTCACCGGCGAGCAGCCGGGCGACGGTCGTCTTCCCGGTGCCGGGCGGGCCCCAGAAGACGAGGGAGCCCAGGGAGCCGGACTGGATCAGCCGGCTCAGCGCCCCGTCGGGCCCGACGAGGTGGTCCTGGCCGACCACCTCCGAGAGGTGCCGGGGCCGCTTGCGATCGGCGTGGGGCCGGGGCGCGTCCTGGTCGAGGCGGGCGGCGGCGAAGAGATCGGACATGCACCCAATGTCTGCCTCGCCGGCCGGAGTGCAAGCCTCACGCTGGCCGCACGGCGCTCTGCCTGAGCCCGCGCCATTGCAGCCCGGCATACATGGCGGCCACGGCGGCCTGGGCCAGGATGAACACGGTCCCGGCGCGGGTCGGCTGCACGAACCCTCCGTAGGCGACGGCGAGAGACTCCGCCGCCCAGAGGAAGTTGAAGCCGATCACCGCCCGGACGACCGCACCCGGAACGACGGGCCGAAGCGCCAGGACACCCAGGAGCACCGCGAAGGCACCGAGCCCGAGCCCCGCCCCGAGCAGGAGCCCGAAGGGCAGGCCAAAGGAGCGGGTGAGCAAGCCGGACGCGACGAGAAGAAAGATCGAAAAGCCTGCATTCGTGGTCGCGTTCGAGAGCAGGCCCTGGCGGAGATAGGAAGCGGGAACGAGCAGCATGGTCGTCTCCTTTGCTGATGGGCGGCACGCGGGGGCGCCGCTCGGCCGAAGGGAATCAGGCGAGGGCGATCCCGCGGCGCGCCGCGCCCCGAAGGCCCGCGACCTGCGCCGCCCCGAGCGCCGCCACCGCAAGCGCCTGGGCCGCCACGAACGCGATGCCGAACCCGTTGGGCTCGATCCAGCCGCTGGCCAGAAGCGCGAAGCTGTCGATCGCCCACAGGGCGTTCACGACGACGATCGCGAGCACGGCCGGGCGGGACGGCGCCTCCGAGCGGGCGGCGAGCCCGACCATCACGGCGAAGGGCAGGAGCAGGATCCCGGCCCAGCGCAGAAGCGGCTCCGGCAGGGACAGCAGGCCGGACAAGGGGCCGGCCCCGGCCGCCATGATGAGGCCGGTCGCGCCGCTGGCGACGGCATCGGCGATCAGCGCGTAGCGCAGGACGGCGTTCGGGCGAGAGGTCATTCGGAAGCTCCTTCGTTTCAACGAAGCCAGGATCCGCGGCCCAAGGCGGCCCGTCGATTAAGCCGGAGGTAATCGTCTGCGGGCTGGTGCTGGGCTAGGCTTGCCCATGGCCTCCATCAGACCCATCGGCGACCATCTGCGGACATGGCGGCAGCGCCGCCGCATGAGCCAGCTCGACCTCGCCCTCGAGGCGGAGGTCTCGCAGAAACATCTCAGCTTCGTCGAAAGCGGCCGCTCCGCGCCGAGCCGCGACATGGTGCTTCGTCTCGCCGAGCGGCTTTCGGTGCCCCTCCGGGAGCAGAACCTCATGCTGCTGTCCGCCGGCTACGCCCCGAGCTATCCCGAGCGCAGCCTGGAGGATCCGGCGCTGAAGACCGCGCGCGAGGTGGTCGAGATGGTCCTCAAGGGCCACGAACCCTATCCGGCACTCGCGATCGACCGGCACTGGCGCATGGTCGCCGCCAATGCGGCGGTCGCGCCCCTCCTGGCTGGCGTGACCGAGAGCTCGCTGCTCCGGCCGCCCGTGAACGTCCTGCGGCTCAGCCTTCACCCGGGCGGGCTCGCCCCCGCCATCGTCAACCTCGCCGAGTGGCGGGAGCATCTCCTTCACCGGCTCCGCGAACAGGTCGCGGCGACCGGCGACCCCGTGCTCATCCGGCTCCTGAACGAGCTCTCGGGTTCTCCCGCTCCGGAACCCGGCCCTCCCGCCGCCGAGAGCCGCGACTATGCCGGCCTGGCAGTACCGCTGCGGATCCGCTCGCCGGCGGGCACCCTGTCCTTCATCTCCTGCACGACGGTGTTCGGCACGCCCCTCGACGTGACGCTTTCGGAGCTGGCGCTCGAAACCTTCTTCCCGGCCGATCCGGAGACGGCCGCGGCCTTGCGCGCCGCCTAGATCGCAACGCGAGCGGACGGTTTCGGCTTCGCCGAGAATCCGCTATGGAGCAGCCGCGGTCGCCGGTGTAGCACAGCGGTAGTGCAGCGGTTTTGTAAACCGAAGGTCGGGGGTTCGATCCCCTCCGCCGGCACCGTAAATCAGCCCTCCTGGGCAGATTGGGCGACATAGGCCAGCGAATTCGCCACCCCTGGGCCCAGAGGAAATTTACGTTCAGCTCGGAGGGCTAATCGAATCCATGCCTGATTTGAGCTCCGGTCCGATCGACGCGGACGCTCCCGGTGGCTTGGGCGCGCAAGCGCATCGCCGGAGCGTGTCCGCAGATTGAGTAGTTGGTTGGCCAGGCGGTAGAGGCGGTTAGGCACAGGCAAGCCGGGGGCGGCTGCCGGAACGATGTCGTTCGGCATAGGAAGGTCTGCTCCATCAACGAATTGTTGATACCTTTGGATCAACCGGCTGATCTAAAAGGATCAAGCCGAAATGATCTCTTCAGGTCAGCTTGGGGCTGCGCGCGCACTCCTGGGACTGTCGCAGGCCGAGGTCGCGGCCCGCGCGGGTGTCTCAGTCCCAACCGTCAAGCGGGCGGAAGGCGGAAGCGAGATCAAGGCCTCAGATAAGGCTGTCCATTCAATATCAGCAGCCCTCGAGGCCGCCGGCGTGGAGTTCACGAATGGTGGGCGACCGGGGGTGAGGCTGAAGGGGCATCCTCCATAGGCAGGGGTGGTCAAGCCGCGTAGGGTGAAATTAATTTCACTCGGCCCGAAACCGTTTGCGGCCCTTCGTCATCTGCTGCTAACGAATTTGTGCCCCACATCACGATGATCCCCGATGATCGTGTGCTGAGGAGGACGCCGCCATGACCGTTCTCGAGAGAGAGATCCTGACCTTCAATTCCAAGCTCCACGAGCTCATGGCCCACATCGGTAAGTTCGTCGTCATTCACGGTGACGAGATCGAGGGCATTCACGACACGTACGGCGAGGCGCTGAAGGCCGGATACGAAAAGTACAGGCCGGGTGAGTTCCTCGTGAAGAAGATCGCTCCTGCCGAGCAGGTCGCGTTCTTCAGCCGCGACCTATCTTTCGAATGCCGACCATAACTCTTCCGTTTGGTCAGGCTGGCCCCCTCGTTCAGGTCTCAATTGGGCTGAGCGCGCCGCATCGCGACGCGCTCACCAAAGCGGGGCTACCGATACCCCCTGCCGTCACTGGCACCTTTCTTATCGATACCGGAGCCTCAGGCACCTGTGTCGATCCGGGCCTGGTGGCTCCGCTCGGTCTGGCGCCGACCGGAGCCGTCATGATCCAGACGCCCTCGACGGCTGGTACGGCGCACTCATGCGCCCAGTATGACGTGTTCCTGTACATTCTGCCCGGTAAGCCCGGTGAGATCGGGCACTTCATCGACGCCATGCCGGTGCTCGAAACCCAGCTTCGGTCACAGGGCATTGACGGGCTACTCGGACGAGACGTGCTCCAAACATGCGTCCTTATCACGAATGGGCCGGCAGGCATTCTTACGCTGTCTTACTGACATTCTGACCGATGGCTCACGCCGGCCTGAACCCTCTCGGCAACTGAAGCGCGCCGCTCTGGATGGCGTAGTTGATGCGTCCAAGCTTCTGGTTCTCAACCCGCGTTCCGGTGCGCACGATGTTGTGCCCGTTCGAGATCGCGGCAGCGTCGACCGGACTCCCGCCCTGGTTCAATAAAGCATTCACCTGGGCAGTGAGCGCTTCCCGGAGCGCCAGAAAGACGTTGCTCCTGTCCTGTAGGTCGCGCACGCGGGCGTTCCAGTTGCCGGCCCGAAGATCGTTCTCCTTCCGCCAGCGGGTGAGCGTGCCCTCGTACTCCCGATCCTCGCGAGCCCGGACGCTCTCCGCGCTCTCTGAACCGATGCGGTTGAACTTCGGCCGCGCAGGCTTCTGCAGAGGCTCGGGCCTCGCGGGGGCGTGGCCCGGCACCTGACAGCCGGTTCGCTGCGGAGCGGGTCGGGCGTACGAGAGCGGACGGAGCGGCGGGCATTAACCTTTGTACCTGCCGCCGCCCTCATTCGTTGCCACAGACACCCGATGAATCACTTCGAGCGCGACATTCGTATGATGGAAATGTCGGCGAACACAGCCGAGGACGGCCGTGCACTTCCGCATGGCTGCGATGTGCTCGCGCGGGGGCTTGCCCCGTTCCGGATCGAGGCCGGCGAGTTCGGCGCTCGGAAGTCTGTTCTTGGATCTTTTGCGGCGCGACTGGGTTGAGGACCTTCGGCCATGCCTCGCTTCTACTTCGACCATCGCAATGGACCCGATCTCGTCTCTGACGAGGAAGGGATCGATTGCCACGACGCCTGCCAGGCGCGCGATCTGGCCATCCGTGCGCTCGGCGAAGTGGCTAGGGAACGATTGTCCGGGCCGGAGCACCGTGAACTCGCGATCGATGTCTCGGACGAGAGCCGGACTCCCTTGTTCTGCGCCGCTGTCTCCTTTCGGCTGAAGACGATCGGATGAACAGGCATTCGGCGCCTCGCAATCCCGCTTTCGGCGCTGAGGCGGCGACCGAAGTGAAAATGATCGGACTCGTTTAGCCGGCGGGCGGCGGTAGGCGCCCCCGCAACTTCCCTGGAAGCGTCAGAGCGGACGGCATCGGCTGCCCCTGCTCGCAGCGCACCCCTCGAACATCCGACGTTAAACGTCAGATCTTCGTTGCCTCCTGCGACAAGACGTGCCAGCTTTGCCGCAATCGCCGCCGCAGAGCGGGTGCTGGGAGGAAGGTCATGCACCGGCATGACGCATGCGCGCTGCACGGGTGCGCCCGAATTCCGAAGATCGACGAGGGCGGCCGCTGATGCAGGCGCCGCTTGGCCCGCGCGCCGGCACGAAGCCTGGCAAGATCGGCAAGGTCGTCGCCAATCTCGGCGGCGGCATCGCGCGCGGCGAGTTTCCGCCCGGCGCGCCCCTTCCCCCCGAGCACGACCTGGAGGCGCGCTATGGCGCGAGCCGCGGCGTCGTGCGCGAAGCCGTGAAGATCCTCGCCACCAAGGGCCTCGTGACGGTCCGGCCCCGGCACGGCACGCATGTGCTGCCGCGCCGCGACTGGAGCCTGCTGGACCGGGACGTCCTGCAATGGATCCGGGCCGGGGGGATCGACCGCGAGTTGCTCGTCGCCCTCGACGAGACGCGCCGGATCATCGAGCCCGGCGCTGCCGCGCTTGCGGCAGAGCGGGCCGGTCCCGACGACAAGCTCCGCATCCGCCACGCCTATCATCTCATGGAAGAGACGGTCGGCGACCGGGAGGCCGCGATCGACGCGGACAAGGCGTTCCACCTCGCGATCCTCCACGCCACGCATAATCCGGTGCTCGCCAGCTTCCGCGCCGGTATCGACGCGATCCTCAGCGCCGTGTTCGACGTCGCGGCCCCCCTGCTCGAGGGCAACCTGCCGAACCACCTCGCCGTGCTGGAGGCGATCGAGCGGGGCGAGCCCGAGACGGCACGCGAGTGGATGAACCGTCTCCTGAACCAGACCCGGGATGCGCTCGCGGCAGGCGAGACGGACAAGCGAGACGCCGCGGCATGACACGGAAGGCCACCTATCTTCCCGACCTGTTTGCAGGGCGCTCCGTCCTCGTGACGGGCGGCACGAGCGGGATCGGCCTCGCCTGCGCGCGCGCGTTCCGGGATCTCGGCGCGTCCGTCACGGCGACGGGCGCGACGACGGCGGAGCGGGAGAGCGCCGCCGCGGAGGCGGCGAATGCAGGGATCGGCTTCGAGACCATGGACGTCCGCGATCCGGCCGCGATCGAGGCCGCGATCTCGGCCATGCCGAATGTCGACGTGCTGGTGAATGCGGCCGGCATGATCCGGCGGGACGCGGAGCACGATCCGGAGGTCTTCGCGGACGTCATTGCCGTCAACCTGACGGGCACGATGCGGGTCGCGTCAGCCACGAAGGCGAAGCTCGCGGCCTCCGGCGGCTCCGTCGTGAACCTCGCCTCCATGCTGACCTTCTTCGGCGCGCCGCGCGGGCCGGGCTACAGCGCCTCGAAGGGCGGCGTCGGCCAGCTCACCAAGAGCCTCGCGGCGGCCTGGGCCAAGGACGGCATCCGCGTGAACGCGGTCGCGCCCGGCTGGATCGCCACGGCCCTCACCCAGGCCCTGCAGGACGATCCCGAGCGCTCGGCGCCGATCCTGTCCCGCACGCCGATGGCCCGGTGGGGCACGCCCGAGGAGGTCGCCGATGCGGTCGTCTTCCTCGCCTCGCCCGCCGCCCGCTTCGTCACCGGCGCGATCCTCGCCGTCGATGGCGGCTATCTCACGATCTGATCGGAGCACTTCCATGTCCGACGCCCCGGCCAATCCGAAATGGACCCCCTACCGGCACCCGCAGCCAAAGGAATCGCCGCCCGAGCTGATCGTCCCGAACGCGATCCCGACGGACGAGCGCATCTGGGTTCCGGTGGAGGAGAATGTCTGGTTCCGCCCGCTCCTGATGTGCGTGTCGCGCGGCTACTGGATGAACCTCCTGAAGGTGCGGAAGTCGGGCGTGCTGTCGCGCCACCGGCACCCCCTGCCGGTCCACGGCTTCGTGCTGAAGGGCGAGTGGCGCTACCTCGAGCATGACTGGGTCGCGACGGAGGGCGGCTACGTCTACGAGGCGCCCGGCGAGACCCACACGCTGGTCGTCGATCCTCACGTCGAGGAGATGATCACGCTGTTCCAGGTGAACGGCGCGATGATCTATGTCGACCCGGACGGCAATACGACCGGCTACGACGACGTCTTCACCCGTATCGACAAGTGCCGCGCCCACTATTCCACGAACGGCTTGGGCGCCGACTACATCGACCAGTTCATCCGATGAGCGCTCCGGCGAGTTCCATCGCGGCGCGCGCGCCTTTCGCTGGCTCGCCCATGTCGCGGCGGATCGCCGGCGCCGTGACGTTCCTCCTGCCCCTTCTCTGCCTTTTCCTGCTCTGGCCGGTCGTCACGAACGTGTTCGACGTGAACCCGCGCGTGTTTCCGGGCGTCGGCATGGTCTGGGGTGCGCTGGTCGAGTCGCTGCGGGACGGGAGCCTCTTCGCCCATGTCGGCGCGAGCCTCGGGCGCGTGCTCGTCGGGACGGCGCTCGGCATCCTGGTCGCGGTCCCGCTCGGCATCGCGATGGGCGTGAGCACCGGAATCTCGACCTTCCTGACACCGCTCTTCCGCTTCTTCTCCGTCCTTGCCGGCATCGCCTGGATCCCGATCGCGACGCTGTGGTTCGGCTACGGCTTCGGGGCGATCACCTTCGTGATCTTCAACGCCGTCTTCTTCATCGTCACCTACAACACGCTGCTCGGCGTCTCCGCCATTCCGATGCGGCTCCGGCATGCCGCCGCCTCGCTGGGGGCCGGCCCCTGGAGCATGCTGACGGAGGTGCTCCTGCCGGGGGCCCTGCCCAACATCGTGACCGGCATCCGCACCGGGCTCGGCTTCGCCTGGCGCGGGCTCATCGCGGCCGAGATGATCGCGACCAATGTCGGGCTCGGCTACATGCTCTTCGTCGCCCGCGACTTCTACCGGACCGAGGTGATCGTGCTCGGCATGATCGTCATCGGCGTCCTTTGGCTCCTGATCGACCGGCTGCTGCTCGCGCCCCTCGAACGCGCCACGATCGAGCGCTGGGGCCTGGTGACCCGCTCATGAACCCCGCCCTGCAAGCCTGGGGCTACTACGCCCGCTGGACCGCGCGCTGGCCCGCCCTCGCCGCGCTCGTGCCTTTCATCCCCGTGGTCGCGCTCTGGTGGCTGGTCGCCTCCCTCCAGGTCTTCCCGCGCGCCTTCTTCCCGGGGCCGGTGGAGGTCGCGAAGGGTTTCGTCGATCTGACCTACAAGGGCATCCTGCCGGCCTATCTGGAAGACTCGATCGGCCGCCTGGCGCTCGGCGCCGCGTTCGGCATGGCGATCGGGATCCCGCTCGGCATCCTGGTCGGCCTGAGCCAGGCGGCCTACCGCGCAACCTGGCCGATCATCCTGTTCTTCCAGGCGATCGGCGACATCGCCTGGCTGCCGATCCTCCTGATCTGGTTCGGCTTCGGCATCACGACGATGACCTTCGTCATCGTCTACACGGTGATCTTCCCGGTCGTGTTCAACACCGTGCTCGGCGTGCGCTCCGTCCCGCGCGACCTGCCGCGGGCGGCGCTCAGCCTCGGGGCCCCGCGCTGGCGGGTCCTGACGGAGGTGATCCTGCCGGGCGCACTGCCCAACATCGTCACCGGCCTGCGCAACGGGCTCGGCTATGGCTGGCGCGCCCTGATCGCGGCGGAGATCATCGTCGGGACGAGCGGCATCGGCTTCATGATGTTCGATGCGCGCCGCGCCGGCTCGGCCATGGAGATCGTGCTCGGCATGATCGTGCTCGGCCTCCTCTGGTACGTGGTCGATGCCTGGATCCTCGCCCCCATCGAGCGGGCGACCGGGCAGCGCTGGGGGCTGGTGCAGCGTGTGTGAGGTCGCTCGCATCGCTCTCCTCTCCCCGCTCGCGGGGAGAGGGCCTGCCCTCGGGCTCGGACCCGAGGGTCGAGCAGCCCGCGGCAGCGGGCGTCCGGGTGAGGGGCAACGGCCTTCGCTCGCAAGCCCCTCATCCGGTTGCGCTGACGCGCAACTCGACTTCGCCCCGTCGGCCACGGGGAGAAGGGGAGACAGGCAATGAAGTCCCTCGAGATCCGGAACCTGCAGAAGACCTATTTCGACCCCTATGC
Source organism: Pseudomonadota bacterium (assembly GCA_023423995.1). Taxonomy (GTDB): domain Bacteria; phylum Pseudomonadota; class Alphaproteobacteria; order Rhizobiales; family Beijerinckiaceae; genus Enterovirga. The sequence continues at coordinate 38,504 of JAFAEL010000150.1, read as the reverse complement.
GGGCACGAACGTCACGGCCGTTCACGACGTCTCGCTCGACATCCGCGAAGGCGAGTTCGTGTCGGTGGTCGGCCCCTCCGGCTGCGGCAAGACCACGATCCTCAACATGGTGGCGGGTTTCCTGCCCGTGACCGGCGGCGAGATCCGCGTCGGCGGTCGCCCCGTGAAGGGGCCGGGCGCCGATCGCGGCGTCGTCTTCCAGTCCTTCGCGCTGTTTCCCTGGAAGACCGTGCTCGACAATGTCGGGTTCGGGCCGAAGATGCGCGGCGTCGCCAAGCCCGAGCGGGACCGGATCGCGCGCGAATACCTGGCGCTCGCAGGGCTCTCGCACGCGGCGGAGCGCTACCCGAACGAGCTCTCCGGCGGCATGCAGCAGCGGGTGGGCGTGGTGCGGGCCCTCGCGAACGACCCCGACGTCCTGCTGATGGACGAGCCCTTCGCCAGCGTCGATGCGCAGACTCGCATGACGCTGCAGGAGGAACTGACCCGCATCTGGCAGGAGAAGCAGCACACCGTGCTCTTCATCACGCACGATGTCGCGGAGGCGGTGTTCCTGGCGGACCGCGTGGTCGTGCTCTCGAAGGGCCGGGTGCTGCGCGACATCCCGGTCACGCTGCCCCGGCCGAGGGTCTGGGACGAGGTGACGGAACAGGACGAGTTCAAGCGCCTCTCGGCCGAGGTGCTGCAGATGGTCCGCTCGGCATGAAGCTGCTTCGGGCGGTCCTTGCCTCCACGCGGGGCCGCATCATCCTGGCGTTCCTTGCCGTCTATCTCGGCTGGCAGGGCTGGCTGACGCTGGCCGCGTCGGCAAAGGGCGCGCCCGAGCTCCGGGAGGGCCGGCCGCGCGTCAACGTCCTGGTGACGCTGTCCTTTCCGCCCGAGCGATTCCACGTGCTCGAGATGCAGCGCTTCGGCCGCGTCTCGGGCACCGAGGACAACTCCGTCGAAGTACGGGGAGTGAAGCAAGACGATCTCAACGCCGTCGCCCGGCCCTACTGGGTCCGGCGCGTCGGACCAATGGAAGAGGGAGGGTAACGGATGAGACGACGCGAATTTCTGGGGGCCTCGGTTGCGGCCGCGGCGCTGGTCGGGGCCGGCGCCGCGCGGGCGCAGGAGATGACCAAGATCAAGGCGGGCATGGTCTCCGCCATCGACCAGATCGGCCTGCCGATCGCACTCGAGCGCGGCTTCTTCGAGAAATACGGGCTCGAGGTCGAGATCGCCCGGCCCTACGCGACCGGCGTCGACGCCCTGAACGCCCTCCAGGCCGGCGAGACGCAGATCGTGCAGGTCGGCGTGCCGATGATCGGAGCCGTCCTGCGTGGGATGGATCTCATGGCGCTCGGCAACTTCTCGGGAAGTGCCGCGAAGCTTGGCTCTGATTCGACCATGGCGCTGATCGCGAGCGATGCGTCCGGGATCAAGAAGGGCGACCTTGCCAGCCTGAAAGGCAAGAAGATCGCGACATCTTTCGGGACGATCAACCACCTCTACATCCTGGCGTTGATCGAGAAAGCGGGGCTCACCCCGAACGACGTCACGCTCGTCAACACCCCGCCCCCCGACATGACGGTCGCGCTGCTCTCGAAGGGCGTCGACGCGTTCTCGGCCTGGGATCCGTGGCCGATCGTGGCCGTGAAGGACGTACCCGGCGCGGTCGAGATCATCCGTGGCGGCGAGGTAATTTCGTATATCGGCTTCAACGTCGCGACCCGGGACTGGATCGCGAAGAACGGCGCTACGGTCGAGAAATTCCTCGCCGGCGTTTCCGAGGCCGACCAGTGGATGCGGAAGAACCCGAAGCGCGCCGCGCAGGTGGCGACCCGCTGGGTGCCCGGCCTCAAGATCGAGATCGCGGAGGCCGCCATGGAGTTCAACATCCAGCAGGCGGACCGGCGGCTCTCGGCCAACAACTATGCGGGGCTGCACGCTGCCCAGCAGCGGCTGCACCGGCTCGGCTTCCTGAAGGACACCTTCGACGTGAACAAGCACATCGAGCCGAAGCACATCCTGAAGGTGATGGCCGACCATCCGGGGCTCTTCGCCGACCTGCCGCCGATCCCGGAGGCCGCGCAGATCAAGCCCGGCTACGTCTTCAAGGCCTGACGGCAAGTCCGACTTCTCTTAACCGTCTTCCCACTTCGCGGCGGCCCGGCACCACTATGTTGCCGGGCCGCAACGCTTTTCGGATTTGTGCTCTCTCGCAGTCAAACCCCTGTTAACCGGAATACGGGCATTCGGTAACGATCGTAGCTGCGTAGAGAGAGCGACGGCCGAATGCCTTTCGCCTTCACCCCCGCCCAGACCATCCGCCGCGCCTTGCGCGGGATCGCCGTTGCGGGAGTGGCCCTGGCGCTCGCTTCCTGCGCTCAGAATACCTCCTCCTACGGCAAGCTCAGTGATGTCAGGCCCCATCCCGGCGTCGAGAAGGCGCACAGGATGCCGGTCCAGGGCATCGACGTCTCGCGCTGGCAGGGTAAGATCGACTGGGCTTCGGTCGCAGCCTCCGGCAAGCGCTTCGCCTTCATCAAGGCAACCGAGGGCGGCGACCACATCGATCCGCGCTTCATCGAGAACTGGTACGGCGCGAAGGACGCCGGAATGGTGCGCGGCGCCTACCACTTCATGTTCTGGTGCCGTCCCGCAGCCGACCAGGCCCGCTGGTTCAAGCAGAACGTGCCGAACGACCCCGATGCCCTGCCGCCCGTGCTGGATGTCGAGTGGAACGGCGAGTCGAAGACCTGCCCGTACAAGCTCGACAAGCAGACCGCGCTGGGAATGATCCGGCACATGCTTCACGAGATGGAGCGCCACACCGGCAAGCGCCCGATCATCTACACCGATATTCCGTTCCACGAGGATGTCCTCGAGGGCGAACTCCTCGATTATCCGCACTGGATCCGCTCGACGGCCGCGGAGCCCCACCATCGCTACCGCGATCGCAAGTGGACGATGTGGCAGTTCACGACGACCGGCCGCGTCCCCGGCATCAAGGGCGATGTCGACCGCAATGCCTTCTATGGCAGCGAGAAGGAGTGGCACGCCTTCCTGCAGAACGATTGCGATCCCCGCCACACCTGCCCATCGACGCGCTACGCCTCGAACTAGGCAGGACTCCACAAAGTCATTCGGTCTGAGGGCCCGGGCACCCGCCCGGGCCTTTTCGATTCCTGATCAGACGCGCCTGACGTTGATCGGCAGCGGGAACCCGCGGCGGAACTCCGCCAGGTTCTTCTGCAGGGCCGAGTTCATGAAGTACTGGCCGAGCGGGATATAGGGCACGTCCTCGAAGACCTGTGCCTGTATCTGCCGCGCCAGCTTCTTCTGGCTCTCGAGGTCGGGCGCGTCGAACCACGCGTCGCGCAGCGCCTCGAGCTTCGGCGCCGTCGGCCAGCCGAACCAGGCATCGGCGCCATTGCCGCGCAGCAGAAGATGCCCGGCCGGCGTATTCAGCTCCGTCCCCGACAGAAGGACGATGAGCGCGCTCCAGCCGCCCTGGTCCAAGGGCCGGCGATTGCTTCGGCGCTGCAGCAGCGTGCCCCAGTCGGAGACGGCGTCCTCCACGCCGAGCCCCACCTGGCGCAGCAGATCGACCCCGACGGACATCAGCGCATGCTGGTTCGCGATATCCGTCGCATGCAGCGCGACGGTCTTGGCGCCGGCCTTCCCGGCCGCGGCGATCGCCGCCTTGGCGCCGGCGATGTCGCGCGGCCCCGTCAGCGCCGCCAAGCCCTCGTCGTTGGCCAGGGGACTGTCCACCGGGAAGGCTCCGACACCCGCGCGCCAGTTCTTCTCGTCTCCGGCGACGGCTGCCATGAAGTCCTCCTGCGACACGGCTTTCAGGAGGGCGCGCCTCACCGCGACGTCATCGAAGGGGCCGGTCAGCTGGTTGAAGCGCAGGCTCACGTAGAAGCCGCCCCGATCGAGGCGTTCGAGAGCGATGTTGCGGCTGCGCCCGACCACCTCGTTCAGGTCCGGCGGGACCACCTCCCACCAGTCGGCCTCCCCGGCCTGCATCGCGGCCGAAGCCGTGCCGGGGTCGTTGATGACCCGCCACTCGACGCGTTCGAAGTGAGCGAGCTTCGGCCCCGCCAGCATGGACGGCGTCCCCACCGGCGTCGGGATGTACTTGTCAAAGCGCGTATAGACGGTGCGCTCGCCGGGCACCCGCTCGTCAGCCGCGAAGCGATAGGGACCGGAGCCTACGACCTCCTTGAAAGGCTGGGCGGGATCGGTCGTCGCGAACCGCTCCGGATAGATGAAGCACGGGTAGCCCGAGACCTTGCCGAGCGCGTCCAGCATGAGGCCGAAAGGCCTGTTCAGGCGCATCTCGAAGCGCCGGTCGTCGACCACGCGGATGTCGTCGAGCCGCTTCGACAGGGTCTGGCCATGGGTGTCACGGGCCAGCCAGCGCTTGATCGAGGCGACAGCGTCCCGGGCCCGGATCTTCTCCCCGTCGTGGAAGAGCACCCCCTCGCGGAGGGTGAATGTCCAACGCCTCCCGTCATCCTCGACCACATGCCCTTCGGCGAGTTGAGGCTGGGGCACGAAGTTCTCGTCGTGCGCGTAGAGCGTGTCCCAGCACATGTGGCCGTGATTGCGCGTCGGGTAGGCCGTGGTGGCGAGCGGGTCGAGGATCGTCACGTCGGCCTGGGGGATGAAGCGCAACACCTGCGCGCTCCTCCCTTGCGCGAGCGCCGGACAGGCGAGCCCTGCCGATGTCGCCGCCGCCCCCGCGATGAACTGCCGTCTGTCCATGGTCGCCCCCCAGCTGCCGCGTCAGTTTTTCACCGCTGCACGCTTCGCGCCAGCGGGTCGATCTTCCTCAAAACGCCCGGCATGACAGGAGCCCTCGGGGTCCTTAAGGAGGGTCGAAACGGGAGAACGCCATGCTGAGGAATGCGCGCGAGTTCGATTTCGATCTTGGCGACACCGCCGACGCGATACGCGAAACCGTCCGCGACTTTGCCTCGGCCGAGATCGCGCCCCGCGCCGACGAGATCGACCGCACCAACACCTTCCCGCGCGACCTCTGGCCCCGGATGGGCGCGCTCGGCCTCCACGGCATCACGGTCGAGGAGGAATATGGCGGCACCGGGCTCGGCTATCTCGAGCACGTCGTCGCCATGGAGGAGGTCTCCCGCGCCTCGGCCTCGGTCGGCCTGTCGTATGGCGCCCATTCGAACCTCTGCGTGAACCAGCTCCGCCGCAACGGCACCGATGAGCAGAAGCGCAAGTACCTGCCGAAGCTGATCTCCGGCGAGCATGTCGGCTCGCTCGCCATGTCCGAGCCGGGCGCGGGCTCCGACGTCGTCTCGATGAAGACGCGGGCCGAGAAGCGCGGCGACCGCTACGTGCTGAACGGCAACAAGTTCTGGATCACCAACGGCCCCGAGGCCGAGACGCTCGTCGTCTACGCCAAGACGGACCCGAATGCCGGCTCCCGCGGCATCACGGCCTTCATCATCGAGCGCGGCATGAAGGGCTTCTCCACCGCGCAGAAGCTCGACAAGCTCGGCATGCGCGGCTCCGACACCTGCGAGCTGGTCTTCGAGGATTGCGAGGTCCCGGAGGAGAACGTGCTCGGCGAGGTCGGCCGCGGCGTGAACGTCCTCATGTCGGGTCTCGACTACGAGCGCGCGGTCCTTGCCGCGGGGCCGCTCGGGATCATGCAGGCCTGCATGGACGTGGTCATGCCCTATGTCCACGAGCGCAAGCAGTTCGGCCAGCCGATCGGCGCCTTCCAGCTCGTGCAGGGCAAGGTCGCCGACATGTACGTGACCATGAATGCCTGCAAGGCCTACGTCTACGCGGTGGCGAAGGCCTGCGACCGGGGCGAGACCACCCGCGAGGATGCGGCCGGAGCGATCCTCTACGCGGCCGAGAAGGCGACCCAATGCGCGCTCGACGCGATCCAGCTTCTCGGCGGCAACGGCTACATCAACGACTATCCCACCGGCCGCCTGCTCCGGGACGCGAAACTCTACGAGATCGGCGCAGGAACGAGCGAGATCCGTCGCATGCTGATCGGGCGCGAGCTGTTCGAGAAGAGCGCCTGAGGGCTCGCCGCCAAGCCAACCAACTGTCGATCGTCACTAAGGAAGATGTCCGTGCTGAAGCTCTGGGGTCGCCTGTCCTCGATCAATGTCCAGAAGGTCGCCTGGTGCCTGGACGAACTCGGCCTTCCCTACGAAAGGGTCGAGGCCGGAGGCCAGCACGGCATCGTCAACACGCCGGAATACCGAGCGCTCAATCCGAACGGGCTGGTCCCGACGATCGAGGACGACGGCTTCGTCCTGTGGGAGTCGAACGCGATCGTCCGCTACCTGGCCGCCAAGCATCCCGAAGCCGGGCTCTGGCCGGAGGACCTGCGCGTTCGGGCCGACGCGGACCGCTGGATGGAGTGGCAGTCGGCGACCGCCACGCCTTCCCTGCGTGACGCCTTCTGGGGCCTGATCCGGACGCCGCCCGAGAAGCGCGACGAGGCGGCGATCCAGACCTCCGTCCGGAAGACGGACGAGAACATGGGCGTCCTCGATAGCTGGCTGGCCGGCCGGGCCTATGTGGCGGGCGACACCTTCACGGCGGGCGACATCTCGGCCGGCTGCTATGCACACCGCGTCCTCAACATGCCCATGCAGGTCAGGAAGTGCCCGAATGTCGAGGCATGGTACGAGCGCCTGAAGCAGCGCCCGGGCGCCCAACAGGTCCTGTCCCTTCCGGTGACCTGACCGGCCATCCGGCCGCGTCTCCCGGGCTGTGCGCTCCGGCACGCCCGGGAGGCGCGCTGTCGGTCACCTTCGCTGAGGCGAGCGGAGGGCGACCCGATGGGACTGACGCGATCCGGGAAACCTCGGGGAGCTCCAACCGGCACTCCCGAGGACGCGAAGAGCCAAGGCGGCGTGAAGCAGCAGAGCATCCGTCGCCAGAACGAGGCGGCCGATGCGCTAGCCTTCGCCCAGTTCAGGGTCGAACATTCGCCGACGATCGAGCCGCCGGACGGGCTGAAAGCCTCGAAGGATCCGGACTTCCGCATAGAGGGACGGATCTTCGACTGCTACTCGCCGGTCGCCAGGCATCCCCGAAATCCGATCATCGACTTCGCCGCGATGGGCCCGGCGGAGAAGAAGACGGTCGGAAAGCAGGCGCACCGGTTGCTCGCGCTCTACAGCCTCGCCCGCATAGAGCAACGGGAGAGGGGCACGTTCGACGAGTTCGACGACTCGATCAGCGATACGAGCGGCTACCCGAAATACGCCGCGGCCGTGAAGGACTTCCTGCTCGCCAAAATGCATGTCGAGATCAGGGAGAAGGTGAAGTCGGGCCAGACCCGCAACATCGTGCTCAACCTCGCCGATTCGATCTGCTCTCCCGCCGACGTGCGGGACTTCATCACCCAGATCCCGATCGGCGGCCTCGAATGCGTGCTGGCCATGAAGCCGAAGCCGGGCGCAAAGCCGGTGCAGAGCTTGCAGACGGGCGATGATTCCTACGGCGTGTTCGAACCCGGCGACATGATGATCGAGGAGTTCGAGTTCGCCCCGCCCGCCGCACCCGGCGTTCCGTCCGGCTCGAGTTCGACGGGCACTCCGACCCAGGGCGCGGCGGGACCGCCATCGGCAGCATCGAGCGCGAGCGCGCCCCCTTCGGGCGGGGCAGGCTCCTCCGGCGGAAGCGCGCCTCAATAGGCGCGGTCGCTCACCGGCCTCTCCTTCGCGTCCGCTTCCGCGGGGCCGAAGACCGTATCCGGCGACGAGTTGGGGTGTCCCGTGCTCATCGCGGCGGTTGACGCGCCCGCCCTGAACGATCATCGCTCGCCGGCGGTAAGCGGATCCTCCCCATGCCCCAGGCACCCCTCGTCCACGCAAACGGCGCCGCCATTCCGGCGATCGGCTTCGGCACCTGGACGCTCGCCGACGAGGCCTGCATCGAAGCCGTCGGCTGGGCGTTCGAGGGCGGCTACCGCCATATCGACACGGCCCGCATGTATGGGAACGAGGCGGCGGTCGGTCAGGCGATAAGGGCGAGCGGCCTGCCCCGAGACGAGATCTTCGTCACGACCAAGGTCTGGTGGACCGACATCGCACCGGGCGACCTGGAGCGTTCGGCCGAAGGCAGCCTCGAGCGGCTCGGCCTTGATCAGGTCGACCTTCTTCTCATCCACTGGCCGAATCCCGCGGTGCCGCTCGCCGACTCGACGGCCGCGCTCTGCCGCGTGAAGGCCCGCGGCCTCGCCCGCCATGTGGGCGTCTCGAACTATCCTTCCGCCATGCTGGACGAGGCCGTCAGGCTCGCGACCGAGCCGCTGGTCTGCAACCAGGTCGAGTACCATCCCTATCTCGACCAGAGCGCCGTGAAGCAGGCATGCGAGCGGCACGGGATGGCGATGACCGCCTATTCCCCGCTCGGCCGCTCGGCCCTCTTCGAGGACGGCACCCTCAAGGCCATCGCGGCGACGCATGGCCGCTCGGTCTCCCAGATCGTGCTGCGCTGGCACGTCCAGCAGCCGGGAATCGTGGCCATTCCCCGTTCGCGGAGCCGCGAGCACATCCGGCAGAACGTGGACGTCTTCGACTTCACCCTCTCCGCGGAGGAGATGGCGAGGATCTCGGCCCTCTCCCGCCCCGATGGCAGGGTCGTCGATCCCGATTTCGCCCCGACCTGGGACAAAGGCTGACCAAGGAAAACTCCGACATGACGATCGACAAGGCGATTCTGGACGCGCTTCGCGCCACCTCCACCGGCACCATCCATACGGTGCTGCTGAAGAAGGGCGTCCGGCGCACCTGGATGCAGGGCCCTCGGCCCACCTTCCATGCCGGGGAGCGGCTCGTCGGCCCGGCCTTCACGCTCCGCTTCGTGCCGGCCCGCGAGGACCTCGCGACGCCGGAATCCTGGTCTTCCCCGATCTCCACGCGGGCCGCGATCGAGGCCATGCCGGAAGGCTGCATCGCCGTGATCGACGCGATGGGCGTCCCCGGTGCGGGCGTGTTCGGCGACATCCTGTGCGCCCGGATGAAGAAGCGCGGCGTGCAGGCGCTCGTGACGGACGGCGTGATGCGGGACGGCGTCGGCTGCGAAGCGACGGGCCTGCCGATCTGGTGCTCCGGCATCGCGGCGCCCTCCTCCGTCACGGGCCTGACCTTCGTGGGCTGGAACGAGCCGATCGGCTGCGGCGGCGTCGCGGTGTTCCCGAACGACATCGTCGTGGCGGATGGCGACGGCGCAGTCGTCATCCCGGCAGCCCTGGTTGAGGACGTCGCGAAGGCGGGTCCCGACCAGGAGCTCGTGGAGATGTGGATCATGAAGGAGGTCGAGCGCGGCGTACCGCTGCCCGGCCTCTACCCCATGAATGCGGAGACCCGCGCCCGCTTCGAAGCCGAGATGAAGAAGGGCTGAGCCCGCCCGGCTCCGTGCGGCCGGCTCAGCCGAAGGCCGGCCGCGACGGGAGCCCCATCCGTTTGAGCGCCATCACCACCGGGCAGATCCCGGTGAAGGATGCCTGAATGAGATGGGCCCCCATCAGGCCCGTCAGCCAGAGCCAGTTGATGTTCTGGTACACGGCAAGAAGAACCGAGCCGAGAACCACGATCCCGACCACAAGAAGGATGCTGCGCTCGATGGTCATTGTGCTGCCCTCTGAGGGGATGGCAGCTTCATGATCCCGCGCGGCGGCTGCCGCATCAAGAGCGCAGCCCGGCCGCCGCTCCGGCCGCCACCCGCCAGCGCATGATGCGGGTCGTCCGCAGCAGCCCGTGCCGGGTCCACGGATCGGCCGCGACCTCCCGCTCGGCCTCCTCCTCGCTTGCTGCCCGCACGAGGAGCATCACTTCCCGCGTCCCCTCGAAGGGACCCCCGGCTTCCAGCACGCCACGATCAGTGAGGGCGGCCAGGCAGGCCCTGTGCTCATCCCAATGCGCCTGGCCGCTCGCCGGCGCGGAAATGTCCCACGCCTCCGCCCATTCGCGGAAGACGGCGAAGAGCTGGCTCATTCCTCCTCTCCGCCCGGCGTGCCGGCATCCGGCCCGGAGATGCGGTAGACGCCCCTGAAATCGTCCGGATCATCGACCGGGCGGCCCTTGCGGCGGATCACGATCCGCCCCTCCTTCATGAGCCTCACGGCGACCTGCCGGACGGGTCCCATCAGCCGGCTCCACTCGTCCGGCTTGCTGCCCGCGATGGCGCGGGCCGCCTCCGACGGGCAGATCGTCTTGCCCGCCCCCCTCTCCTCGACAAGGGCGAGGATCGTCTCCTCGATCCGCTCCGGTGCAACTTTCATCATCGTCCTCTCACGGCGCCGGCGGCCAGGGGCCGCGGCTCAGCGCGGCGAGCGCATCCGAGGCGAATTGTCGGCGCCACATCACGAACAGCACGGCCGCGGTCGCGGCGATGAGCACATAGGCCGATACGAACCAGCCGAGATAGGCCAGCGCGAAGAAGAAGGCCCGCTGCCCGCGGTTGAAATGCCGGCCCGCCACCGTGTTCATCGAGGCGGCCCGCCAGGCGGCAAGCTCCGTCTCCTCCTTCGTGGCCGACCCCGGGTTCGGCACCGCCCCGATCAGGATCGCGCCGTAATTGAACAGCCGGTACGACCAGCCGAACTTGAAGAAGGCGTAGACGAAGATGACCGTCAGCCCGATCACCTTCACCTCCCAGGCGAGCCGCGTCGTGGCGAAGCCCAGCGGCATCTCGGCGAAGATCGTCAGCACCTCGTCGGTCGAGCGCAGGAGGGTGAGCGAGCCGCCGATCGCCAGCAGCGAGGTGGAGGCGAAGAAGGCGGTGCCGTTCTGCAGGCTGGCATTGATGTTGGCGTCGATGATGCGGTTGTCCCGCTCCTGGAGGCCGCGCATCCAATGGTAGCGATGCGCATTCATGACCCGGTTCAGGCTGCGCCGCCCGGCCTCGCTCCGCTCGACCGCGACGTAATAGGCGAGCCATGCCGCCACGAAGAAGGCGAGCCCGAAGTAATCCGCCACCGTGAAAGCCGCGACCGGCATGTCCCTCGCCCGTTGACCTGATCCAGCGGCGGAGCGCTAATCCGCGCCGGGAGGAATGCAAGCCAAATGCCCCAGACCATCACGCGCGGCTACCGGACGCTCGTCGACGAGGCCAACGCCAGGATCGAGACCCTCCCGGCCGAGGAGGCCCTGAAGCTCCACGGGCGGGACGACGTCGTGCTCGTCGACATCCGCGATCCGCGCGAGCTCGAGCGGGACGGCCGGGTGCCCGGCGCCTTCCACTGCACGCGCGGCATGCTGGAATTCTGGATCGATCCCGAGAGCCCCTACCACAAGCCGATCTTCGCGCAGGACAAGCGATTCGTCTTCTTCTGCGCCGGCGGCATGCGCTCCGCCCTCGCGGCCGCGACCGCGCACGACATGGGGCTGAAGCCGGTGGCGCATATCGAGGGCGGGTTCGGCGCCTGGAAGAAGGCGGGCGGTCCCGTCGAGGCCTGGACGCCGAAGAAGGGCTGAGCGGAGGGCCGAGGCGGGGTGGATCCCGGCTTTCGCCGGGATGAGCCGAGTGAGGCGTGTCCCCCCCTCCCCCTCGTGGGGAGGGCCGAGTCGCTCCGAAGGAGCGAACCGGGGTGGGGGCGTTCCGCCTTGAAACGGGTGCCAGGCGGAGCTGGCTCGCCCGCTCACACCGGCGAAAGCCGGTGCCCAGGGGTGGGCCCCGGCCTGCGCCGGGGCGAGCGGGGAGAGGCTGGATTGCTTCGCTACGCTCGCAATGACGAGCCCGACCGCGCCGCCGCGCACCCTCTCCCGTGTGGGAGAGGGTCGGATGCGCAGCATCCGGGGTGAGGGCAGGACGTTTCAGGATCGAGCAACCACCGAGTCGCTGCGTCTGCCGTGAGATCGATCCGGCTGCCGCACAACCCTCACCCCGGCCGCCTTCGGCGTCCGACCCTCTCCCAAACGGGAGAGGGTGGCGCGCACCACCGTCGCGCTCCGCCGGTCCTCCCCCTCCGGCGTCGAAGGCCCTCGTAGCCGGGAACAACAGACCAACGCTCAGCCCGAGCTGCTGCCCCCCTGCGGCGCCAGGGCCCGCGCGAGGGTCGAGCGGGCTGCCTCGATCGCGATGGTGGCGGCCTCCACGAGCCGCCAGTCGGCCCGGCGGCGGAGCGCCTGGCGGGCGATGTTCGCCGCGATGCTGTCCACCTCGTCCGCCATGGCGCGCAGCTTGTCGGGCTCGCGCGTGCGCGTCGCGTCCGACCGGATCCTGAGAAGGCGCGCGGTCGCCACCTGGATCCGCTCGCGCCGGATGCGGAACACGGTCTGCCGCAGCCAGGCGAGCGCCGAGCCGAAGCCGCCGCCCAGGATGGCGACGAGGTAGATCCAGGATTCGTAGCGCTCGATGAAGCTCTCCTGCTCGCGCTCGAAGTAATCGATCGCGCCGGGATGGTTCGGCAGCTTGGCCGTGGTGGCGGCGGCCGTCGTGTCATAGGCCGGAAAGGCGATGTCGTCCGCGGCCGGCACCGTGGCGGCGACATCCGCCCTGTGCTCGAAGATGTGCTGCGTGACCTCGGCGGCGACGCTGCGCGACAGGCTCGCCCGCGCGACGAGCCGGTACGAGGAGCCGATCGTCGTCACGTCCTCCGCGGGAAGCTGCGGGTCGCCGCCGAACAGCGAGGCCGGCACCGTCACGGTCTGCAGCTTGGCATGGGTGGCGACGATCGCGGCGGGGTCGGGAACGCCGAGGATGGTGACGGCCCGCTCGCCGGCCGCCTCGTCGAGCGCCTGAACGATGCGCCTCGCACCCGGCGAGGTGGGCGTCTCCAGCAGGAGAACGGCATCCACCCGGCCCGATCCGAAGGCGGCGGCGAGATCCGCCTCCTCCAGGGGCACGAGGGATACGCTCTCCTCCGGAACCGGCCCGGCGGCGCCGTCCTCGCGCGGCTCGAGGCCGAAATGGCCGAGCATGGCGGCGATGAGCGGCCGGTCCACGGCCTGACCGGGCAGGAGCCCGAGACGCCTGCCGCCGAGATCGGCGAATTCCTTCACCGGGCCGCCCTCCTTCGCGACGACCAGGGCGGCCACTTCGCGGATGACGGCGAGCGTCAGCCCATTGCCCGGCACCAGGATGTCGGGCCGCACGACCGCGAGGTCGACCTTGCCGGCGGCCAGCGCCTCGGCACTCTCGCGGAGGCCGCCGAACGACGCGATCTCGAGCTTGATTCCCGTCCGGCGCGTGACCGAGGTCTCGGCATAGGCCTGGAGCAGCGCGGGCTCGGTCCCGCCCTCGGAGGCGACCCCGACCCTGAGGACGGTCGCCCGCGTGAAATAGAGGAAGGCAGCGCAACCCGCGAAGGTGAGGGCCAGGATGAGCAGCCAGCTCTCGGCGCGCAGGAGGGGCCGCAGCAGCGAGGGCACGGCAGATGGACGCGAGCGGCGCAAGCGTCAGGCCGCCCTGCGGGCCGTGACGTGGGGACCCTCGCGCAACCCGCCCCGCATCGCCTCCTTGCGCCTTTCCGGAATCATGATTTCAGCCTGCCCCAAGCCGGGTCGCGGATTGCATCCGGCGTCCGCAATGACGCGGCGGGGCTCAAGGTTCCCGGCGAGGCCCCTGGGCCTGCCGAAGAAGGGCGGAGGTAGCCGGGAGGCGACCCGCCGCGTCCGCGACGCGTGCGGCCTCGGTCGGGCGGAGGGGAGCGAGCCGCGCGGCGAGGCGATCCATGGCTCGGGCCGCCCGCCCGGGCTCGCTTTCGAGGCGCGCAATCCGCTGCAGGGCGATCCTGGCCGCGCGCTGGATTCCGGCCGTCATGCCGGGCTCCCCCGCGAGCCGGCGCATGATCCGGACCGCCTCGCCAACGCGCAAGGCGGCGAGGCCCGCATCGACGAGGGGCGCCGGATCGGTCCCCGAGCGCTCGCCCCAGCGCAGGAGCCGCAGCAGGCGATGCTCGAGCCGGGCGCGCCACACGACCGGCGAGGCGTCCGGGCGGGGCGAACGCGCCATGTTCTCCAGCTCCCGCACGATCGTCTCGGCGATCATGTGCATGCGCCGCCCGGCATCGACCGGGAAGACGAACCGGAAGGCGGCAAGCGCGATCAGCGGGGCGACCACGACGCCGAGCGCGATCCCGACCGAATGGGCGAGATCGCCGGTCAGCGGATAATGCGGCTGCAGGAGCAGCAGGAGGATCATGTTGTAGTCGGTGCCCGCCGCGATCGTCCGTCGGTGCGCGAAGGGCAGGATCCCGGACAGGATGAAGGGCACCATCATCAGGACGAGCTGCGTCTCGTCCGTGGCGAGCGGCCAGACGGTCCAGCGGCAGGCCAGGGCGGCAGCCGCCCCGACCACCTGTCCGAGGAAGACGAAGCGCATGACGTGGGCCGGGTTCTCGAAGGTGGAGAACACCGAGATCATCACGGAGGTGCCGAGGAGCACGAAGGGCCCGGCGCTCGAGCCGGTCACGAGCCAGAAGGCTCCGACGAGCAGCATGACGGCCGTCGCGCGGATCATGGCCTCGCGGGCGCCGCGCCAGTCGCGATGCAGGACCGCCCACTGGGCCAGCGGCTCCGGCCTTTGCTCGGCCTCATCCCCGGCGAGCCGCGTCCGCATCGCCCGCGCGAGCTGTCCGAGCGCCTCCTTCAGCTCCGGCTGGTCGGCCAGTTTCGATGCGCCCTCCTCGATGGCGGGCACCACCTCCGCGAGCGGGCGCGCGGCCTCCAGGGCGTGGGCGGCCTGGATGAGGCAAGCGGCGGCCGGGTGGGGAAGCGGCTCGCCTCGCGTTGCGCGGGCCCAGAGCAGGGCCCGCACCTGCGCCATGAGGATGGCCCTGAAGACGCGCGCGGCGCGGCGCGAGCGCATCGATCCCGCGGCGTGCGGATCGAGCCCTTCCTCGATGGCGGCGAGCTCGCCGAGGAGGACGGTCTCGTCCTCCCTGCCCTGCCCCGGCGCACCGAGCCGTCCGGCGAGGTGCAGGAGCACGCGCGCATCCACGCGCCGCATGCGACCCACGATGGCATCCTCGGCGCCCTTCGGCGTCAGCAGGAACGCGGTCAGCGTCCCGACCGCGACGCCCACCATCACGGTGAGGAAGCGATCCAGCCCGAGCGCGAGGATCCGGTCGGGGTGCCCCGTATCGAGGAGCAGGACCATCGAGGCGGAGTAGCCGGCCAGGATCGCCCCATAGGAGAGGAAGCCGCGCAGGATGTTTCCGGCGGCGGCGCAGAGCCCGATCCAGATCGAGAGGCCGAGGACGATGACGATCGGGCTGCCAGCGGACAGGACCATCAGCAGGATCCCGAACACGATTCCGACCAGGGTTCCGGCAGCCCGGAACAATCCCTTCTCGAGCAGCATGCCGCGGACCGGCTGGGCGGACGCCCAGACCGTCATGGCCGCCCATTGCGGATGCTCCAGGCCGAGAAGATACGCCGCGAGCAGCGCGATGCAGGCGCCTGCGGCCGTGCGCAGCCCGAAGCGGAGGCGCTCGGGATCGAAGCCCAGGCGGGAGGCCGCGGTCAGCGCGGTCATGTCAGCCTCGTCGCCGGAGGGCGGCGCACGGGAACGACCAGCGTCAGGCCGTCCTGCGGATCTCGAACCCGCCGTCGATCGGATCGCCGAACTCGGCCTCGTTCGCCGGGTATTCCTCCACCGCCTCGACGCGGGAGCCGTGCGGGCCCTCGCGGAGCGCCTTCAGCATGAGCTCGATGCGATCGCCGGGGCCGGCGAGCATGGCCTCGACGGCGCCGTCGCGCAGGTTCCGCACCCAGCCTTCGAGGCCGTGAAGCTGCGCCTGGTGCTGCGTCCAGGCGCGAAAGCCGACCCCCTGCACGCGCCCGCGGACGATCGTGCGGAGGAGAATGCGTTTGCCGTCTTCGCTCATCCGTCCCAGTTCCATCCCGCAGAAGGATCGCGCTCCGGTTCGAGCGGAGACGTTCGGCGAGGCGTCACGGTTCCCGCCTCCCGCCCGCGCGGGGCGGCGGGCCGGGGCTGTATGGCATCCGGTTTCTGCACGCGGGGCGATAGCCGCTCCAGTTCGCGCAGATAGGGCTCGGGCAGCGCCGCCCCGCGCGCGGCGTCGAGCACCGCCTCCATGTAGCCCGGCCGCGGGATGCCGGGGCCGGCATTGCGGCCGACATAGACGAGCGCGCGGCGCGCCCCGGCGGCGGAGAGCACGGATTGCTGCACCTTGGTGTAGAGCCCGCCGGCGACGCCCTCGTAGCGATCGAGCGCCGGCACATCGGCGAGCGCGAGGTCCCAGAGCATGCCCCAGACCTCGCGGCGCGGGTCACGCAGGACCGAGGCGTAGCCCTCGCGCATGATGACGAGCCGATGCCGCGGCAGCCGGGCAAGGCCGACCGGCTTCGAGGCCGGGCAGCGCTGCGCCATGGCGGCCCGGTCCATGTTGGAGCCATAGGCGAAGTAGAGGGGCATGCCTTCTCTTCCTCTTCTCCCCGCATGCGGGGAGAAGTCGAGTCGCACGTGAGTGCGACCGGATGAGGGGACCGGGAAGAGGTGTGGGGGCGGCCCCCCTCACCCGGTCGGCGTGGCCGCCGACTCGACCTCTCCCCGCATGCGGGGAGAGGTGACCCCTCACGCGAATTCGAGGATCACCGCGTCGACCGCGAGGCTCTCGCCTTCCTTGGCCAGGACCTTGGCGATCGTCGCGTCGCGCTCGGCGCGGAGGACGTTCTCCATCTTCATGGCCTCGACGATGGCGAGCGGCTCGCCCGCCTTCACCTCCTGGCCGGCCTTCACCTGGATCGCCTTGACGAGGCCGGGCATCGGGCAGAGCAGCGCCTTGCCGGCCCCCGAGGCGACCTTCTCGGGCATCAGGGCGGCGAGCTCCGCCTCGCGCCGGGTATAGACCCGGGCATCGGCCGAGGTGCCGGCATGCGACAGGCGGAAGCCGTTCGGGATGGTGCGGACCTGGACGGACACCACCTCGCCGCCGACCGAGCCGGTCCAGACGGGCTCGCCCGGCCGCCAGGTGGATGCGACCTCGAGGCGAGGGCCGTTCGCGAAGGCCGCGACGATGCCGGCCGGGTGGTCCTCGACGGTCAGCTCGTGCCGCTCCGTGCCGAGCAGCACGACGCGATCGCGCTCGAACCGGACGGATTGCGGCCGCCTCTGGCCGGAGATGCCGCGCTTGCGCTCGTTCAAAAGGTGGTCGATCGCGGCCGCGGCCGCCGCCATCGTGCGGGCGACGTCCCCCCAGGGCGGCGTCTCGGAGAAGCCGTCCGGGAATTCCTCGGCGATGAAGCCGGTGGAGAGCGTGCCCGAGCGCCAGCGCGGATGCGCCATGAGGGCGGACAGGAACGGGATGTTGTGGCGGATGCCCTCGATCGCGAAGGCGTCGAGCGCCTTCGCCTGGGCCTCGATCGCCTGCAGGCGCGTCGGCGCATGCGTCACGAGCTTGGCGATCATCGGGTCGTAGTAGATCGAGATCTCGCCGCCCTCGAAGACGCCGGTGTCGTTGCGGACCACCGCCCCGCCATCGACCGGGCCTTCCGCCGGCGGACGATAGGTGACGAGCCGGCCCGTGGACGGCAGGAAGCCGCGGGTCGGGTCCTCGGCATAGACGCGGCTCTCGACGGACCAGCCGTCCAGCTTCACGTCCGCTTGCGCGAGCGGCAGCTTCTCGCCGGCCGCGACCCGGATCATTAGCTCGACGAGATCAAGCCCCGTGACCATCTCGGTCACCGGGTGCTCGACCTGGAGCCGCGTGTTCATCTCCAGGAAGTAGAAGCTCTTGTCCTGCCCGGCCACGAACTCGACCGTGCCGGCCGAATCGTAGCCGACGGCCTTCGCCAGCGCGACGGCCTGCTCGCCCATCTTGCGGCGGGTCTCCTCGTCGAGGAGCGGCGACGGGGCCTCCTCCAGCACCTTCTGGTTGCGGCGCTGGATCGAGCATTCGCGCTCGCCGAGATAGATGACGTTCCCGTGCTTGTCGCCGATCACCTGGATCTCGATGTGCCGGGGATCGGTGATGAACTTCTCGACGAACACGCGGTCGTCACCGAAGGAGGACGCGGCCTCCGACTTCGCCCGGGCGAAGCCCTCGGCGACCTCGCCGGCCGAATGCGCGATGCGCATGCCCTTGCCGCCGCCGCCCGCCGACGCCTTGATCATCACGGGGTAGCCGATCTCGTCGGCGATCGAGACAGCGTGTTCGGGGCTCTCGATGATGCCGAGGAAGCCCGGGACGGTGGAGACCTTCGCGGCCGCCGCGGCCTTTTTCGATTCGATCTTGTCGCCCATCGCGGCGATCGCGCCGGGATTGGGGCCGATGAAGGTGATGCCGGTTTCGGCCAGCGCCCGCGGGAAGGCCTCGCGCTCGGAGAGGAAGCCGTAGCCCGGATGGACGGCCTGGGCGCCGGTCTGGCGGCAGGCTTCCACGATCTTGTCGATGACGAGGTAGGATTCGGCGGCCGCGGCAGGCCCGATGGCGACGGCCTCATCCGCCATCTCGACATGGAGCGCGTCGCGGTCGGCCTCGGAATAGACCGCGACGGTCTTGATCCCCATTCGCCTGGCCGTCTTGATCACGCGGCAGGCGATCTCGCCACGATTGGCGATGAGGATCTTCTCGAACATGGGCCCTCGATCTGGAGCGGGACGCGGTCGCGTCACACGAAAGACCCGGTCCCGTTAGCGCACCCTGCCCCGTTCGGGAAGCGAGCCGATCAGAAGACGAGCTCCGGAGCGCGGCCGTGGGCGAGCACCGCGCTCTCCCGCGCCCGCCAGCGCATGACGAAGGTGACCAGCGCTTCGTCGGTGGATTCCGCCTCGCGGATCACCTCGAAGGCGATAGCGACGGCGTTCCGGGTCGGGCCCGAGCCGCAGCCGAGGGAGGACACGAGCCACTCGGCCGCATCGCGCTCCACCCGGCCGGTCGGCCGCGACGACCAGACCACGAAATCGACGACCGCCTGGATCAGGAAGGGAGCCCAGTCCCCGTCCTTGTCGAAGATGGCGCGGTCGAGCGCGATGAGAACATCCGCTTCATCGCGGCTCTCGATCCCATTCGGCAGCACGTCCCGCCGCAGAGAATTCACGTCGGCGCGTGAAATCTCACCGCGGGCGATCGTCGAGTTGATAAAGCTCTCGAGTGACCACCTGACCATTTGATGTCTCTCCCGGAGCCTTTTATTTGGCTCTCGTGACTGTTTGATGCGTTGACCTTTGCACAACCTCCGTTTTGCCGCAGTTAACTCGCAAATCTGAATCCGCGTTCAGGTTAAACAGGGCTGATGAGGCGTGGTTGCCTGTTTCTTGCTGCCGGGAACCGATCTCGCCGGATCGGGATTGAGCGACGCAGCCGGAGGGCATGACGTGGCAGGCGCAAGCGAGGACCGCCCGGGGACGGCAGGCGGCCGATCTCCGCCGATCTTCCCGCCGCCTCAGCCGAAGGGCTTGGGCCCGACCCTCGAGCGGAACATCCACGCACTCACGCAGCGCCGGGAGCGAGAGCGGCGGGAGGCGAGCCGGCAGGAGCGCGTCGCCGACGCCATCACGCGCTTCGCCGGCAGCATGACGTTCGTCTATATCCACATGGTCGTGTTCGGGATCTGGGCGGCCGTGAACAGCGGGCTCCTGCCGATCCTGCCGAAATGGGACGAGAGCTTCGTCATCCTCGGCACCTCGGCCTCCGTCGAGGCGATCTTCCTGTCGACCTTCGTGCTGATCAGCCAGAACCGCATGTCCGCCGCCGCGGACCGGCGCGCCGATCTCGACCTGCAGATCAGCCTCCTGGCCGAGCACGAGATCACCAAGCTCGTGGCGCTCACCAGCGGCATCGCCGCGAAGCTCGGCATCGAGGGCGCGACCGACCCGCAGCTGGAGGAGCTCAAGCAGGATGTCGCGCCGGACGCCGTCCTCGACGAAATCGAGGAAAGCGAGCGCGAGGGGGCGTGAGCCTTCCCGCCCGGCCCATCAAGGCCGCGTGAGCCCTCCTTGTCCCACGGCGCCGCTCGGCCATAGTGGGCGCTTAGATCGTGATCGAGAGGGGATCCCCTTATGCGAGATCGTCCGGCCCGAACCACCCTCGCCGCCCTGGCGCTGGCCCTCGCCGTTCCGGCGGCCGCCCTCGCGCACCATGGCTGGAGCTCCTACGACTCGGCCAAGGCCATCAAGGCGACAGGCCCGCTCAAGTCCGTGTCCTGGCGCAACCCGCACGCGGAGGCGCAGATGGATTACCAGGGCAAGAGCTGGGCCGTGATACTCGCCCCGACGAGCCGCATGGAATCGCGCGGGCTCACCCGGGACATGCTCAAGGACGGCACGACGGCGACCGTCGAGGGCTACCCGCGGACCGACGGCACGCCGGAGATGCGGCTGGAGCGGATCACGGTCGCCGGGAAGACGATCGAGCTGCGCTGAGCCGTCCAGGGATCCGCCCGGCGTGGATTGGCTCGCGGAAGGAGCCGCAGCCGTCCAGGCATCGGGCCTCGGGGCCTGGGCACGAGGGCCTGCCTATGCGTGGCTCAACGTCCTTCACCTGCTCGGGCTGGTCCTGCTGGTCGGCGGGATCGGCGTGCTCGACCTGCGCCTGTGCGGTCTCGGGCAGGCCATCCCGACCGCCGCGCTCGCGCGCTTCCTGACACCATTGGCCGTGGCCGGGCTGCTCATCGCGGCCCTGACGGGCATCGGCCTGTTCGCGGCCGACGCCGTGTCTCTGGCGGTCTCCAACACGTTCCGGTGGAAGCTCGCCCTGGTCGCGCTCGGCCTCGCCAATGCGCTCGCCTTCCGGCTCGCCTGGCGAAAGCAGCTCGACGGGTGGGACGAGCGCCCGAGCCTGGCGGGCCGCGCGGTCGCGGCCGCCTCGCTCGCCACCTGGCTGTCGGTCGCGACCCTCGGCCGGATGATCGCCTATACGTGAGGCGGGATCAGGCGGCCGGGGCGGCGCCTTCCGGCTCCAGCGCCTTGGCGAAATTGGCGAAGAATTCGTCCGCGTATTTCTTCGCGACGCCGTTGATCAGCCGGCCGCCGAGCTGGGCGATCTTGCCGCCGACCTGCGCCTCCACATCGTAGTTCAGGATCGTCCCGCCGCCTTCGGCATCCTCCAGCCGCACCTTGGCGCCGCCTTTCGCGAAGCCCGCGACACCGCCCTGGCCCTCGCCGGAAATCGTGTAGCCGTTCGGCGCATCGATGTCGGACAGGGTCACGTTGCCCTTGAAGGTGGCCTTGACCGGGCCGACCGAGACCTTGGCGATGGCCGCGAACCCGTTATCCCCCGTCCTTTCGAGCTCCTGGCAGCCAGGAATCGAACGCTTCAGGATCTCGGGATCGTTGAGCGCCTCCCAGACCTTCGCGCGGTCGGCGGGCAGCGTCACCGCCCCGTTCATCGTCATCGCCATGTCGCTCGCTCCCGCTCTCTCGGCTTCCCCGGCCTTTTGCCATCCGGGTCCCCGGCAGGGAAGCGGTCCCGCAGCATGAATCCGGCGCTGGCCCGCGGTTTGCTGCCAGACTCAGCCAAGTGTCGTGCTGGATCGGAGGCCCGTTCCGTGCATGATCGATTCCCGTGACGGCATTCATCTCAACCATGAATGCGATCTGGAGTAGCGGCGGCGCATGGAAGTATTCGTCCAGCAGCTCATCAACGGGCTGACGCTGGGGTCGATCTATGGCCTCATTGCCATCGGGTACACGATGGTGTTCGGCATCATCGGCATGGTGAACTTCGCCCACGGCGACGTCTTCATGCTTTCGGCGTTCATCGCGCTGATCTTCTTCCTTGTCCTGACGACCTGGATCGGCATTTCCTCGGTCGCCTTAGCGCTGCTCATCGTCATGATCTTGGCCATGGTGCTGACGTCTCTGTGGGGCTGGACCCTGGAGCGCCTCGCCTACCGGCCGCTTCGGGGATCCTTCCGGCTCGCCCCGCTCATCTCGGCGATCGGGGTGTCCATCTTCCTGTCCAACTTCGTCCAGGTGGCCCAGGGCGCCCGCAACAAGCCCACGCCGCCGATGGTGCGCGAGGTGATCCCGCTCTTCGAGCGCAACGGCTACGTCGTCGCCCTTTCCTACAAGCAGATCATCATCATGGTGGTCACGGCGGTGCTCCTGGCCATGTTCTGGTACGTGGTGCAGAAGACCTCGCTCGGCCGAGCGCAGCGCGCCTGCGAGCAGGACCGCAAGATGGCCGCGCTCATCGGCATCAACGTCGACCGCACGATCTCCCTGACCTTCGTCATGGGCGCCGCCCTCGCGGCCGTCGCGGGCACGATGTACCTCCTCTATTATGGCGTGGTGAACTTCGCCGACGGGTTCGTGCCGGGCGTGAAGGCCTTCACGGCGGCGGTGCTCGGCGGCATCGGGTCCCTTCCGGGCGCCGTGCTCGGCGGGCTCATCATCGGGCTCATCGAGACCATGTGGTCGGCCTATTTCTCCATCGAGTACAAGGACGTCGCCGCGTTCTCGATCCTGGCCATCGTGCTCACCTTCATGCCCTCGGGCATCCTCGGCCGGCCCGAGGTCGAGAAGGTCTGATGTCGGCCGTCCACCCGACCTCCGTCGCGCCGACCTCCGATGCGGCGCTGACCGGAGGCGACGTGCCGTTCGCCGACCGCAAGCCCCTGGACATCGCCGGCACTCTGAAGAGCGCCAGCCTTGCGGCGCTGCTCATGTTCGGCCTTTCGGTGCCGATCATCTTGCTGCGGACGGAACAGGGGCCGACGGGCGGCCTGATCCTGGTCCCGCGCTGGAACGTCGTGATCGTCGCCTGCGCGCTGGTCTTCTTCGGGCGAATCGCCATCGGCCTGCTCGGCGGCGACCAGGGCCTCTTCAGCCGGGCGAGAACCCGGAAGGCGACGGTCACGGTCTCCGCCGATCCCACGAAGCAATCCGGCTTCGGCCTGGCGAGGTTTGCGACGCCCCTCTTCGTGGGGATGGCGCTCGCCTTCCCGCTCGCCGTCTACCTGATGAAGGGAGGCCTCGCCGAGTCGCGCTACTGGATTGATCTCGGCATCCTGGTCCTGACCTATGTGATGCTCGGCTGGGGCCTCAACATCGTGGTCGGGCTCGCCGGCCTCCTCGACCTCGGCTACGTCGCGTTCTACGCCGTCGGCGCCTATTCCTACGCCCTCCTGTCCACGACGTTCGGGCTCTCGTTCTGGATCTGCCTGCCGCTGGCCGGCATCCTGGCGGCTTTCTGGGGCATCCTGCTCGGCTTCCCGGTCCTGAGGCTGCGCGGCGACTACCTGGCCATCGTGACCCTCGCCTTCGGCGAGATCATCCGCCTCGTCCTGATCAACTGGGTCGACGTGACGGGCGGCGGCGCCGGCATCTCCTCCATCCCGCGCGTCACCTTCTTCGGGATCCCCTTCACGGCGGACGAGGACGGGTTCGCGGCCCGGTTCGGGTTCGAGTTCAACCCGATGCAGCGCGTCATCTTCCTGTACTACCTGATCCTCGTCCTGGCGCTGGTCACCAACCTCGTCACGCTGCGGCTGCGGCGGCTGCCGGTCGGCCGCGCCTGGGAGGCTTTGCGCGAGGACGAGATCGCCTGCCGCTCCCTCGGCATCAACACGACGAACACGAAGCTCACCGCCTTCGCGATCGGGGCGATGTTCGGCGGCTTCGCCGGCTCCTTCTTCGCCGTCCGCCAGGGCTTCATCAGCCCGGAGAGCTTCAACTTCCTGGAATCGGCGACCATCCTGGCGATCGTGGTCCTGGGCGGAATGGGGTCCCAGGTGGGCGTCGCGATCGCGGCGATCGCCATGGTCGGCGGCCCGGAGCTCCTGCGCAACCTCGGCTTCCTCAAGGCCGTGTTCGGCGAGGGCTTCGATCCGAACGAGTACCGCCTGCTTCTGTTCGGGCTCGCCATGGTGGCCATGATGGTGTGGCGTCCCCGCGGCCTCATCTCCGTCCGGGAGCCCTCCGTCGTGTTCAAGGAGCGGAAATCGATCTCGGGCTCCCTCGTGAAGGAGGGCCACGGCTGATGGCCTCCGCGTCCGACAACATCCTCGATGTCGAGCACCTCACGATGCGGTTCGGCGGCCTGGTGGCCGTCAACGATCTCTCCTTCTCCTGCCGCCGCCGGGACATCACGGCCCTGATCGGCCCGAACGGCGCCGGCAAGACGACGGTGTTCAACTGCATCACCGGGTTCTACCGCCCGACCGAGGGCATGATCAGCCTGCGCCATACCTCCGGAGCCACCCACCTGCTGGAGCGGCTGCCCGGGCACGCGATCAGCTGGCGGGCGAAGGTGGCCCGGACCTTCCAGAACATCCGGCTGTTCTCCGGAATGACCGTGCTGGAGAACCTGCTCGTCGCCCAGCACAACCCCTTGATGCTCGCCTCCGGCCTTACCTTCGCCGGGCTCATCGGGCTGCCGAGCTTCAAGCGGGCGGAAAAGCTGGCGGTCGAGAAGGCGACCTATTGGCTGGAGATGACAGGGCTCGTCGACCGGGCCGACGATCCGGCGGGCGACCTGCCCTACGGGGCGCAGCGCCGTCTGGAGATCGCGCGCGCCATGTGCACCGAACCCGTCCTGCTCTGCCTCGACGAGCCGGCGGCCGGCCTGAACCCGCGCGAGAGTCTGGAGCTCAACGATCTCCTGCTCTCGATCCGGTCCGAGCAGGGCACCTCCCTCCTCCTGATCGAGCATGACATGTCGGTGGTGATGGAGATCTCCGACCACGTCGTGGTGCTGGATTACGGCTCCAAGATCGCGGACGGCCTCCCGGCCGAGATCCGCAGCGACCCGAGGGTCATCGCCGCCTATCTGGGCGTCGAGGACGAGGAGGTCGAACACGTGGAGGCCGAGGTGGGCGTGGAGGCGCGGACATGAGCGTCGCCGGCATCAACGTCCTCGTCGAGGAGACCCGCGCCGCGGAAGCCGCCCAGAAGCGCCTTCTCCTGTCGGTGCGTGGGATCGAGACCTATTACGGCAACATCATCGCCCTGAAAGGCGTCGACCTCGACGTGTTCGAGGGCGAGATCGTCACGCTGATCGGCGCGAACGGGGCCGGCAAGTCGACCCTGATGATGACGGTCTGCGGCAATCCGCGGGCGCGGCGCGGGCGCATCACCTTCGACGGCCGGGACATCACGGCCCTGTCCACGCACGAGATCGCGCGGCTGCGCATCGCCCAATCGCCGGAAGGCCGGCGCATCTTCCCGCGCATGACGGTCTACGAGAACCTCCAGATGGGGGCCTCGCTCGACAACTTCGCGCATTTCCAGAGCGACCTCGAGCGGATGCTCGGGATCTTCCCGCGCCTGAAGGAGAGGCTGCACCAGCGCGGCGGAACGATGTCGGGCGGCGAGCAGCAGATGCTGGCGATCGCCCGGGCCCTGATGGCGCGCCCGCGCCTCTTGCTGCTGGACGAGCCCTCCCTCGGCCTCGCGCCGCTGATCGTGAAGCAGATCTTCAGCGTCATCCGCGAGCTGAACGAGCGCGAGGGCATGACGGTGTTCCTGGTGGAGCAGAACGCCTACCACGCGCTCAAGCTCGCCCACCGCGGCTACGTGATGGTGACGGGCACGATCACCATGTCCGGAACCGGCAAGGAACTCCTGGCGAACCCCCAGGTGCAGGCGGCCTATCTGGAAGGCGGGCGGCATTGACGGGGGGCGCCCTTTCCGATGGCGCCGTGGAGGGATAGATTCCCCCCATGACTGAGCTCCTCGAGAAAGCGTTGTCCCGTCTGCGGGAGCGCCCGGCGGCGGACCAGGACAGGGCTGCCGAGATCATTCTCGCACTGCTGGATCAGGATAGCCCCGAATACGACCTCACTCCGGAGCAGGAGGAGGACGTGGCACGCATCCAGGCGGGCCTGAGGAACGGGAGCGTTCGGCTTGCAACGGACGAAGAGGTCGCCGCGACGTGGCGCAGCTTCGGCCTTTGAGGCTCGCCTATTCTACGGAAGCGACCGGACACCTCCAGGAGATTGGCGCCTACATTCGCGAGCGGGACCCCATGGCGGCCCGGCGCGTCGCGGCCCGCCTCCAACAGGTCGCAAAGCGAATTGCGGCATTCCCGGATCTGGGGCGTCTGCACGCCGCGTCGGGGACGAGGCGGTTCGCTCTCGCGGACCTGCCCTACATGCTTGTCTATGAAGTGGACCGGGCCGAAGATCAGGTCCTGATCATCGGCATTTATCACACCGCCCAGAACCGCCCGAGAGCATGATCGTCAGATGCAAGGCATCCTCTACGAAGAATCCTCCGCCTGGCTGTTCATCCTCGTCACGGTCGTGCTCGGCGGCTGGACGGCCTGGATGACGGGACGGGCCCTGGCGCTCACTTGGCGGCCCTATTGGCAGGTGCTCCTGTGGTCGCTGCCGCTGGCGCTCGCGGTGCGCTTCATCCACCACGCGCTCTTCGAGGGCAGCTTCCTCAACCTCCGCTTCTACCTGGTCGACCTCGTGGTGGTCGCGGCGATCGCCTCGCTCGGCTACCGCTATTTCCGGGCTCGGCAAATGACGCGGCAATATAGCTGGCTCTACGAGCCCGCCGGCCCGCTTTCGTGGCGCGAGAAGGCGCAGGTGTGACGACCTTTTGCTCAGTCTCGCCCCGGTGACAACGGCCCCGAAAACGGCAAGATTGCTCCGGACGGCGGTTGAAGCTGCCGGCGCCGGAGAGTTGATCCGGCCCAACACCCTTCAGGGGAGAACGTGGCAATGAAGACAGGATTGTTGACCGGTCTCGCGCTCGGCCTCGGCCTTGCCGTGTCCGGGGCCGCGCAGGCGCAGATCAAGATGGCTGTCGCCGGTCCCATCACGGGCGCGAATGCCGCCTTCGGGGCGCAGCTCAAGAACGGCGCCGAGCAAGCCGTCGAGGACATCAACGCCAAGGGCGGCGTCATGGGCCAGAAAATCTCCATCCAGGTCGGAGACGACGCGTCGGATCCGAAGCAGGGCGTCTCGCTCGCCAACAAGTTCGCCGCCGACGGCGTGAAATGGGTGGTCGGCCACTTCAACTCGGGCGTCTCGATCCCCGCCTCCGAGGTCTATCAGGAATCCGGGATCATCCAGATCTCGCCGGCCTCCACGAACCCGAAATACACCGACCGCAAGATGTGGAACACGTTCCGCGCCTGCGGACGGGACGACCAGCAGGGCGCGGTCGCGGGTGCCTATCTGGCGAACCACTTCAAGGGCAAGAAGGTCGCCATCATCCACGACAAGACCCCGTACGGTAAGGGCCTCGCGGACGAGACCCAGAAGGCCATGGAGAGCAAGGGCCTGAAGGCCGCGATGTACGAGGGCGTCAACACGGGCGAGAAGGATTATTCCGCGCTCGTCTCCAAGCTGAAGCAGCAGAATGTCGACGTCGTGTATTTCGGCGGCCTGCACACCGAGGCCGGCCTCATCATCCGCCAGATGCGCGACCAGGGCCTGAAGGCCCCGATGATGTCGGGCGACGGCATCACGGACAAGGAGTTCGTGCAGATCGCCGGGCCGGGCGCAGAGGGCACCTTCATGACCTTCGGGCCGGACGCCCGGAAGAACCCCAACGCCAAGGACGTGGTAGCCAAGTTCAAGGCCAAGAACTACGATCCGGAAGCCTACACGCTCTACAGCTACGCCGCCGTCCAGATCTTCGCCCAGGCGGCGGAAGCCGCGAAGTCGACCGACCCGAAGAAGATGGCCGACTACATGCACTCAGGTAAGGTCTTCAAGACCGTCATCGGCGACATCTCCTTCGACAAGAAGGGCGACATCACCCGGCCGGACTACGTGATGTATGTCTGGAAGAAGGGCGCTGACGGCAAGATCGACTATTCCGGCAACGAAGTCGGGATGTAGGCCGAGCCGTCACGCAAATCGCGAACGCGATCAGGCCCGCCTCTCGGCGGGCCTTTTCGTTTGCCGGCCCCTCCCGCGTGCTGGAGCGCGCCGGATGGGGATGGCCCGAGCCGATATCGACGGGACCGACCTGTTCGCCCTCATCGGCGCGCGCGGGTGGCTGGGGGACCAACCCTCCTTCGCGCCCGCAAGGATCGTCTCCTCGCCACCATGGCCGGCGCGATCCTGACGCAACGCCCGGCCTGGCCGGACCAGGCGCTCGCGGCCACGCCGCCCGACCGGCTCGCCGCCGGCCGGAGTGCCTCCGCGGTTGGCATCGATCCGGCTCCCCCTACGCGGCGACCGTCATCTGGCCTATGCTCGGGCCATGAGCATCGATGCCCTCCTGCTCTTCGCCGGCGCGCTTTTCATCGCCGCCGCATCGCCCGGACCGGGGATCGCGGCGCTGGTCGCCCGCGTGCTCGGACGAGGGACCGCCGGCGCGGTCGCCTTCACGGCCGGCCTCGCCATCGGCGACGTCGTCTGGCTGGCCGTTGCCGTGGCGGGGCTCTCGGCCCTGGCCCAGGCCTTCCACGGCGTGTTCCTGGTGCTGAAATTCGCCGGCGCCGCCTATCTCCTGTTCCTGGCCTGGAAGCTCTGGACGGCACCCGCGATCCGCACACAGGCGGAGGCCGCCTCCCGTCCGGACCCGTCCTGGCGGCTGTTCCTGGCCGGCCTCGCCGTCACCCTCGGGAACCCGAAAGTGATGGTGTTCTACCTGGCGCTGGTGCCGAACCTGATCGACGTGGCGGGGATCACGCTCCTCGGCTTTGCGGAGCTCGCCGCGATCCTGCTCGGCGTGCTCGCGGTCGTGTTCGGCTTCTATATCGTGCTCGCGGCACGGGCCCGCCGCCTGCTCACCAGCCCGCGCGCCGTCCGCGCCATCAACCGGACGAGCGGCGCCATCATGGCCGGGGCCGCGGTCGCAGTCGCCGCGAAGTAAGCGCACCAGGATCCCCGGACGGGAGGATCGCAGGATCCTTTGACGCTCCGGGGCGAATCCGGTTCTGTCGCGGCATGACCAGCCGCCGCAACCTCCTGACCGACGTGCCCGGGATCCGGGTCGGCAACGCTCACGATCCGAAGCTCGCGAGCGGCGTGACGGTCGCGCTCTTCGAGCGCCCGGCCGTCGCCTCCGTCTTCGTCGCGGGCGGCGGCCCGGCCGGGCGGGGCCTGGAATGCCTCGAGCCGGACCGGGCCGTCGAGCGGATCGACGCCATCGTGCTGTCCGGAGGATCCGGCTTCGGGCTGGACGCGACCACCGGCGTCCAGGCCTGGCTCAACGAGCATGGCCGGGGCATCCCGGTCGCGTCCGCCCGCGTGCCGATCGCCCCGACGGCGGTGCTGTTCGATCTCCTGAACGGCGGCGACAAGGATTGGGGCCGCTTCCCGCCCTATCGCGAACTCGGCTACGCGGCCTGCGAGGTCGCCGCCGAAAGCTTTGCCCTCGGGACGGCCGGCGGCGGATACGGTGCGACCACGGTCGACCTGAAGGGCGGCCTCGGCTCGGCGAGCGCCACCACGTCCCGCGGCTACAATGTCGGCGCCCTCGCCAGCGTGAACGCGATCGGCTCGGCCGTCATCGATGGCGGGCCGCATTTCTGGGCAGCCCCTTTCGAGCGGGATGGCGAATTCGGCGGGCTGGGCATCCCGGCGACCGTTCCGGCGAATGCCCGCCGCTTTCGCTGGAAGGGCCAGCAGCAGCTTGCGACGACGATCTGCATGGTGGCGACCGATGCCACCCTCACCAAGGCCGAGGCGAAGCGGCTGGCCATCATGGCCCAGGGCGGCCTCGCGAAGGCGCTCAGCCTCTCCCATGCGCCGATGGACGGGGACACGGTCTTTGCGGTCTCGACCCTGGGACGGCCGGCCGAGGGCGGGCTCGACCTCCTGACGGAGCTGGGCGCGATCGCCTCCGATTGCCTCGCGCGGGCCATCGCCCGCGGGGTCCATGCGGCCACCGCCCTGCCCTTTCCGGATGCGCTGCCGGCCTGGGCTGATCGCTTCGGCCCGTCAAAGGCTTAGGCGCGAATTCTCCTGCAACGGATGCAGTTCATCCGGATTGTGCGCCCATCCGGTAATCCTTAATCTCAGCAAAAGCTTAGGAAACGCAGCTTCGATGGCACATCAGGCCGCTCGCGCGCTGCCTGAAGGAGCCTCGATCGCCGTGGAGGAAACCGCGCTAAGCTTCACCACGGCCACCCCTCTTCAACCGATGGGCGGCTCTCCCTCGGCGCCTCTCTGCTCCCGGCCGCCGCGCCGGGCCTCGTGGCGCCTTCGCCCGACCGAAGGCCCCTCCCCCCGCGCGACCAGGGCCAGTTCGGCAACCGCCCAACTGGGACCGCGGAAGTCGAAGGACGCAACCGGCTCCAGGTCGCAGCCCCCAGTCAGGGTCGAGCCGCCGCCCGGCTCATCCGGGGCAGACGACACCTTGCTGCACCGGCGCCGTCCTCACCTTGATCCTGCACTCCCCCGATACCATCCTCCTGCCATTCCCGGATCGCAGCATCCAGGAATCGCCTGATACGCTGATCCTGTGATGGGGCCGGCGTGGTTAATCGCCCGTAAAGAGCTGCCAGACCCCGGCCCGTCGTTGCCCGCGCGGCATGCGGGTGGTACCGCGTGACATCCCATGACCAAGCCGATCCTTCTCGCCCCGTCGATCCTGTCTGCCGATTTCGCGACCATCGGCGATGTCGTTCGCGACCTCGATGCCGCTGGGGCCGACTGGATCCATCTCGATGTCATGGACGGTCATTTTGTCCCCAACATCTCCTTCGGACCTGACATGGTGCGGGCCGTCCGCCGGCTGACCGGCAAGACGCTCGACGCCCACCTGATGATCGCGCCGGCCGATCCCTATCTGGCGGCTTTCGCCGAGGCCGGGGCCGACATCATCACGGTTCACACGGAGGCCGGGCCGCATCTCCACCGCTCGCTCCAGACCATCCGGGGACTCGGCAGGCGCGCTGGCGTCGCCATCAATCCCGGAACGCCGGAGAGCGCCATCGAGCCGGTGCTCGACCTCGTCGACCTGGTCCTGGTCATGAGCGTCAATCCCGGCTTCGGCGGCCAGGCCTTCATCCCGGCCGTGTGCGAGAAGATCCGCCGCATCGCCGCGATGACGGCCGGGCGCGGGATCGACATCCAGGTCGATGGCGGCATCACGGCCGAGACGGCGCCCGCCGCCGCGCAGGCCGGCGCCAATGTGCTCGTCGCCGGCTCCGCCGCCCTGAAAGGCGGCTCGGAGCGCTATCGCGACAATCTCGAAGGCATCCGCCAGGCGGCCGAACGAGCGACCGGCACCTGGGCCTGAGAGTGGGTTTTGTCCTCAAGCTCGATTTGCGAGAGGACTGAGCAGCCCCGCCAACGCGCCTACGGCCGCTGAGGCTATCGCGACGAGCGATTCAGGGATCGTGACATCGTGTGGCGGGGTCTTCAGGAGCAGCCCTGCCAGCTTCATGCTAATAATGCCGAGTGCGATGAGAACGATCGAGAACCCGAGAAACATGGTGGTCAGGCGATAGACAACTCGATCTGCCTCGAGGGCGCTGGCGAACCGAGCACCGCGGTTGACCTCGTCAGCTCTCCGGATGGCGTCCGCGGCGATTCCTTCAGCCGTGTCAGGGTTCGCTTTCACCGCTTCCGCTTGTGACGGGTCCTTGAGGGAGATAGCCATGATCTCCGCTGACCGCACCGGCTTGTTTTCAGGCATCGCGAACCTCCGACGATAAGCACGCAAAGGTTGCGCAGACGCCTGAAGTTCACAACCAGAAAGATTACAGGCCTAAATGATCCCGCGCTATTCCCGCCCCGAGATGACGGCCATCTGGTCGCCCGAGACCCGGTTCCGCATCTGGTTCGAGATCGAGGCGCATGCGACCTCGGCGCTGGCCGAGATCGGCGTCGTTCCGAAGGAAGCGGCCGAGGCGATCTGGGAGCGTGGCTCGAAGGCCGTGTTCGACGTCGACCGCATCGACGAAATCGAGCGCGTCACCAAGCACGACGTGATCGCCTTCCTGACCCACCTTGCCGAGCATGTCGGGCCCGAGGCGCGGTTCGTCCACCAGGGCATGACCTCGTCGGACGTGCTCGACACCTGCCTCAACGTCCAGCTCGTGCGCGCGGCCGACATCTTGCTGGCCGATCTCGACGCGCTGCTCGCGGCGCTGAAGCGCCGGGCCTTCGAGCACAAGATGACCCCCGCGATCGGCCGCTCGCATGGCATCCATGCCGAGCCCGTCACCTTCGGGCTCAAGCTCGCCCAGGCCTATGCCGAGTTCGACCGCGCCAAGCAGCGGCTGCTTTTTGCCCGGCGCGAGGTCGCGACCTGCGCCATCTCGGGGGCGGTCGGCACCTTCGCCAATATCGATCCGCGCGTGGAGGAATACGTGGCGGAGAAGCTGGGCCTCGAGCCGGAGCCGGTCTCGACCCAGGTCATCCCGCGCGACCGCCACGCCATGTTCTTCGCCACGCTCGGCGTGATCGCCTCGTCCGTGGAGCGGCTCGCGATCGAGATCCGCCACATGCAGCGCACGGAGGTGCTGGAGGCCGAGGAGTTCTTCTCCGAGGGCCAGAAGGGCTCCTCCGCCATGCCGCACAAGCGCAACCCGGTCCTGACCGAGAACCTGACGGGCCTCGCCCGCATGGTGCGCGTCTATGCGATGCCCGCCATGGAAAACGTCGCGCTCTGGCACGAGCGCGACATTTCCCATTCCTCGGTCGAGCGCATGATCGGCCCGGACGCGACGGTGACGCTGGATTTCGCGCTCGCCCGGCTGACGGGCGTCGTCGACAAGCTGCTCGTCTATCCCGAGAACATGCGGAAGAACCTCGACCGCCTCGGCGGGCTCATCCACTCGCAGCGCGTGCTGCTCGCCCTGACGCAGCGGGGCGTCAGCCGCGAGGATTCCTATGCCTGGGTGCAGCGCAACGCCATGCCGGTCTGGCGCGGCGAAGGCGACTTCCTCACGCTGCTGAAGAAGGACCCGGACGTGTCCTCGAAGCTCTCCGCGACGGAGCTCGAGGAGCTGTTCGACCTCGGCTACCACCTCAAGCACGTCGACACGATCTTCCGCCGGGTGTTCGGGGCGGGGTGAGGCTTAGCCCTCACGGCCTGTCGTCGGCCGGGGTCAGTTCGACTGACGCCGTGCCGAAATTGTTGCCGTAGAACTCGGGCGTCACGCCGAACGAGTCCTTGGAGAAGAACGGCACCGCGATCACCGCGTCGTTGATGAAGAGGCTCGCCTCTCCGTCAGCCAGTGCGGTGAATTCCGCCGTGTAGGTGACCGGGCCTCCGGCTGCCGTTGCCGCGCCGCAGCGGCAGCGGAAGTCGAGAGGCTGCACCCTCGCCGATCCTCCCGGCGAGGTGATCCGCAGCACGGGCTGGAACCAGCGATCAGCCGCCGACCGGCGAACCAGGTAGGCGCCGAACTTGGCCGGCGCGGGCATCCGCTCGTTGCCAAACCCCAAGGGATCGGTCGCGATGTCCTCGTCGCGCCAGCGATGGGCGACCGCGATGTTGATCCGGTAGTTCGTCCCTTTGCGGAGCTGATGCCCGAGCGGCCAGCAGAGCTGCTTCGTCGAGTAATGCCCCGGCTCGAGGGGGACCGCCTCTCCCGCCTGCAGCGCGCAGATGCTGCCGTCGGCCTCGCGACGCACGAGGTCGAACCGCCCGGCGAGAATCACGGCCAGCGCGAGGACGGTCACCGTTGCAGCCCCGAGAAGCACGCTGCCGAAGGCGGCGGGCGCGAACCACCATTTCAGGTATTGGAAGCCCCGCTGGTACAATCGGCTCGTGCGGAACCAGTAGAGCCAGTTCCGCGGGCGCCCGCGGCTCTTCCCGGCTTCCGTGCGAGCGACGCCTCCCGGGAGGGGGATCTGAAGCGAATGCGCCCAGATCTCGCGCATGCCATCCCGGATCCTATGCTCGAGCGACGTGCTCCGTCCGAGCAGGGCCATGAGGCCGATGACGAGAGCCGCGGCCGTCCCGGGCGCCCGGGCGAAGGAGTCGAGCCACGGCGCGGCAAAGCCCGGCAGGAACATGCCGGCTCCGGTCAGGAGAGGGCTGAGGACGCATTGCGGGCCGAGGCAGGCGGATGGCGGCCAGTAGCTCTGCACGAGTGGCAGGGAGGCGAGGACGAGGGAGAGCCCGAGAATGGCGAAATAGTTCACCCGCCGTCGCCAAACGTCGTTCCAGACCCATTCCTGGCGGTCCGCACGCAGCGGGTCGTGCACCGTCCGGAGATTGCCTTTGGCATCGACGATCTCGAACTCGGCCGGAAGCCCGATCGGGGCGTAGCGGTCGAGCCCGTGCGTGACCCGCTGGAACACGCTCTCATGCACGATGATCCGGCGCAGGAAGCCGCGATCTCTCCGGCTGGGATTCTGCTGCAGGCGCGCCGTCGGATCAGGCTGGAGCAGCCGGGCGCTCAGCTTGCGTGGCTGGTAGCGGTAATAGGCGGCGATGCCGCTGCGGGAATCATAGCGGCGGCCGAAGGGGCTCGCCGCCGGCAGGGGCTCCCGGAGGTGGCCCGGAACATAGCGCAGCCCTGCCTTGGCCGCCTCGGCCATCATCCATTCGAGCGGAACGAGCGACAGCCGATCGTCCGCATAGCCGCCCCCGACATTCGCGTGGACGCCGGCGAACCAGACCTGCTGCATGCGCCCCGGGGGCACCGCGCCCTTCGCCTCGAGATCGGCCTCATGCGCCTCGTCCCAGAGGAGCGGCTGAAAGCTGTCGCGCTCCTCGTCCAGCGCCAGCGCATGACGCGCGCAGCGGACCCGCTCCGACAAGCGGTAGTTCGGCATAGAGAGCGGCCACACCCAGCCGTCGATGCCGCGCGTCAGCTCCTCGATGGGCAGGCCATAGGCGGAGACGG
The DNA here is from genome assembly GCA_023423995.1 of Pseudomonadota bacterium. GTDB lineage: Bacteria > Pseudomonadota > Alphaproteobacteria > Rhizobiales > Beijerinckiaceae > Enterovirga. Next base: position 3,880 of record JAFAEL010000150.1, on the reverse strand, counting down.
TGTCCCAGACACCGACAAAGGTGATATCCGCCTGATGCGGGGGGAGCGGCAGCTCATTCGGAATTCCGCGCAGCCGGCGCCAGGCGCGGATGGAGACATCGCGGATGTCACGAAGGACATCGACGATGCCGACCCGCTTCTTCGCATCCGTCGGCTTCGTCGTGTCCTTGCGCCCGAAGATCGGCAGCTTGTAGCGGCGCCGGTAGGCCCTGTACGCGTCGGCAGCACCGCGCTCCAGTTCCTCCTCGGTCGTGTATTGGACGACGCCCTGGGTGGCGATCAGGCTCGTCAGGACACGCGCCGTGAAAGCCCCGCGGCTGAACCCGAAGGCGTAGATATTGTCGCCGGGCGCGTAATTGCGGCAGATGAACTTGTACATTTCCTTGGCATTTCGGGCGACCCCGATGCCGAAGATGCTGCCGATGAGCGCGAGCGGCCGGAATGACGAGGTGCCGACGCCGTCGATGTAGAATGCAACCTGCCGCGGCCTGCCATCCGGCGGGGGATCCGACAGGTCGACGGCGCGATACAGCCGCCAGACATTCGTCTTGTTGAGGGCGGACGCCCCGTTTCCGGTCCCGTCGGCGAAGACGACGATGTTCTTGTGAGCGGGAGATTGCTGCATCCGGCCTGCCCTGAACCGAGCGAGATCATGCAACCTTAAGTCGCAACGAGCAATCCCTCACCGATGCTGCGACGGCGGATGATCCCGCGATGATTGCATGTTCGACCCCTGACACAACCGGCAGTCATGCCGCGTGCGCATGACCTTCGCTCTTGCGGAAAGGGAAGCGTCGGCGAATCTTATCGTCGTCGGGTTTGCTGTCGGGACCACGCCATGGTGTTCGATCGCCTTCTTGCCAGAGCGCTTGCGACCATCGTCCGGCGCGGCACGCTCAGGGTCACGACAGAGGCCGGCCAAATCTTGCGCGCCGGCGATGGCGGGCAGCCGGAGGTCGCCGTCCGGCTCGTCGGCGAGGGCGCAACGCGAACGCTCGTGCTGGATCCGGAACTGGCGCTCGGCGAGCTGTTCATGGACGGCCGCCTCCTCGTCGAGCAGGGCACGCTGATGGAGTTCCTGCAATTGCTCCTGCAGGACAGCCACGCGGAACGCTCGAAGCTGCCCATCCCGACCACGGCGACGCTGCGCTCGATCGCCTGGCGCCTCGCCGGCCGGAACGATGCGCGGCTGTCGAAAGCCAATGTCGCGCACCATTACGATCTCTCCAGCACGCTCTACGATCTCTTCCTCGACCGGCACCGGCAATATTCCTGCGCCTATTTCGAGCATGGGGACGAGCCGCTCGACGACGCGCAGCGCGCCAAGCAGCGGCACATCGCGGCCAAGCTCTTCGTCCAGCCCGGCAACAGCGTCCTGGAGATCGGCAGCGGCTGGGGCGGCCTTGCGGTCTATCTCGCCCGCCACGCCGGCGCGGGGCGGGTGCGCGGCATCACTCTCTCGGAGGAGCAACTCGCGGCGTCACGCCGCCTGGCTGTACGCGAAGGCCTCGCCCCCCGGGTCGCCGTCGAGCTGGAGGATTACCGCGCCACCGCGGGCACCTTCGACCGCATCGTGTCGGTCGGGATGTTCGAGCATGTCGGCCCGAAGGACTACCCGGCGTTTTTCGAATCCTGCGCGCGGCTCATGGCCGAAGACGGCGTCATGCTGCTTCATACGATCGGCCGCACGGGCGAGCCGGGCTACACCAATCCGTGGATCCGCAAGTACATCTTCCCCGGCGGCCACCTGCCCACGATGACGGAGATGATGCCCGCCATCGAGCGCTCGGGCCTCATGGTCACCGACGTGGAGGTGCTCCGGCTTCACTATGCCGAGACGCTGAAGGCCTGGCGCGAGCGCTTCATAGCCCGCCGCGACGAGGCCATGCGGCTCTACGACGAGCGGTTCTGCCGCATGTGGGAATTCTACCTCTCGCTCTGCGAGGCCGCTTTCCGCTGGGAGGACGTGGTCGTCTTCCAGATCCAGCTCGGCCGGCGCAACGACGTCCTGCCGATCACGCGCGACTATATCGGCGAGCGTGAGGCCGCCCTCCGGGCCTCCGAGCTCGCCGCCATGCCGGTGGCCGCGGAATAGCCGGCTCGACCTCTGCCCGGAGACACATTACCTCCGGCCCATGCGCACATCCGATGCCGACATCCTGATCGTGCCCGGTCTCTCCGGATCGGGCCCCGACCATTGGCAGACCCGGTGGGAGCAGAAGCTCTCCACCGCGCGCCGGGTCGAGCAGGAGGATTGGGACAAGCCCGTCCGTGAGAGCTGGACCCGCCGGCTGGTGGCCGAGGTGGAGGCGAGCAGCCGGCCGGTCGTCCTGGTCGCCCACTCGCTCGGGGTCGCGCTGGTCGCGCATGCCGCCCCGCTGCTGCCGCCCGGATCCGTAAAGGGCGCCTTCCTGGTCGGCCTGCCGGACGTGGAGCGGCGCGACGTGCCGCCCGAGATCGATCCGAGCTTCCGGCCGCTGCCGCGGGATCCCCTGCCCTTCCCGTCGCTGCTCGTCGCCAGCCGCGACGATCCGTTCTGCGCCTATGAGCGGGCGGAGGATTTCGCCTATGCCTGGGGCGCGCTCATCGTGGATGCCGGCCAGGCCGGGCACATGAACACGGAGAGCGGCTACGGGCCCTGGCCGGAAGGCCTGATGCGCTTCGCCGGCTTTCTCAGGCAGCTCTGACCCGCGCGCCGATCGGGATGACCTCGATCGGCAAGCCGCCAGCCGCCGGGCGCTTCTCCTTGATGCCGAGGTGGGTCCGGAGGCGCTCGATCTGCTCGTCTATCTCGGCGAGCCTCGCCGCCACGCCCTCGGGGTCGAGATCGATGATTCCGGCCAGGCTGGCTCGCATGCGCAGGCAGGCCGCGAGATCGTCGTTCGACATGGTCGTTCCCCGAATACCCGCACAGGGGTAGCCGCGCAGGGATTGCCGATCGGTTAGCGGGACCTCCTCATCGCCCGTCGACGCAGCGGATGAAGGCCTCCTGCGAGCGCTCGTCGGAAAGGGCGCCGACATCTCGCAGCGGCCTCCCGCTTGCATCGGTCTGGATGCCGACCGACCGGTAGCATTCCGCGGCTCTGCTCGTGGCTGCAGGGCGGGCGGCAACCGGGGCCGGACGCCGCTCCTGGACCGGACGTGCCCTCTCCTCGGGGACGTGCCTCGGCCGGGCCACCTGCGGCGCAGGTGCAGGCCGCCTGACGGCGGGTCGCGGTTCAGGCGCGGCGGGGCGAGCCTCGCGCTTCGGGCGCTCCGGCCGGCGGGCGGGCTTCGCGGGAGTTGGAGCGGGAGCGGGGCTCCTCCCCACCTGCCCTCGGGGCTGCTCGGCCCTTGGAGCCGGCTCGGCCGCGGCCGGCGGCTGCCGGGCGCGGCGACGGCGCTCCTGCTCGGCCTCGAGCGCCTTCCAGGCTTCGTCCTCGGCAGCGTCGGCCAGTCGGAACGTCCGCTCCTGCGCGGAGGCATGCCGCCCCGGACCGGCGCCAGACATCGCCAGGAGAACGGCCGTGGCAAACACAACACCCAGCCGCCCTCGCCCGCCTACGGCATCCACGACACCACCTTCGGCACCCCCCACCACGTCCTACGGTGGGCCGAGTGGCGGGCCGCGTCCAGTCCTCCGACGCGGCCCGCTTCCGAGCGTCAGGCCGCTGCGTGCGGGAAGGCGCGCTGCGTCTCCGGCGTGGTGAGGCGGTTCTGCGGCTGCACGTCGAGCGCGAGCCCGCGCGAAGCCTCGATGCCCTTCGGAAAGCCGCTTCGATCCGAGTAGTCGGCGATCGCCGTGTCCGGACCGCCCTTCTCGCTCGTGAGGCCATTCGCGCAGAGCACGTCAATTGCCGTCACGCCCGCGACCGCCGCCATGGCGACCATGACGTTGCCC
>JAFAEL010000114.1 GCA_023423995.1 Pseudomonadota bacterium | reverse complement strand
ACGAAATGGGCGGCATCCGCTTCGAGCCGGATGGCGACGTCACCATCATCACGGGCACGCTCGATTACGGCCAGGGTCACTGGACGCCGTTCGCCCAGGTCCTCTCCTCGAAGCTCGGCATCCCGTTCGACCGCATCCGCCTGCTCCAGGGCGATTCCGACCAGCTCATCGCGGGGGGCGGCACCGGCGGGTCCAAGTCCCTGATGGCGAGCGGCGCCGCGATCCTGGAAGCCGCCGACAAGGTGATCGAGATCGGACGCGAGATCGCGGCCGAGATGCTGGAAGCCGGGAAGACGGATATCGAGTTCGCGGACGGCCGCTTCACGGTGGTCGGGACGGACCGCAGCATCGGCATCATGGAGATCGCGCACAGGCTGCGCGAAGGCGTGAGCCTGCCGGAGGCGACGCCGCGGTCGCTCGACGTCAAGCACGTCCACGCGAGCTCGCCCTCCGCCTACCCCAATGGCTGCCACATCGCGGAGGTCGAGATCGATCCCGAGACCGGTGTCACGGAGGTCGTCCGCTACACGATGGTCAACGATTTCGGGACGATCGTGAACCCGATGCTGGTCGAGGGGCAGGCGCATGGCGGCGTCCTGCAGGGCATCGGCCAGGCGCTGCTCGAGCGGACGGCCTACGATCCGGAAGGCCAGCTCGTCTCGGGCTCCTTCATGGATTACGCGATGCCGCGCGCCCACGACGCGCCGCCTTTCGCGCCGTTCATGAGCCGGCCGGTTCCCGCCACCACGAACCCGCTCGGAGCCAAGGGCTGCGGCGAGGCCGGCGTGGCGGGCGCGCTTCCATCGGTCATGAACGCGATCGTGGATGCCCTCCGCGACTACGGCGTCCGGCATGTCGACATGCCGGCGACTCCCGACCGCATCTGGCGCGCCATCCGGGAGGCGAAGCCGCGGGCAGCCTGACGCGCCATGGCGCCTGCCTTCTGGCGTGATTACCGGTGGGGCTTCGGGCGGGCGCTCGCCCTGCCGGCCTGGATCGTCGGCGTGTCGCTCCTGGGCGTCGGCAGCCTGGCGCGCGACGCGGGCCACCCGCTCGGCGCGGCCGTCTTCTCCACGATCGTGATCTGGGCCGCACCGGCCCAGCTCATCTTCTACGGAACCCTGGCCAGCGGCGGCCTGCTCCTCGCGGCCGCGCTCGCGGTGGGGCTTTCGGCCATCCGGCTGCTGCCGATGACGCTCTCCATCTGGCCCTATCTCCGGAAGCCCGGGCAGCCCCTCTGGCTGCAACTCCTGATGGCCCATTTCGTCGCTGCGACGAGCTGGATCGACGCGCTGCGCCACCTCCCCGGCATGGAGCCCGAGCGGCGCGTTCCCTATTATCTCGGCTTCGCGAGCGCCTGCATGACCGTCAGCACCAGCATGACGGCTGTGGGGTATCTGCTGGTCGGCGCGCTGCCCGGCCCGCTTGCGGCCGGGCTCCTCTGTCTCACGCCGCTTTATTTCATGATCTCCCTGGTCGGTTCCGCCCGGGGCGCGACCGACTGGCTGGCGATCGGCTTCGGCGTCGGCCTCGTGCCCATCGCTCAGCGCATCGTCGGCAAGGACTACGATCTTCTCGTGACCGGGCTGGTCGGGGGGACGGCCGCTTATCTCCTGGGACGCATCCTGCCGCGGCGGATCGCGTGACCGAGGCGCTCTGGCCCTACTTCGCGATCCTCCTCGCCGGCGTCCTGCCGAACGAGGCTTTCCGGGTTGCGGCCGTGTTCCTGTCGCGCGGCCTCAACGAGAACTCGGAATTCTTCCGCCTGATCCGGGTCGTGGCGACGACGCTCCTGGCCGGGGTCGTCGCGCGCCTGATCTATTCGCCTGCGCCCGCGCTCGAGCAGGTTCCGCTCCTGCTCCGGGGGGCTGCGGTCCTGGTCGGGATCGCGGGCTTCTTCGTCCTGCGCCGCTCGCTCGCCCTCGGCATCGGCACGGGCCTGGCATTCTTCGTCGTGGTCGCCTGGCTCTACGGGCGGAGCTGACGAAGGCTCAGAGGCCCCAGTATGGCGAAACGCCGTAGTAGTCGTGCAGGCGCCGCTCGTGCTCGCGGTCGTTCCACTCGTAGTCGCCCTCGCGGTAGAAGTCGGGCGCGCCCTTGAGGGTCTCGGGGGAGATGTCCGTCTTGTAGCCGCCGAGATCGGTGTCGTAGTCGAGCTTGCTCCACGGGATCGTGTAGGTGTCCTCCGCGAGACCGAAGAAGCCCCCGAAGGACATCACCGCATAGGCGACCTGGCCCGACATCTTGTCGATCATCAGGCGCTTGATCGTGCCGATATGGCTGTTGTCGGCCCCGTAGACGGCCGTTCCCTCGACGCGATCGCTCTCGATCAGGGATTTGGGCGAGGTCTGCGCCTGTCCCGTGCCCGAACCCGTCGTGCCCGCATAGGTACTCTGGGCCATGATCTCGCCTCCGTGAGAATCGTTCCGGGAACCAACGTGCGCTCTCGGACTAGGTTTCGGGCTCCGGCCGTTCCGCAACCCACCACGATGCCCATATTCTCCCCATGGCTACCCGCGCGGCAGATCTCCTGACGCTTACGCCTCAGGGGCTCTACTGCCCGGGAGGCGATTTCCATGTCGATCCGACGCGGCCGGTGCCGCGGGCGCTGGTCACGCATGGCCATTCCGACCACGCCCGTTCGGGCCACGGCCATGTCCTCGCGACGGCTGAAACCCTCGCCATCATGGCGGTCCGCTACGGCGAGGATTTCGCGGCCGGGACGCAGGAGGCGGTGCTCGGCGAAGTGATGCGGATCGGGGACGTCACCGTCACTTTCGTGCCGGCCGGGCACGTGCTCGGCTCGGCGCAGATCGTGATCGAGCAGGGCAAGTGCCGCCTCGTCGTGTCCGGCGACTACAAGCGCGGGCGCGACCCGACCTGCCTGCCCTACGAGCCCGTCCGCTGCGACGTGTTCATCACGGAGGCGACGTTCGGACTGCCGGTGTTCCGCCACCCGGATGCCCGCGAGGAGACGGACAAGCTGATCGAATCCGCCCGGCTCTTCCCGGAGCGAACCCACATCGTCGGGGCGTACGCCCTCGGGAAGGCGCAGCGCGTGATGGCCCTGCTCCGGGAGGCCGGTTACGATCGGCCGATCTACCTGCACGGCGCGATGGAGCGTCTCACCTCCTTCTACAAGGAACATGGGATCCCGCTCGGCGAGACGCCGCGGGTCCTGCCGGAGCAGCGGGCCAAGCTGGCCGGTGAGATCGTCATCTGCCCGCCCTCCGCCATCCAGGAAATCTGGGCGCGCAAGTTCCCGGACCCCGTGACGGCCTTCGCGTCCGGTTGGATGCGTGTGCGCGCCCGCGCTCGCCAGAAGGGCGTGGAACTGCCGCTCGTGATCTCCGACCATTGCGACTGGGACGATCTCTGCCGCTCGATCCTGGAGACCGGCGCGGAGGAGGTCTGGGTCACGCATGGCCAGGAGGATGCGCTGGTCCATTGGTGCCTGTCACAGGGCATCAAGGCGCGCCCGCTCCATCTCCTCGGCTACGGTGACGAGGAGGGCGACTTGCAGTGGGACGGGCTGCCCGAGCCCGCGGCGGAGGCGGCGGCATGAACCGCTTCGCGCAGCTGATCGACCGGATCGGCTACGAGCCGCGCCGGAACGCCAAGATCCGGCTCATGGCCGATTACTTCCGCCACACACCCGACCCGGAGCGCGGCTTTGCGCTCGCCGCACTGACGGGGGCGCTGTCCTTCCGGCATGCGAAGCCGAACCTAATCCGCGGCCTCATGGCGGAGCGATCCGATCCCGTCCTGTTCGGGCTGTCCTGGGACTATGTCGGCGACCTCTCGGAGACGGTCGCCCTGATGTGGCGGGCACCCCAGTCCTCTCCCTTGATGGGAACGCCGAGCCGGAGCGCGGCGGAGGAGTGCGGTGCGGGGCCGGACCAGGATTTTTCCGCCTTGATGCCGCCCGGGGCAGGCGCCCCACCCGGCTCGGCTTCGCCGAGTCCGCCCTCGATTGGCCACAACAATCCGCCCGAGCCGCTCGACGCATCCGGCGAGCCGATCGCGCCGGAAGGCCCGCTCCCGCATGTCCCGCCGCTTTCGGAGGTCGTGGAGGGCCTCGCGACGGCGGGAAAGTCCGAGCTGCCGCGCCTGATTGCGACCTGGCTCGATGCACTCGACGAGACCGGCCGATGGGCCCTGCTGAAGCTGATCACGAGCGAGCTGCGGATCGGGGTCTCCGCACGCCTGGCGAAAACCGCCGTCGCGAGCCTCGGGGAACTGGACCCGGACGAGATCGAGCATGTCTGGCATGGGCTCGAGCCGCCCTATGAGGAGCTCTTCGCCTGGGTGGAAGGGCGTGGGCCACGTCCGGAAAGCGTAAACCCGGCGCCGTTCCGGCCACCGATGCTCGCGCATCCCTTGGAGGAGGAGGATTTCGGCAAGCTCGATGCCGCCGACTTCATGGCCGAGTGGAAATGGGACGGCATCCGGCTGCAGGCTGTCGCGGGCCGCGACGCCCACGGCCGGCTGGTCCGCCGCATCTATTCCCGTACCGGAGAGGACGTGTCCGGTGCCTTTCCGGATCTCGTCGAGGCGCTGGATTTCGAGGCGACCCTCGATGGGGAATTGCTGATTCTGCGCGAGGGCCGGGTGCAGAGCTTCAACGTCCTCCAGCAGCGGCTGAACCGGAAGGTCGTCACGCCCAAGATGCTGGTCGAGTATCCGGCGCATCTGCGCTGCTACGACATTCTCGCAGAGGACGACGAGGATCTCCGCCACCTTCCATTCGCCGAGCGCCGGCAGCGGCTGGAGGCCTTCCTGGCACGGATGGACGAGCCCCGGATCGATGTCTCGCCGCTGGTGCGGTTCTCGAGCTGGGACGAACTCGCGGCCGCGCGCGCCGATCCGGCGAGCGCCGGAGCCGGCCTCGATGCGGATGCGATCGAGGGCTGCATGCTGAAACGGGCGGATTCGCCGTACCTGCCGGGCCGCCCGAAGGGGCCCTGGTGGAAGTGGAAGCGGGACCCGTTCCTGGTGGACGCCGTGATGATGTATGCGCAGCGCGGGCACGGAAAGCGCTCGTCCTACTACTCGGACTACACATTCGGCGTCTGGCGCGAGGGCCCCGCCGGCGATGAACTGGTGCCGGTCGGCAAGGCGTATTCCGGCTTCACGGACCAGGAGTTGCTCAAGCTCGACCGCTTCGTCCGCAACAACACCGTCAACCGGTTCGGCCCCGTGCGGGAGGTGACCTACGGGCCGGACAAGGGATTGGTGCTCGAGGTCGCCTTCGAGGGGCTGCAGCGCTCAACCCGGCACAAGTCCGGGGTGGCGATGCGCTTTCCGCGCATTAACCGGATTCGCTGGGACAAGCCCGCCGGGGAGGCAGACCGAATCGAGTTCCTAGAGCGCATCCTCCAGAAGGGCGAGACGGAGCTCCACCCGCTGAAGAAGGCAGGCTGAATGCGCGTCGAGACGATCTTCGCCGGACCTGTCGAGCGCCAGGCGACGGGGCGTCTCGAGGTGAACACGCGTGGGCCGGGCTTCACCGAGATCACGGACGCCGTCCGACGCTTCGTCTCGGACAGCGGGATCGCCCACGGCAGCGCCGTGCTGCTGTGCCGGCACACCTCGGCCTCGCTGACCATCCAGGAGAATGCCGACCCGGATGTCCGGACCGACCTGATGGCGGCGCTCGGCAGGCTGGCGCCGCGCAACCTGCCCTATGTCCACGACACCGAGGGGCCGGACGACATGCCGGCTCACATCCGCACGATGCTGAGCGACGTCTCGCTCGTGGTTCCGATCATCGGCGGGCGGCTCGCGCTTGGGACGTGGCAGGGTATCTACCTCGTCGAGCACCGCGATCGGCCGCACCGGCGCGAGATCGTCGTCAACCTTACCGGTGCGTGAACGGAGCCCGCACAGAACTGAACAGTTGTGGGTTGTCTGACGAAAGTCTAAGCTCTTGTGATCATAACGGAGGAATGAGGCCGTAGATTGGCCGCATTCCGGGAGGCCGCCCGCTGTCTTCGACGAAACTGATCATTGCTGACGATCATCCGCTCTTCCGGGGCGCGCTCCGCGGTGCGATCGAGGCCTTCATGCCGGGTTGCGTGGTGCGAGAGGCAAGCGGGCTCGACGAACTGAGCGCGCTGCTGGCCCAGGAGCGGGACGTCGATCTCCTGCTGCTCGACCTTGCGATGCCGGGCGCACAGGGCTTCTCGGGCCTGATCTATCTCCGGGCCCAGTTCCCCGAAGTCCCGGTCGTGGTCGTCTCCGCGAGCGAGGAGCCGGTCGTGATCCGGCGCGCCATCGAATTCGGCGCCTCGGGCTTCATCCCGAAATCGCTGGAGACCGACGGCATCGGAAACGCCATCCGCACCGTCCTGTCCGGCGACATCTGGGCGCCTCCGGATGTCGACCTCGACACCGCCGAGGACCGGGAATTGGTGGATCTCGTCCGGCGGATCGGCCGGCTGACGCCACAGCAGATGCGCGTTCTGATGATGCTGTCCGAAGGCTTGCTGAACAAGCAGATCGCCTACGAGCTCAACGTGTCGGAGGCGACCGTGAAGGCCCATGTCTCCGCCATCCTGCAGAAGCTCGGCGTCGACAGCCGTACCCAAGCGGTGATCGCGGCCTCCAAGATCGGCGCGACGGCGCGGCCGCTGGCCGGAGTCGAGTAGCCGCTCAGCGCGTCCGGCTGATGGAAACGGACCGGCGTCCGCGGCGTGACCACTTCTTGCCCCGGCGCGTGGCCGAGGTCGCCTGCTGGTCGCTGGCCTGGGCCTCTGCCGTCTCGGCATTCGTCTGGAG
>JAFAEL010000064.1 GCA_023423995.1 Pseudomonadota bacterium | reverse complement strand
ATCGGGGGCAGCGGCGGAGTAGGGCAGGCAATTGCCGCGGGCTTCGCGGAGGCGGGTAGCGACGTTGCGCTGACCTATCGCAGCAACGAGGCGAAGGCGCAGGAGGTGGTCGGCCGGATCGAGCAGTCCGGCCGGAAGGCTGCCGCCATCCGGCTCGACCTGACCGACCGCGAGGGAGCCCGGGCCGCAGTCGACGGCGCGGCCGAGCGCTTCGGCGGCCTGCATACGCTGGTGCTCGCCACCGGCGCCGACATCAGCATGTCCTACGCGGCCGAGATCGATCCCGACGAATGGGACCGCACGATCGCGGGCGATCTCACGGGTTCGTACAACGTCCTGCGCGCCGCGATCCCGCATCTCAGGGCGACTCGCGGCTCCATCGTGGCGATCACGTCCGCGGGCCTGATACGGCATCCCCCCAAGGACATCCTGTCCGTCGTCCCGAAAGCCGGCGTCGAGGCCCTCATGCGCGGCCTTGCCCGGGAGGAGGGCCGGAGCGGCATCAGGGCGAACTCGATCGCGCTCGGCGTGATCGATGCTGGATTGTTCCACCGGCTCGAGCAGCGCCTGACGCCTGCCTTCGTGGAGGCGATGAAACGCAACACCGCGCTTCGCCGCTTCGGCACGGCCGAGGAGGTCGCGGATCTCGCCGTGTTCCTGGCCTCCTCGCGAGCAAGCTTCATCACTGGCCAGAGCATCGCGCTCGATGGCGGCTACTCCATCTAGCGAGCGAAGCATGGCGGAGCAGCGCCCCACAATCGGTTCCCTCCTGCGCGACGCTGCGCGGGAGCATGGCCTGACCCCGTTCATCAAGGACGAGGACGGCACGATCACCTTCGCTGAGTTCGACCGGGAGGTTGATCGCTTCGCGGCAGGCCTCCTTCGGCTCGGCATCGGCCGTGGCGACCACGTGGCGATCTGGCTACCGAACGGCCGCGCATGGATCCGCGCTTTCTGCGCTGCGGCCCGGGTCGGCGCCGTTATCGTGCCCGTGAACACTCGCTACAAGCTCGACGAAGCGCGCTACGTCATCGAGCAATCCGACGCGAAGGCGCTCGTGATGATGCCGGGCATGTGGCGCTCGGACTTCCATGCCATGCTCAAGAGCATGGCGCCCGGGATCACGGAGGGTACGCCGGGCCGGATCGCCGTGCCGGAGCTGCCGGCCTTGCGCACCGTCGTGCTGGAGGCCGAGAAGGCGCTGCCGGGCACGATCACGGCGGCCGAACTCATGGCTGGAGGCACGGGAGGCGTGGCTGAAGCTGAGGCGGCCGTGAAGTCTCCTGACATGCTCCTCATCTGCTACACGTCGGGCACGACGGGTAAGCCCAAGGGAGTGATGCACAGCCATCACGTCATCCGTCAGGCGACCCGTGTCGGCACCGCGATGGGTGTCGAGCCGGGCGACCGCGTGATGGCGCACATGCCTTTCTACCATTCGGCTGGGCTCTTCATGGCCCTCATCCCGGCGCTCGCGCTCGGGGCGACGCTCATTCCCATGGTTCAGTGGGACACGAAGGAGGCGCTCCGCCTCATCGCGGGCGAGCGCGTGACGATGTTCGGTGGCATCCCGACCCACTTCTACGACATGGTCGGCGAGTTGCGTGACAGGCCGACCGACACCTCGTCGCTCAAGGCGGCCTGGATCGGCGGCTCGGCCGTGATGCAGGAGACGTTCGAGAGCATCAAGCGGACGCTCGGCCTCGATCGGCTCCTGTCGACCTACGGCATGACCGAGAACACGATTTCCACCTCGTTCAATGCCTGGGACGATCCGGTTGAGGTCTGCTGCCGCAACAAGGCGCCCCTGCTGTCGGATTGCGAGGTGAAGATCGTCAATCCCGAGACCCTGGCCGAGATGCCCGCCGGACAGGACGGTGAGGTCTGGTGCCGGGGCGAGACGGTCATGATCGGCTACTACAAGGACCCGGATGCGACCCGCGCGACGGTGACGGCGGACGGGTGGCTGCGGACCGGCGACATCGGCAACCTCGACGAGCGCCGGTACCTGACGATCACGAGCCGGCTGAAGGAGATGCTGAAGATCGGCGGCACCAATGCGTCGCCGATCGAGATCGAGCAGCATCTCGCGGCGCATCCGGCCATCCGGTCGTCGGTGGTCGTGGGAGCGCCTGACGAACGCCTCGGCCAGGTCGCCTACGCGTTTGTCGAGCTCAATCCCGGCGCTGCGGTCACGGGAGAGGAGATCATCCGCTTCTGCAAGGACCGCATGGCGGATTATAAGGTGCCGCGGCACGTCTCCTTCGTGACTGAGTTTCCGCGCACCGCAACCGGCAAGATCCAGCGTTCGGTGCTGGCGAAGGAGGCCGAGGAGCGGCTGGCCGGATGACGCTGCCGCGGCGCGGGTTGGCCAGTCGGGCGCGCGATGATAGCGCGGTCGGGCGGCATGCCCTCCCGGCCGCGAGCGCGTTGACGGTCGGATGATCTAAGATGGCTTCGGAGACAAGGACCAGGGCGCGCTCCAGGGCAGCCGGACGGGCAGGGCCCGACGAGGTTGCCGGCAACGGGGCCGACGAAAGCCGCGCGGAGATCCTGCGCGCGGCAGCCACTGCGTTCATGGCGCATGGCTACGCGGCGACGTCGATCGACACGGTCGCGGATGTTCTCGGCGCCACGAAGGGCCGGGTCTACTACTACTACCGCAGCAAGACCGATCTCTTCTTCGACATCCACCGGCAGGCGATGGCCATGAACCTCGCGGTCATGCGGCCGCTTGCCATGGCGGCACGCCCCGCCGCTGAGCGGCTGTTCAATATGGCGCGCGCCCATGCCATGCTGGTGATGGAGCACCTGCCGACACAGCGCGTCCTGAACCAGGGCGTCGAGCTGCATCTCACGGGGCGAACCACTCCGTCCCAGCGCGATGTCCTGACCGAACTGATGGCAATGCGGACGCAGTTCCAGGACCTCTACATCACGGTTCTCAGGGACGGCATCGAATCCGGCGAGTTCCGTGAAAGTGAGCCGCGCCTCCTGGTGAAGCCGGTGCTCGGTGCGCTCAACTGGATGACGGTGTGGTACCATCCGCGCCCCGACGAAACTCGCAAGTCACGCGATCGGATCGCGGACGAGATGGCGACCTTCGTGCTTCACGCTGTTCGGGCCGGGCCGTGAACGCGGGATCATCCCTGTTCTTCGAGGATGTCGTCGTCGGCACCGTTTTCCTGAGCGGCGAGCGGATCGTGACGGAGGAGGACCTTCACGTCTTCACGGAGGTGTCCGGCGACCGCCATCCGATCCACGTGGATCCGGATTTCGCGGCAGCATCCCCGTTCGGTCAGCGGATCCTGCAGGGGCCGTTCGGAATAGCCGTCGTGCTCGGTCTGTTCGGCCAGTTCGAAGCTCTCTCGGAGGGTTCCATCGCCCTGACCGACATCCAGGACTGGCGCTTCCGTGCGCCGATCTTTGTCGGCGACCGGCTCACGTTGCGCATGCGCATCGCCGGCAAGACGCCCTCGCGGTCGGGCACTCGCGGCATCGTGGACCGCGAGATGACGCTGGTGAAGCGCGACGGCAGCGTCGCCCAGGAAGGCCGGATGGGGCTGCTGATGGCTTGCCGGCCAGCAACCCCGACCCGGCCCTGATGCGCTCCGCTACTTCGCCGCGGTGACGAGCGGGCAATTTCCTTCCGCAAGCGGGCGGTAGGCCTCGGCAACCGGAACAGTCCTGATCGGCTGGTACAGGTCGAACTTCTTCTCCGGCGTCGGATCCTTGACGCTCCAGACGTAGACCGGCGACGTGCGCCGGCCATCGGCCCGGATGGTCGATTCACCGAAGATCGGGTCGAGGTTCGGCCGCGCCTTCATCTTCGCAACGACCGCGCGCCCGTCCGAGGACGTCTTGGCCTCGTCAGCGGCCTCGAGGAAGTTGTACACCGCCGCGTAGGCTCCCGCCTGGAGGCTGGTCGGCACCTTTCCGTTGAACCGCTTGGAGAACCGCGCCGCGAACTCGCGCGTCTCGTCGTTCAAGTCCCAGTACCAGTTGTTGGTCACGACGGCGCCCTTCGCTACTTTCGAGGTGAGGGACACGATGTCGGAGATGTAGACGGCGAGGCCGACGACCTTCTGCTCGCCGCCGGTCAGGTTGAACTCGACCGCTTGCTTCATCGCGTTGACGAAGTCGCCGTTGGCGGCCGCAAGCGCGATCACGTCGGCCCTGGACGCCTGGGCCTGAAGGAGGAAGGACGAGTAGTCCATCGTGTTCAGCGGGTAGTTGACGCTGCCGACCACC
>JAFAEL010000054.1 GCA_023423995.1 Pseudomonadota bacterium | reverse complement strand
GAGGCGACCTTCGTGGTCGAGCGCCTCGTGGAGGTGGCGGCGCGCGAGCTCGGCATGGACCCCGTCGAGTTCCGGCGGCGGAACTTCGTGAAGAGCTTCCCGCACCAGACGCCCGTCATCATGATGTACGATGCGGGCGACTACGACGCCGCCCTCACGAAGGCGCTGCAGCTGGCCGACGTGTCGGGCTTCGCCGCCAGGCAGAGCGACAGCCGGCGCCGCGGCAAGCTCCGCGGGCTCGGCTACTCGGCCTATATCGAGGCCTGCGGCATCGCCCCCTCGCAGGCGGTCGGCTCGCTCGGGGCCGGCGTCGGCCTGTGGGAATCGGCCGAGGTGCGGGTGAACCCGACCGGCAACATCGAGGTGCTGACCGGCTCGCATAGCCATGGCCAGGGCCACGAGACCACCTTCGCGCAGCTCGTCTCCGACCGCCTCGGGGTGCCGATCGAGACCGTGAAGGTCGTCCATGGCGACACCGACAAGGTCCAGTTCGGCATGGGCACCTACGGCTCCCGCTCCGGCGCGGTCGGGATGTCGGCGATCTCCAAGGCGCTCGACAAGATCGTCGCCAAGGGGAAGAAGGTGGCGGCCCACGTGCTCGAGGCGTCGGAGGACGACATCGAGTTCAAGGACGGCAAGTTCGGGGTCGCGGGCACCGACAAGGCGATCGACTTCGCCTCCACGGCGCTCCAGGCCTACATCGCCCACAAGTTCAACGGCTCAGAGCTCGAGCCCGGGCTGAAGGAGGGCGCCTTCTACGACCCGACCAACTTCACCTTCCCGGCGGGCGTGCATGTCTGCGAGGTGGAGATCGATCCCGACACGGGCGTCACCACGATCGCGAAGTTCACGGCCGTCGACGATTTCGGCAACGTCATCAACCCGATGATCGTCGAGGGCCAGGTCCATGGCGGCATCGCGCAGGGCGTAGGCCAGGCGCTGCTCGAAGGGGCGCGGTACGACCAGGACGGCCAGCTCGTGACGGCGAGCTTCATGGACTACACGATGCCGCGCGCGTCGGACCTGCCGACCATCGAGGTCGGGATGACGGTGACGCCGGCGCCCTCCAACCCGCTCGGCATGAAGGGCTGCGGCGAGGCCGGGGCGATCGCGTCGCCGCCCGCCGTCATCAACGCCATCACGAACGCGCTCGGCCACGAGGACGTCACCATGCCGGCGACCCCTGCCGTCGTCTGGCGGGCCGCCCAGCGGGCCAGGATGCCGATGGCCGCGGAGTAGGAGTTCAGCTCGGCACGATGCGTGCACTTTCGCGTTGGAGTTCGGTCATGTTCCCGACAGCTTCGCTGTGGAAGTATGATTGGCTCGGCGCGAAAGGAGAGCGATGACCGACCACGACGGGCGCCCGCTTCACCTCACCTGGAACTACACCCGGGAGGAGATGATCGCCGATGCGGTGGTGCATGCGATCGGCATCGCCTTCGCGGTGATCGGCGGCACGGCCATCATCACGCTGGCCGCCGTGTTCGCCGGCGGGGCGCAACTCGCGGCGGTGACCATCTACGCCCTCGGGCTGGTGGCGCTGCTCTCGGTCTCGGCCGCCTACAACCTCTGGCCCGTCTCGCGGACCAAGTGGATCCTGCGGCGGCTGGACCATGCGCTGATCTACGTCCTCATCGCCGCCACCTACACGCCCTTCATCACCCGCTTCCCGCACGGGTTCGACCGCTACGCCCTGCTGTTCGGCGTCTGGGCGGTGGCCGTCGGCGGGGCGGTGCTGAAGGTCACGCTCCCCGGCCGGTTCGACCGGCTGTCGATCGTCCTCTGCATCCTGCTCGGGCTCAGCGGCGGCCTCGCCTGGAGCACCGTCTCCTCGGCGCTGCCGCCCTCGACGGTGTGGCTGATGCTGTCCGGCGGCGCCATCTACATCGCCGGTGTGATCTTCCACGTCTGGGACGGCCTGCGGTTCCAGAACGCGGTCTGGCACGCCTTCGTGCTCGTGGCGTCCATCTTCTTCTATTCGGCCGTGCTGGACGGGGTGGTGTTCGCCTGAAGGGCGAGACGGCCCGGAGGCACGCGCCCGGAGGCGAGGTCGGCGAGCACATCCACATGGATGTCGAGCGCGTCGATGACGGGGTATCCGGGCTCCTGGCCGTCGAAGGCGAGGTTCAGGTCGGTGCCGGCAAGGACGATCGCTTCGGCCCCGGCCTCGATCATGCGGCGGCCTGCGCCGATGAACAGGGCTCGCTGCTCCGCTGAGCATGTGCCCGCGACGGCGACGTCCTGGTAGGTCTGGCCGATGGTCTCGATCTCGTCGTCCAGGGCCATCGCTTGCGTCTTCGCGAGCTGGCCGTAGAGGCGCGTCCGCATCACCACGCGCGTGCCGAGAAGCCCGATGCGGCCGATACCCTGGCGGGCGAAATAGGAATCGAGCGGCGCCACGCCCGACACCAGCGGCAGGGGCGACAATCGCGCGAGCTCGTCGAAGCAGAAATGCGCACCGAGCGAGGTCAGCGCGGCGCAGCCGCAGCCGGCATCGCGCAGCCGCTCGACCAGCGGCAGGAAGGCGCGGGCCTGCTCCTCCCGGCGATCGGCGAGGCTATTCCGGATGAGCTCCTGGATGTCGCCATGGACGATGGTGAGGTCGAGCTTCGCCCCCTCCCGCTTCGCGACCGCGGCCGTGAGGCGCTGGTAGTAGACGACCGTCGCCGCGACCCCGATCCCGCCGATCAGCCCGATATGCATCGCTTGCCTTTCTCAGGTCGCCCGATGCGGAGCGATCTCCGCGAGGGTCTCGGGCGTGTCGACGTCGAGGAGCACGCCCTCCTCGGCGATCGGGATTTCCACGATGCCGCTGGTCGCCCGGAGCAGCGGCCCGGCCCCGGTATCGCCGGTGAGCTTCGCGATTTCGGCAGAGAGCCGCCGGGAGAGCAGGACAGGGTTTCCGCGACGCCCCCCCGCGACGGGGATGACGGCGTTTGGCCGCCCCGACCCGTCCCAGGTCGCGACGAGGCGGCGGAGCAGCGCGGGACTGAGCCGCGGCATGTCGCCGAGGAGCACCAGCGCGCCCTCCGCCTCGGCCGGCAGCGCCGCGAATCCCGCCTTCAGCGATGTCGAGAGGCCGTCGGCAAAGGCCGGGTTGCTGACGAAGGCGACCGGCAGGTCAGCGAGCGCGGCCCGGATCTCCGCCTCCCGGTGGCCGAGGACCACGAAAGTCCGCAGCCCGGCTGCGAGCGATGTCTCCACGGCGTGGCGGACGAGAGGCTTCCCGTCGAGTTCGGCGAGGAGCTTCGGGCTCTCGCCGAAACGCGTGCCGCGCCCGGCCGCGAGCACGATGGCGGCGAGCTCTTCCGGCCCGCTCAAGCCTCCCCCTCGCTCTCGCCGCCCTCGCGCGGCTGCCCGCGCGAGACGATCTCCATCAGGAGCCCGCCGACGCCCAGCCGTGTGATGTCCGCCCGCGTCACCGGGATGCCGGCGAGGAGGCGTTGCAGCACCCAGTCGAACCCGTTCTCCTTCGGCGAACGCGCGCATCCGGGCGCACCGATCACGGGCTTGTTCCCGATCCGGCCGACGAGGAGCAGGTTCCCGGGATCGACCGGCATCCCGAAATGCTCGATCTCGCCTCCCGCCGCATCGATGGCGGACGGGATCACGTCGGCACGATCCGCTATCGCGGAGGCGCCGAAGACGACGATGAGCTCCGCATCGCCCGCGGCCTGCTGCCTGAGCTCTTCAGCCAGGGGCGGCGCTTCGTGCGGCACGGATGCTTCCGCCACGACCCCGGCATCGGCCGGTGCGAGGCGCTCCCGCAGCGTGCCGATGGTCTTCGCGACGACGCTCGGCTTGAGGCCGGGAAGCAGGGTCGAGATCGCCCCGACCTTCCTCAGCCGGTACGGCGCGACCGCCACGGCTCCCGCCCTCGCGACCCGGAGGGCGGCTGCGACAACGCTCTCGGGCACTGCATAGGGGATGATCTTCACCGTCCCGATCATCTCGCCCTCCACCACCGGCTTGAAAGCCGGGAGGGTGGCGAGCGTCACGCTCTCGTCCACCGCATTGATGCGGTCGATCGCATCGGCATCGACCTGGAGGAGGCCCCCTTTAGCGGCATAGAGATTGGACCGGCCGGTGAAGGGCCGCTCGACCCGAACGGCCTCGCCGGCAACGGCCTCCGCGATCCGCAGGGCGGCCTCGTCCTCGCCGATATCCTCCGGATCGAGGCGGACGGCGACGACGCTCTCCTGGCCGGCGGCCTCGAGCGCCGCCACCTGCTCGGCCGAGATGGTCGAGCCCTTCCGGATGAACAATCCGGGCAGCCTCAGGCCATGGGCCGCAATCGTGCCTGCGGCCTCGCCGACCGGGACGGGACCGAATTTCACGGCTTGCGCCGCCGGTCGCGCCTGAGTTCGGACACGAGCTCGGCCAGGATGGAGACCGCGATCTCGGCCGGGCTCACGGCGCCGATATCGAGCCCGATCGGGGCGTGGATGCGGGCGATATCCGCCTCGCCGAACCCCACCGCCTGCAGCCGCTCGACGCGCTTGGCATGGGTCCGGCGCGAGCCGAGCGCGCCGATGTAGAAGCATTCGGCACGGAGCGCGGCTTCGAGGGCCGGGTCGTCGATCTTGGGATCGTGGGTGAGACAGGCCAGGGCCGTGTAGCGGTCGAGCCCGCCGAGTCTCGGCAGGGCGTCGGACGGCCACTCGGCGAGGAGCGGCACGTCCGGGAAGCGGTCCGGCGTGGCAAAGGCGGTGCGCGGGTCGATGATGGTCACGTCGAGGTCGAGCCCCTTCGCCATCGGGGCCAGCGCCTGGCTGATATGGACGGCGCCGATCGCAACGAGCCGCACCGGCGGCATCTGCACCGTCAGGAAGACGTCTGTTCCGTCGGCCTCCACCGCGCCGCTCTTGCCGGTGCGGAAGCGCTCGGCGAGCTCCTCCGCGAGCGGATCGGCGCCCGCCTCGGCCTCGCGCACGAGCCGGGCCTCGCCGGTTGCCGTATCGGTGACCAGGATCGCGGCGCGGCGGGCGGCGCGCTCGGCATTGAGCGCGGAAAGGAGCGCAAGATCCATCGGCTCAGACGACCTTCTGGACGTAGACCTTGATGCGGCCGCCGCAGGAGAGCCCGGCGCGCCAGGCGGTTTCGTCCGCCACGCCGAATTCGAGCATGCGGGGCTGTCCGTCGCCGATCACGTCCAGGGCTTCGGTAATGACGTCGCCCTCGACGCAGCCGCCGGAGACGGAGCCGAGGAAATTGCCGTCTTCGTCGATCACCAGGTGGCTGCCGACCGGCCGCGGGGCCGAGCCCCAGGTCTCGACCACCGTGGCGAGCGCCACCTTGCGCCCGGCACGCCGCCAGGCCTCTGCCTCGTTCAGGATATCGCTGTCGCTGGAGAGCATGGGAGATCCCTCGGGTGATGGCGCTGAGATGACCACAGCGGGGCGCATTGTCGAGAGGGCGGCGGCAGCGGCGGCGTCATCGCCAGGGCAATCCACGCCTCCGGTGATCTTCGGTATAGCTCGCCCGATACTTGCTTGGCGTTCTGGAACAGCCCGGTAAGTTGATTGCCCGACGCATCGCTCATGGAAGTGAGGCAGATATGTCGAAGCTTTCCCTTGGATTTGTGGTGTTGAGCGTCGTCGCGGGAGCGAATGGCGCGATCGCCCAGCAGCAATGCGGGCCTGCGTGCCAGACATGCGTCCAGCAGCTGGGCGTTCCGCGCGATGGAGCGGGAAAGCCCGTCTGGGCACGGGTCGACCGCGTGGCGTTCCGGGAGTGTATTGGTCGGCAGCGGCCCGAGGGGTCGTCCGGCTACGGGCGCACCGGCGGGAACAGGCGCCGGGGCTAGAAGCGCGGGGTCACGCGGGTCTCGGACCAAAGATAATGATCGCGGCCCCGGCGAGCGAGAGGGCGGCGCCGAGGATGTCCCAGCGGTCGGGGTGGAAGCCTTCCACGGCTCGCAGCCATACGAGCGACGCCGCGATGTAGATGCCGCCATAGGCCGCGAAGGCCCGGCCGGCCGCGTCGGCTTCGATCAGGGTGAGCAGGTAGGCGAAGGCGACCAGCGAGGCGAAGCCTGGCAGGAGCCACCAGGAGGGCGCGGAAAGACGCAGCACCGCCCAGACCGAGAAGCAGCCCGCGATCTCGGCGAGGGCTGCGGTGGCATAGATCGCAAAGGCCCGGATCATGCAGCGGCCGCTGCCGCGCGAAGCCAGCGCGTCGGGTCGGAGACGAGATCCCGTTCGCGGCCGAGCGCCCGGACAAGTCCTTCCATCGAGCCGAGATTGTGGATCGGCCGAAACTCGTCGACATGCGGCAGCATCGCCCGGATGCCGCCCGCCCGGGCCTGGAAGGCGTCGAAGCGCAGGAGCGGGTTGAGCCAGATCAGCCGGCCGCAGGATCGGTGCAGCCGGTCCATCTCGAAGGCGAGATCGTCGCCGACCTCCCGCTCGAGCCCGTCCGTGAACAGCATCACCACGGCACCCTGGCCGAGGACACGGCGCGACCAGAGGCGATTGAACTCGTGCAGGGCGGGGGCGATCCGGGTGCCGCCCTCCCAGTCCTTCACCCGGGCCGAGGCGCGGGCGAGGGCGTCGTCGGGGTCGCGATGGGCGAGTTCGCGCGAGATGTTCGTGAGCCGCGTCGCAAAGACGAAGGAATGGACCCGGCGCCGCTTCTCGGTGAGGGCGTGGAGGAAATGGAGGAACAGCCGGGAATATTCCGACATCGAACCTGAGATATCGACCAGCGCGACAAGAGGCGGCGGCCGCTCGGTCGGGGACCGGAAGGCGAGGTCGATGGAATGCCCCCCTGTCCGGAGCGAGCCGCGGAGCGTGCGCCGGAGATCCACGATGCGCCCGCGCGGATCCGCCATGTGGCGCCGGGTGCGGCGCTGGTCTTCCGGCAGGTGGAGCCCCTCTATCAGCCTTTTCGCCTTCGCGATCTCGGCCGCGCTCATCTGCGCGAAGTCCTTTGTGCGCATGATGTCGCGATCGGAGGCCGTGAGCCTCGCCGACACCTCGCGCTCGACCCGCTCCTCCGGAACGGAGCGCGCCTGCGGCCGGACCGCATCCATGACGCGCGATTCGCCGGGTTTCGGCTTGTCCGTCCGCTTGTCGGCCGGCGCGATCGGCGACATCTCGGCGATCAGCTTCTCGACCAGGCCACGCCGGCGCCAGAACAGCCGGAAGGCCGTGTCGAAGACGGGGCTCTGCTCGTGCCGCGTCACGAAGACGGCATGCAGCGTCCAGTAGAGGTCCTCGCGGCTGCCGAGCCCCGCCGCCTCGACGGCGCCGATCGCCTCCACGACGTCGCGCGGGCCGACGGGCAGCCCGGCCGCGCGAAGCGCCCGGCCGAAATGCGCGATGTTCTCCGGAAGGCGGCCGCTCACCGGGAGGCGTCGGCCGTCTCGACCCGCGCGGAGAACACCTTCTGGGCAACCTGCCAGCGTCCGTCGATCTTGAGAAAGCTCAGGTAGTCGGTGAAGAAGCGCGGCGGGATCGCGCATTTGAGCTTCACGAACGCCGTGGTGGGCGAGGACTGGTCGATGACCAGGATCTCGTCGTGCCGCGCGAGGCCCTGCGACTGGGGAGAGGGGCGCGCCTTGACGGCCTTCAGCCACTCTTCCCGGGGGAGGATGCTGATCGCGCCGTCCGCCTCGTAGGTGAGCGCGCTCGTGGGGTGGAACACGGCGGCGAGCTTCTCCGTGTCTCCCTCGTAGAGCCCGTCCAGGTACAGCCTGGCAGCCGCCTCGATCGCGTCCCGGTCCGTGCTCATGTCGTTCCCCCCTGAGATTCAGTGCTGCGAAGCCATCTCGGCCCGAATGTCGTCCAGCACCTTGCGGATCTCCGATCCCTGCATCCGCTGGATGTCGTCCTGGTACTTCAGGAGCACGCCGAGCGTGTCGGCCACGATGTCCGGGTCGAGCGCGACCGTGTCGAGCTCCATGAGGGCCTGAGCCCAGTCCAGCGTCTCGGCGACGCCCGGGGATTTGAAGAGCTCCCGGTCCCTGAGCTTGCTGACGAAGGCCACGATCTCGCGGGACAGCCGCTCGGGCGCGTCCGGCACCCGCGCGTGCAGGATCGCGAGCTCGCGTTCCACGCTCGGGTAATCGACCCAGTGGTAGAGGCAGCGGCGCTTCAGGGCGTCGTGGATCTCGCGGGTGCGGTTGGAGGTGATGACCACGATCGGCGGCTCGGCCGCCTTCACGGTACCGAATTCGGGAACGCTCACCTGGAAGTCGGACAGGATCTCCAGAAGGTAAGCCTCGAAGGCCTCGTCCGTCCTGTCGAGCTCGTCGATCAGGAGGACCGGCGGGCCTCCCTCGTGCGGCTCCAGCGCGTCGAGCAGCGGCCGCCGGACGAGGTAGCGCTCCGAGAAGAGATCCGATTCGAGCGCGCCGCGATCCACGCCGCCGCCCGCCTCGGCGAGCCGGATGGCCATCATCTGGCCGGCATAGTTCCACTCGTAGACGGCCGAGGCGACGTCGAGGCCCTCGTAGCATTGCAGCCGGATGAGCTTCCGCCCGAGCACGGCCGAGAGGACCTTGGCGATCTCCGTCTTCCCCACCCCCGCCTCGCCTTCGAGGAAGAGCGGTCGGTTCAGCTTCAGCGCGAGGAACAGGACGGTCGCGAGCGCGCGGTCGGGCACATAGCCGCCGCGCTCCAGCAGGCCCAGCGTGTCGTCGATGGAGGAGGGGAGGGTGGGCAATCTGGTCTCACACTGTCATTCCGGGGCGGCCGCAGGCCGAACCCGGAACCTACGTGCAAGCGCCGGAGCCCGGCCGTGGGTTCCGGGTCCGCTACGCGGCCCGGAATGACGACACAGTTACTTCGCGGCGGCGACGGCCCGCCGGGCCATGACGCCGACGAGATGCGCGCGGTAATCCTGGTCGGCGTGGATGTCCGATGCCATCGCGTCCGTCGGGACCTTGATGTCCTTGATGGCGTCCGCCGAGAAGTTGGCCTTCAGGGCACTCTCCATCTCGGTCATGCGGAACACGCCGTCCGCACCGGCGCCGATCACTGAGACCCGCACCTCGCCCGCGGCCGTCTCGGCCACGGCCACGCCGCAGAGCGCATAGCGCGAGGCCGGGTTGCGGAACTTCTGGTAGCCCATCCGCTTCGGGATCGGGAACTCGACTGCCGTGACGATCTCGCCCTCCTCCAGGGCGGTCGAAAAAAGCCCCGTGAAGAAGTCGTCGGCCGCGATGCGGCGGGAATCGGTGACGATCGTCGCGCCGAGCGCCATGGCGGCGGCAGCGTAATCGGCCGAGGGATCGTTGTTCGCGATGGAGCCACCGATCGTGCCGCGGTGGCGGACCGCCGGGTCGCCGATCGTCCCGACCATCTCGGCGAGCGTCGGGATCGCGGCCTTCACGACGTCGGAATTGGCGACCTCGCGGTGCTTGGTGAAGGCGCCGATGACGAGCGTGTCACCCTTGCGCTCGATGCCCCGCATGCCTTCCACGCCTGAGAGGTCGATCAGGGCCGACGGACCGGCGAGGCGGAGCTTCATGGCCGGGAGCAGCGTGTGGCCGCCGGACAGGAACTTGCCGTCCGGATTGTCGGCCAGCATCGCCTTGGCTTCCTTGATGCTCGTCGGCTTCAGGTATTCGAAAGCGTACATCGCTCCTCCCGCCCCATGACGCGGCGCCTCTGCGGCGCTCCGGATGCGGCACCATGGCACGATCGCCGGCCGTCCTCCAGATGCTCCGGCCACGCTTTGCGCAGGGCGGGGGCGTCTCCGGCGCGTGACGACGTTGACGCGGCGATTCCGCATGCTCAGGTGAGCAGCCGCGGCCCGCTCCGGCAGGTGACGAAACATGCTCCAGCCCACGGTCCGGTCTCGCAGGTTGGATGCCCGCTGGAGGCGAGCGCTCCGTGCCTTCACGGTCCGGCCCCGCTTCCTGGCGGCGATTGCGGCCGGGATCCTGGCGGCGATCTTCCTGCCGGAGATGCGGGACTCGACCCGCATCCTCCTCGCCTACGACATCGCCGTCGGGCTGCACGTCGTGCTCGTGTGGTCCATGATGGCGACCTCGAGCTATGCCGACCTGCAGCGTCGGGCCGACAAGGAGGATGTCGGCGCGGTGGTGGTGCTGGCGCTGACGATCGGCGCCGCCGTTGCCAGCCTCGGCGCGATCGGGGCCGAACTGCACGGCCTCAAAGCGTCGGGAGAGGGTACGGAGGGGCTGCGCCTCGCGCTCGCGGCCGGGACGATCCTGCTGTCGTGGCTTTTCGTGCACACGATGTTCGCCGTGCACTACGCGCACGAGTTCTATGCCGGCCCGGAGGATCCCGGCGGGCTGAAATTCCCCGGGGAGAGCAAGCCCGATTACTGGGACTTCCTCTATTTCTCCTTCAACCTCGGCGCCGCCTCCCAGACCTCGGACGTCATGATCGAAGCACCCCGCATGCGGCGCTTCGTGTTGGTCCACACGATCCTTTCCTTCCTGTTCAACACCACCATCCTCGCTCTCGCCATCAATGTGGGGGCGGGCATCCTCTGATCAGGCGCCCGGCGCCATCGTGGCATCGGGGCGCGAATCGACCGAGGGCAGGTAGGGCTTGATGTCGAGGAGCGCGGTGCCGTCCAGGCAGTCGAGGCCCACCACCTTCAGAATCGTGCCGTCCCGTTCGACGAGGCGGACCACCGAGAGCGCGATCGGGTTCGGCCGGGCCGGCGAGCGCACCGAGAA
>JAFAEL010000062.1 GCA_023423995.1 Pseudomonadota bacterium | reverse complement strand
CGGCTGACCGGGCGTGTGCCCATGGGGCCGAAAAGACCGTCGCGGGATGCCGGGAGGGACCAGGCAAATCCGCAAACCATCATCATCGAAGGCCGGAGAACCGGCATCCCGCTCCCTCACAGGATTTCGGGCAGCTCTTTGAACGCACTCGTGGTGGCCGACCTCGGACCGGGGAGGGACGGCGCGTGCCTGCTGACGGACGAGCCGCCTGATCCCTCCCCTCCAGGGGAGGGCCGAGTCGCGCCGCAGGCGCGAACCGGGGTGGGGTTGCGGCCGGGCAGGCAGCCCCACCCGGCCCTCCGCTTCGCTCGGGCCACCCTCCCCTGCAGGGAGGGATCAGACCCCCGGGGCACCGGCTTTCGCCGGTGTGAGCGGGCAGGGCCAGCTCCGCCTGGCAGCCGCTCGGCGGCGGGACGCCCCCACCCCGGTTCGAAGCTGCGCTTCGACTCGGCCCCTCCCCACGAAGGGGAGAGGAGACGCGCCCGCCTCTCCGCTCATCCCGGCGAAAGCCGGAATCCAGGGCCGGGGCACCGGCTCGGCCCGAGCGGGCGGAAACGTCACCCCCGCGGGTCGGCGTCGAGCCTGACCGAGACGCCCTCCAGCCCCGGCGCCGAGGCGGGATAGCGTTCCAGCACGAGCGGGTCGTGGCCGGGGATGACGTTCGTCCTGTCGCTCGCGAGCTCGTAGAGGCGACGGTAGCCCTCCAGGGTGCTCTCCACGTTGTGCACCAGGTGGAAGGGCCGCCCCTGCTCCATGTTGTCGTAGAAGTGGCTCGCGTCGGAGGCGAGCACCATCCAGCCGCGCCGCGTCCAGACGCGCAGGACCTGCAGGCCTTTCGAATGCCCCCCGAGCTTGTGCACGCTGAGGCCCGGCGCGATCTCCCGGTCGCCGTCATGGAAGGTGACGCGGCCGTCGAAGACCTTGCGGACCATCGAGACGACATCCTCGATCTCGAACGGCACGCGCAGGGTCGGGTGGCACATGCAGCGGCCCGTGCAATAGGCCATCTCCGTATCCTGCAGATGGTAGCGCGCCGCCGGGAACAGCCCGTAATTCCCGCAATGGTCGTAATGCATGTGGCTGACGATCACGTCCTCGATCCCGTCCGGATCGATGCCGATGCATTTCAGCCCCTCGCCCGGCGAGCGGAGGAACTGGCGCTTGCGCTTCTGCGCCATCGGCTCGTCGAAGCCCGTATCGAGGATGAAGGTCCGCCCGTTCCCGCGAATCGCCCAGACGAAGTAGTCGAGCGGCATGGGGGCGTCGTGCGGATCGCCGTCCAGGAAGTTCTGCTTGCGCGTCGCCGCCGGATTGTGGGCGTAGCGGACCGCATGGATCTCGTAGGGCTGGAGCTCGGGCATCCGTTTCCTCGACGTTTTCTTGGCCGCTCATCCCGGCGAAAGCCGGGATCCAGTGCGGCTCGGAGCGTGGCCCCCGGCTTTCGCCGGGGCGAGCGGGAGGGAGGCCCTCAGCCCGGCTTGCCGACGATCACCCCGGCCGGCCGCTCCGTCAGCTCGATGATGCGGGTGAAGTCGCTCTCCGGCCCGAACTGGTCGTTCATCTTCTGCCAGACGGAGCGGACGGCCTTGGCGGTCTCGAGATCGAGCCCCATCGCCTCGACCTCCTCCAGGCAGAGGCGGACGTCCTTGAACATCAGCCCGGTCGCGAAGCCGTAGTCGAAGCGCCGGTTGAGGATCGATTTCGGGAATTTCTGGATCGTCGCGGCGTTCATGCCGGACGAGACGTTGATCACGTCCACCATGATGGCCGGGTCGATGCCGGCCTTCACGCCCGCCGTGATCGCCTCGGCGGAAATGGCCATGGCGGCGGCCGACATCAGGTTGTTGCAGAGCTTCATCATCTGCGCCGAGCCGGGCGCCTCGCCGATGAAGAAGACCTTGCCGATGTTCTTCAGCATCGGGTCGATGCGCTCGAAGGTCTCGCGAGGGCAGGAGACCATGACGGCGAGCGTGCCGGCCTTCGCGCCGCCGACGCCGCCGCTCACCGGGCAATCCACGAAGGTGATGCCGCGGGCCTTCAGCTCCGCCCCGATCTCCGCTGCGACCTTGGGACCGGTCGTGGAGAGGTCGATGATCGTCTTCACGGCCGAGCCCTGGACCAGCTCCGTCACGACGGCCCGGACGATGTCGGGCGTCGGCAGGCTGACGAGCACCGTCTCGGCCTGGGCTCCGACCTCCGCGGCCGAGGCGGCCCGCTTCGCACCGCGGGAGACGAAGGGCGCCACGACATCGTCGCGGGTGTCGAAGACGACGAGCCCGTAGCCGGCATCCGCAAGGCGGGTCGCCATGGGCGTCCCCATATTGCCGAGGCCAATGAATCCGATCGTGTCGGCCATGACTTGCTCTCCGTAACCTGTCCTATTCGGCCCGGAGGCCGACCGCCTTGATGATGGTGCCGAAGCGCTCGACATCGGCCGCGATGAGCCGGCGCAGGGGCTCGGCGCCCTGCTGGTCGGGCTCCGGAAGCTGCGCCGCGAGCTCGCCGAAGCGGCGGCGCAGCTCGGGATCGGCGAGGGCCGTCTTCACGGAGGCCTCCAGCCTGTCCAGCACCGGGCGCGGCGTCGCGGCGGGCGCCGCGATCGCGTTCCAGACCGTGAGGTCGAATTGCGGCGCGCCGGCCTCGGCAAAGGTCGGGACGTCCGCCGCCTGCGGCAGGCGGCGCGTGCTGGAGGTCGCAACCGCCGTGACGCTGCCGCCGGCATGGAGGGGAAGCATCGTTACGGTCTGGTCGATGACGGCATCGATCGTGCCGGAGATCAGGTCGTTGATGGCCGGGCCGGCCCCGCGATAGGCGATGTCGACCGCCTTGGTGCCGGTCACGTGGAGGAAGGTCGCGGTCGCGAGATGGCCGGTCGTGCCGGGCCCCGCATGGCCGAAATTCACGCTCTTCCCGTCCGCCTTGAGCTTGGCCAGGAAGGCCGGCAGGTCCGGGAGGCCGCTCTTCTTGGAGAGCGACAGCACCATCGGAACGATGGCCACGAGACCGACGGGGGCAAGGTCCTGGCGCGGATCGTAGCCGAGCTGCGGGAAGAGCCAGACATTGGCCGCGAAGGAGCCCATGTTGCCGAAGATCAGGGTATAGCCGTCCGGTTCCGCCCGAACGACCCGGCGCGTGCCGACCGTCGCGCCTCCCCCGACCACGTTCTCGACGACGACCGATTGGCGGAGATCCTCGCTCATGCTCTTGGCGACGAGCCGGGCGAGAACATCCGTGGTGCCGCCCGCCGCGGCCGCGACCACGAGCGTGACCGGCCGGTTCGGAAAGGTCTGCGCGACGGCGGAACCGGCGAGCAGCAGCAAGGCCGCTGCGGCGGATGCAAGCCTCCTCATGTGTTCCCCTTGCGTCCCTTTTTCGGCCGGCGGTGCTACTCGGCCGCCATGAAGTCGAGCTCCGGCAGCAGGTAGCGACGGAAATGCTCGTAGTTCTCGATCATCGGGAAGTGCCCGATGCCGGTCATCTCCGTGTAGCGGGAGCCCGGGATCGCGTCGGCAACGGCCTTCGTCATCGCCGGCGTGCAGGAATAATCGTAGGAGCCCGTGAGCAGGCTCACCTTGCACCGGCCGGTGTCGATCGACTTGATGTGCTCCCGCGCATCCCAGTCGAACGAGTAGAACATCACGTCCCCGGCATAGACGCCCGGTCCGGACTGCGCGTAGTACCACCAGTTGGCGCGCTTGCCCGCTTCCGGGCTCTGCGGCGCGTTCAGGCCATAGGTGTAGGTCGCAACCAGCTCTCCGCCATGAATGGCCGGGTGGTGCAGGAACTCGTTGTAGCGGCCCGGCGCATGCGCCCCGGCCTCGAGGCCGATGACGCCCCGGATGCGGCCCTGGTAGTCGCTCGCGACCCGCAGCACGATCGCGCCGCCCATGGAACAGCCCATCACGACCGGACGGTCGAGCTCCAGATTCGTCCAGACCGCCTCGATCAGGGCGAGGTAGCGCTTGGTCGTGAGCTCGTACCGGGTGAGCCACCAGCCATCCGGCGGGTCGGACCGGCCGTGCCACGGCATGTCGAAACAGACCACGCGAAAGCGCGAGGTGACTTCCCGGTCGTTGAGGAGGTGCCGGTACTGCCGGCTGTCGGCGCCGGCCGTGTGGAGGCAGAGAAGCGGGATGCCTTGCCCCGCCTCCTCGACATAGATCCGGTGTGGGGCGCCTTCGACATCGACGCTGAGATAGCGGCCGAGGATCGGCTCGAAATCAGGCATGCGCCGCCTCCGCCGAAACCGGCCCGACCTCGCGCATCAGGTTCATCATCCGGTGAAGGGCGCGCGCATTCTGCATGGCGACCAGCGTGTCGCCGTCGAGCACGAACTCGGGCACGCGCATCAGCATGGCGAAGAAATCGTGGAAGAGGGGAGGCGGGTCCGGATCGAGGAACCTGGACCAGACGGACATGGGCGCCCGCACGCCGAAAGCCGTGCGCACGTCGAAGCGCGGCGCGGCGAGGATGCGTTCGATCTGGCCGGCCCGCACCTGGATCACGTAGCGCGTGTCGTCGAAGGTGACGCTAAAACTCGCGTCGAACTTGCCACCGGTGACGCGAAGTTCGGGATCTGCGTTCACGCGGTCCCGAAACGCCGCCATCCAGGTCTCGTCCGGAACCCGCGCCAGCTTAGCCTCCCATCCGCAGTTGTCTGCTTGTCAGACGATACTACGGTCGTGGCCTCCTCGGCGTCAACACTCGGCTGGCAGCCTCAGCGGCTCGCTCCCCGGGCGTCGATCGCCCAGACCTCTTCCACGCGGCCGTTCCGGACGCCCACATACCAGTCGTGCAGATTGATGGTGGGGTCGCAATGGCCGGGGATCAGCGCGACCCTCTCCCCGAGTCGCGGCCGGGGCGCGCCGGCGGACAGCCCGATCTTGCCGTGCTCGTCCGACATGCCGAGGAAGGTCCAGCCTTCGGCCCCATGCACCCGCGGCAGCCCCTTCTCGCCGCTATACGACTTGAGGCCCGCATCCACGACGAACCAGTCCGGCCCCGCCACGCTCATGACGCTGGCGAGCACGAACAGGCTGTGCTCGAATTCGCTGTAGGGTCGTCCGTCCGCACCGCGGATCGAGGCGTAATCGAGATCCATGAAGGCGTAGGATCCAGCCTGAAGCTCGGTGTAGACGCCGCTCTCCGCCTCGGTCCGGAACGTTCCGGTACCGGCACCGCTGACCGTCCTGGCGCTCAGGCCTATTGCGGCGAGCGCCTCCTGGGTGTCGCGGACGGCCGCGATCGCACCCTGGATGGCGCCTTCACGCTCCGTCGCGGTCGGGAAATGCTGCGCCTGGCCATGGTAGGCCTGGAGGCCCTCGAAGCGGAGCCCGGGTGACTCCGCGATGCGCCGGGCGAGCTCGGCCGCTGGTCGGCCCGGGGCGATGCCGCAGCGCCCCATCCCGACCTCGATCTCAACGAGGCCGTTCAGCGTTACGCCCGCCCTGGTCGCGGCAGAAGAAGCGAGTGCGACCTGGTCGGCATCGTCGAAGCAGAGGCCGATCCTGGCGCGGTGGGCAAGAGCCGCCAGCCGGTCGAGCTTGCGGGGCTCCACCACCTGATTGGAGACGAGGATGTCGGGAATGCCTGCCCTCGCCAGGACCTCCGCCTCGCCGACCTTCTGCACGCACTGACCGACCGCGCCTGCCGCCATCTGCCGGTGCGCCACCTCCGAGCTCTTGTGGGTCTTGGCATGGGCACGCAGCCCCACCCCGGCAGAGGCGGCGTAGCGCGCCATCTTGGCGAGGTTCCGGTCGAACGGGTCGAGGTCGGTGATCAGCGCCGGGGTGTCGATCTCGGCGATCGACATGCCGATCGCGGCCGGTGGTTCCTGCATGAAGCGCTACCTGCTGTCCTGCCCGATGATAGTCGTGGCGCCGGCGCCACGTCGATGCGGAGCGCTGGAGATGATCCGCATCCCGTATCTCGACGGGGAGGGCGTTCGCCTCGACGGCGAGGTCAGCGGCCGGAGAAGCGCGCGGGACGCTTTGCCATGAAGGCCTCCACGCCTTCTGCGAAATCCGCTGTTCCGGCGCAGGTCTTGAAGCTCTCGGCCTCGGCATCGAGCTGCGTGGCGAAGTTGTTGTCCAGCGATGTCCTGAGCAGCCGCTTCATGGCGCCGAGCGCGAAGGTCGGCCCGGCCGCCAGCTTTCCGGCGAGCTTCGCCGTGGCTTCGTCCAGGTCGTCGGAGGGCACAACCTTGTTCACGAGCGAGAGCCGCAACGCTTCCTCCGCTCCGATCGCCTCGTTCAGGAGCGCGATCTCCATCGCCTTGCGCAGGCCGACCACGCGCGGTAGCGACCAACTCGCGCCGCCATCGGCACTTGTCCCAAGCCGGGTATAGGCCAGCGAGATCTGCGCATTGTCTGCCGCGATCGTGAGATCGCCCGCCAGCATCATGCTGACGCCGGCTCCCGCAACCGCACCATGCACGCTCGTGATCAGGGGTTTCGGCATGGCGCCGAGGATTTGAAGCGCATCATGGAAGGGGCCGATCAGCCTGCCGATCACGGCCGGCGCATTGGGCAGGGCGCGCTGGAAGGAGGCAATGTCGCCCCCGGCCATGAAAGCCCTGCCGGCGCCACGCAGCACGACGGCACGGATCTTCGGGTCTTCGGAAACTTGTTGCGCTGCCGCGAGCAGCGCTTCCACCATGCCCTGGTCGAGTGCGTTCAGGACGGCAGGGCGGTTCATGGTGAGGTAGGCGACGCTCTCGCGCTGCTCCACGAGAAGGGGTTTCTCCTGCTGGCTCATGCGGCCGCCTCTCTCCAAACTTCCGAGTCAACCGAAGCGCTTCGCAGCACGCTTGTCTTTCCCGGGACTAGAACCTGGCCCTACCAGGAGGCAACCGGCCTCTCCGCAGATCCTGCGCAACTTGCCAATCTGCTTAGAGAGCGGGCGGCTTAAGCTCGGTGCCCGTCCGACCGAGTTGGCGTGCCATCGACAGGATCACGCCACAGAGCCGGCCTGCGGCTTCCGGGGCGAGGCCATGCGCATTGATATTGGAGATGCAGTTGCGCTCCGAATCCGCACGGCCCGGGCGCGGCCACGCTGTTACATAGATGCCGAGGCTGTCCGAGATCGTGAGGCCTGGACGCTCCCCGATGAGCATCGCCGTCGCCCCCGCGCCAAGGCGCTCCCCAATCTCGTCCGCAAGCGCAACACGCGCTTCGTGGGCGAAAACGATCGGGGCGATCCGATAGCCCTCCGCCTCCGTCAGGATCGCCTTCGCGGTCGCGGCGGCATAGGTGTTCACGGCGGAGGCCGAAAGGCCGTCGGCGATGATGATTGCTAGATCGTAGCTTCCGCGCACACCGTCCAGGCGCGGGAGATCGGCCTCGGCAAGCAGCCGTCCGAGATCCGGACGACGAAGGAACGTGGCGCGATCTGCAGCCTGGCTCCGAACCTGGATGCTTGGCCTAGGGGCGAGCGCAGCCGCCAGGGCGGCGAAATCCACCTGCCCATGAACCGCGTCGCGCGCCCTTGCATGCGCTTGCTGCAGGTCGAGTTGTTCTGAAAGGGGCAGCGAATCGCCCGTCCGGCCAAGTCCGATGCGTGCTGGCGTTCTCGCGCGAAGGCTTGCGAACAGCGGGGCGCAGGATGGGTCAGGCTGCACGCTGCCCATCAGGCAGCCGCCTTGATGATCGTCTCAAGCCGCCTGACCGGTTCGTCGCTCCTCAGCCTCGGCGGGATCCGGCCGGCGTCGTCGAGCATGCCAAGGCGGCTGAGCCACGCGTCGAATTCCGGCGCGGGCCGGAGGTTGAGCTGATGGCGAAGGCTCAAGATGTCGTGGAAGGACAGGCTCTGATAGTTGAGCATCACGTCGTCCGCGCCTGGGACGCCGATCAGGAAGGTCACGCCAGCGACCGAAAGCAGGTTCATCAGGACGTCCATGTCGTCCGCATCCGCCTCGGCATGGTTCGTATAGCAGACGTCGCACCCCATCGGCAGGCCGAGAAGCTTGCCGCAGGCATGATCCTCCAGGCCCGCTCGGATGATCTGCTTGGCGTCGTAGAGATATTCCGGCCCGATGAAGCCGACGACAGTGTTAACGATGAGAGGCTTGAAGGCCCGGGCCACAGCATAGGCGCGGACCTCCAGGGTCTGCTGGTCCACCCCGTGATGCGCGCCGGCCGAGAGCGCGGAGCCCTGTCCGGTCTCGAAATACATCACGTTGTCGCCGACCTCTCCCCTACCGAGCGAGAGGGCGGCCTCCCGTGCCTCCTGCAGCAGCGCGAGATCGACGCCGAAGCCGCGGTTTGCGCCTTCGGTGCCGGCCACGGATTGGAAGACGAGGTCGGTCGGGGCCCCGCGCTCGATGGCCTTGATGGCGTTGGTGACATGGGTCAGGACGCAGCTCTGCGCCGGCAGGTCCAGGCGGAGCCGGATATCGTCGAGCATCCGCAGCAACTCGACGGTTCCCTCGACCGAATCCGCGGCGGGGTTGATGCCGATGACCGCGTCGCCGATCCCGTAAAGTAGCCCGTCCAGGATCACCGCCGCGATCCCGGCCGGGTCGTCCGTGGGGTGGTTCGGCTGTAGTCGGCTGCCGAGCCGCCCAGGGAGGCCGAGCGTGGTGCGGAAGGCGGTCGTCACCCGGCACTTGGCGGCGACCGTGATCAGCTCCTGGTTGCGCATCAGCTTCGAGACGGCGGCGACCATCTCGGGTGTGAGGCCGGGCGCTACTGAGGTGAGTTCGCTCGCCGTGACAGCCGGATTGAGGAGCCAGTCCCGAAACTCTCCGACCGTCATATGGGCGATTGGCTTGTGGGCGGCCGGGTCATGTCCGTCCAGGATCAGGCGCGTGACCTCGTCGGCCTCGTAGGGAACAAGGGTGTCCTGGAGAAAGCGCTTCAGTGGGATGTCGGCAAGGACGCGTCGTGCCGCGACCCGCTCCGCCGCGCTCTGCGCCGCGACGCCGGCCAACTCGTCGCCCGAGCGTTGCGGCGAGGCGCAGGCCATCACGGCCTTGAGATCCGGGAAGACGTAGCGGGTGCCGCCCGCATCGTGGACAAAGCTCAAGACGAGGTCCTCAGGCCGACCAGGGCGCCGGAGAAGGCGCTTGCAGCCCTATCGGAGAGGCTAGCGTCTTGGCGGACCGGCGTTCAAGCTCAACATCGCTGTTCGCGCGGTCTGCAGGCGAAGCGGCGTGCAATGTGTCTTGCAGCACGCCCCGGCCCTTCCGATGAGCACCGCTTCGTACGATATGGCTCCTTGAGGACGCCCCATTCTGCCGCTCCGGTTGGATGATGGAGCGCGGGCTCGAGGCTGCGGAGAATCTGTTGATGATGTCCATCATTCGGTCGGCCGGCATCGTTGCGGCGCTTGCGGCGGCGGCGAGTTCACCGAGCCTGGCGCAGGATGCCGGGGCCGGTGAACGCGTCTATGCGCAGTGCCGCGCCTGCCATCAGATCGGGGAGGGCGCCCGAAACATCGTCGGTCCGCAGTTGAACGGCCTCTTCGGCCGAAAGGCCGGTACGGTGGAGGGCTACACCTACTCCGCCGCCAACAAGAACTCGGGTTTGACCTGGGACGACGCCACCTTCCGCGACTACATCAAGGACCCGCGTGCCAAGATCCCCGGCACGAAAATGGTTTATGCCGGCCTCAAGGACGAGCAGCGCATCACCGACCTGATCGCGTATCTCAAGCAGTTCGACGCCACGGGGAAGAAGGCCGCCCCGTAGGAGGTCTAGGCGGTGTCGTAGGTCCGACTGCTCGACATTGGACAGAAACGTCGCCGCGGCACTCTACCGGGGTCGAGAACCTTACCGTCTCGGCGCGGTTAACCTAAGTGACACGAAGTACAACCACCCAGGTGCATGCATGCCTTCGATGATGATCAGGATCGCGGCCGCGGTCGGGCTTACGCTCGCGGCGACCGCCGCCGGCGCGATGACGCCTGAGCAGGAAGCCGTCTTCCGCCAGAACTGCACCAACGACTACATGCGCTTCTGCTCGATGTTCGACCCGAACACGCCTCAGGTCGAACAGTGCTTCCAGCAGCGGATGAAGGATCTCTCCCCCCGCTGCCAAGCCGCGATCGCCAGCTACTCGAAGAAGAGTCCGGGTGGACGCCGCTGACCCTCGCGGCGCTCAGGCAGCCCGTCGATCGCTGATTGCCGGGAGTCCCCCGGGAGGCACGGCGGGCTGCCCTGAAGCATCAGCCCGGGTGGCGTAGAAGGAGGCGTTCTGCTGGCCGGATAGGGCTTCCTGGGTGAAGCGGATCATGTGGTGGGCGACGAAGCCCATGTTGAACACGGCCTCGATCTGGCCTCGCCGGATGGCCTCGCGTGCAGCCTTCCAGAACGCGCGGCGGTAATCCGACAGGAGCCCGACGCGGACCAGGATGTTGAAGCCTAGGACCACCCCGCGCCGCAGATTGCTGACCGTGAGCTGCGATCTCACTGGTACCTTGATGCGGTTCGGATAGGTCGCCTCCACCTGGTGGAGGAAGCGGGTGAATAGCCGCTCGGGCGTATAGGCATGTGCGATCGAGCGCCGCCACCCCGCCAGGATCTCCTCGTAGGGCATCAGGAAGCGCACGTTCGATTCCCGGCTAGGGTCGTGGTCCAGCCGGTCCGCCTTCTCGAGCCGCTCCCATAGGGGGGTCTTGGGTAGGGCCTGCAGCAGGTTGATGGTCAGTACCGGCACGTTCGAGGCGTCGACGAACTCGCGCAGGCGCACCTCGCTCTCGGGAGAGTCGGTGTCAAGACCCATGATGATCCCGGACGTGACCTCCATTCCGTAGCTGTTGATGATGTCGATCGACGGCAGGATGGGCAGCTTCGCGTTGTGTCCCTTGTCGATCTGTCTGAGCGCTTCGGCGTCCGGGGTCTCGATCCCGACGAAAACGGTGATGAAGTTCGCCTGCTGCATCATCGCCAAGATTTCCGGCTGCTGGGCGAGGTTCAGTGTCGCTTCGCAGGCGAACTGGAGCGGGTAGCCGTTCCGCTTCTGCCACTCGACGAGATGCGGCAGCATCTCTCGCGTGGCTTTCCGGTTGCCGATGAAGTTGTCGTCTACGAAGTAGACGACGGCCGGCCGTACGGGCTGCCGGAGGATGAGATCCAATTCGGAGAGGAGTTGCTCTGCCGTCTTCAGCCGGGGCTGGCGCCCGTACAGGGCCGGAATATCGCAGAACTCGCAGCGATAGGGGCAGCCGCTCGAGAACTGCAGGCTGCCGATCAGATAGCGCTTCAGCGGAACCTTGTCGTAGGCCGGCTGCGGGAAGTCCGGGAGCGGCAGCCGCTCCTTGGTCTCGAGGCGGACCTGCGCCTGCGGGCGCTCGATGCTCGCGTCCAGGTAGGCGATCAACTGGTCGGTCGCGTCACCCATCTCGCCTAGGTGCAGGTAGTCGAAGCCATCGTACCATTCCGGCGCGCCCGAGGCCGAGGGACCGCCCAGAACCGCGACCTTGCCGGCATCCTGCGCACGGCGGCGGATGTCATTGATCCGGTCCACCTGCACGTGCATCCCGCTCACGAGGACCACGTCGGCCCAGGCGAAATCGCGGGCCGTCGCGGGTGCGATGTTCTCGTCGATGAACCGGACCGGCCAGGATTCCGGCAGGTATGCCGCGATGAGCAGCAGACCCTGCGGCGGCATGAAGGCCTTCACGCCGCCCATGAGCGGATAGGCGTGAGCGAAGGTACCGAAGGAGGGCGTGTAGGCAGGAAAGACGCAGAGTATGCGGCGCGTGTTCGTGACGGGAAGCGGACAGCGCAAGCGAAGCTCCTAGCCTAAAGCGTGGAGTC
This sequence comes from Pseudomonadota bacterium, assembly GCA_023423995.1. Lineage (GTDB taxonomy): Bacteria > Pseudomonadota > Alphaproteobacteria > Rhizobiales > Beijerinckiaceae > Enterovirga. The sequence continues at coordinate 31,135 of JAFAEL010000062.1, read as the reverse complement.
TAGGTCGGCGCTGGCGCTCCGTCGAGCCGTCCGACTTCAGGTAGGCTTTTTCTCGCCAGGTGTGGCCGCCTGGGTCCGAGGTGGCCCCAGGAAGGCCGGCACCATGATGAAGGCCGCGACCAGGGTGAAAAACAGCGAGATCGTCAGCAGCTTGCCCATGCTCGCCGTGCCTGGATGGTTCGACAGCCACAAGCTGCCGAAGGCCACGCCGGTTGTCAGGGACGAGAAGAAGATCGCACGGGTCAGGCTGGAGGCCAGCATGTCCGCGACGCCCTCCCGCCACGCGATCATGTAGTAGATGTGGAAGGCCACCCCGACGGCGAGCATCAGGGGAAGCGCGATCACGTTGGCGAGGTTCAAGGGCATGCCGATCAGCTGAGCGGCCTCGAGGGTCATGATCGTGGCGACGACGAGGGGCCCCAGCGTCAAGGCGACGTCCTTGGCACGCCGGAGGGCGAGCGTCAGGATGCCGAAGACGCCGAGGAGTGCGAGCAGGGCGGCGGTTGCGAAGGCCCGCCCGATGATCTTGCCCGACTCGACGATGTCGACCGGGCCGCCCGACAGGTTGGGCGCGACCTTCTCGACCGCGGCCGTGAAGGCCTCCAGCACTTCGTTGTCGTTGCCGTCGCCCTTCGGATAAACCTCGATCCGGACACGCCCGTCGGGGGCGATCCAATCCCTCCGAAGATCCGCAGGCAGGTCGGCCAGTGTTACGCGGCTGGCCCCGAGCGCTGTTCTCAGGCCCGCGAGCAGTTGCGGGAGCCCCCCGGCGATCGCCGCCTGGGCACGTGTGCGCTGTTCTGGAGAGCCGTCCGCAAGGCGCTTGAAGTTCTCACCGAGCCGGCGGAGAGCCGCCGACCCCGCATCCGTTCCCGTCTTCGACAGCAGCGCGTCGGCCGCGCGACGAAGGGCCTGTTGGAGTTCGGCATCGGTTGGAGCGGGAGCAGGCGGCCTGTCGCTGACGATGTCCGACAGTTCCTCGGCCGTCTCGCGAATGAGCGCGAGCTTCTCATCCTGGTTGTCTGGGACGAAGGTCAGCACGGTCGTCACGCGGCTCACCTCGGGAAGACCGGCGAGCTTCGCCGCGAGCGGGCGCGCGGTCTCAAGGGAGGGCGCCAGGACGCTGATCGAGTTCGGCGACATGCCGGGCGTCCGGCTGAGATCGAGGAACGTGGCAACCGCCTCCGTCTTCTCGTCTCGCAGATGCATCGGGTTGGCATCGAAGTCGAGGCGAAGAAGGAAGGGCAGCCCGGCTACGACGACGGCGATGGAAGAGACGATGACCAGCTTTCTGTGAGCGAGGATCCAGTGGTCGACCTTCGCAAGCCGGGGCATCTCGATGCTCTCCGGCTCCGGCGGCGGGGGCATCACGTAGATCAGTGCCGGCAGGAGGGTGAGACTCGCGACGAACGCGATCACCATCCCGACGCCGGTAATCAGGCCTAGCTCGGCAACTCCCGTAAACTCGGTTGGCAGGAACGAGAAGAAGCCGACGATCAGCGACATGGCCGCGAGCGTCAGCGACCAGCCCATGCCGCTCGCCGTCGCGAGAATGGCGCGCCGGAGCTCGTGGAGCTTATGGCGCTCGTCCCGATAGCGAACCGCGAGCTGGATGCTGAAATCGACGCCGAGGCCGAGAAAGAGTGCCGCTACCGCGACCGAGATAACGTTGAAGCGCCCGACGAGCAGCAGGCCAGTGCCGATCGTGACGACGAGGCCTGCCGCCGTGGTCGCGAGCACCGCGAAGATGAGCCTGCCTGAGCGCAAGGCCAAGTAGAGAATGACAGCGATCGCAACCACCGTCAGGCCTAAATGGAGCGGTGCACCCTCCTGCACCGTCCCGAATTCCTCGTCGGCGAGAGGCGGCAATCCCGTGAGCCGCACGCGTGTTCCACTGCCTGCGGCGGTGAGCCCGAGCTCCGCGGCAGCGGCGCGGATCCGGTCGCTCGTCGCGGCACCAGGCTGCAGCGCATTGTAGTCGAGGATCGGCTCGACGAGCACGAACTTGCGAAGCTGATTGGGGGCGAGCGCCTGCTTGCCCGACATCAACTCCTGCCACGACAGGCGAGCGGGCTGGCCCGCGAGAACGCGCTCGACCACCTCGCTGAGGCGGTCGAGGAGGCCGGAATTCTCGCCGATCGATCCCTGTGACGCGCCGAGCTGGATGAGGCGTGCCAGGCCGCGCAGCGTTGGATCTCCCGCCAGTGCGGACAGGACGGGGGCCTGTTCGCGCATCTGGCCGAGCGTGCCTTTGAGCTCCTCTGTCGGAAGCAGCAGGAGCCCGTTCTTCTCGAAATATGGCCCGGCATCGGGACGCCAGACCTTCTCGATATGCGGGCCGGGCTTGCTCGTCAGCGCAGCCGCGAGCCGGGAGGCTCCGGCTTCCGCGAGTTCGGGCGTCTCCCCATCGACGACGACGAGGATGACCTTTGCGAGTTGCGGGAACGCGGCCTGGAACTCGCTCTTGTCGCGCCCCCAGGCCGCATCGGAATGGAGGAGCTGGTCCGTCTCGGTCGTGATCGCAAAGCGCGTGACGGAGACGTAGAGACCCGCAACGGCCAGCAGCGTGCTGACGATGATCACCAACCAAGGGTGCCGTAGCGAGCCGCGAACCAGGAGCTCCGCCAGGAGACCCGGGTTGCGCCGCTTCGCCTCAAGCGTGCCTGACGTGCCGCTTGTCGGTTGCGCTTTCACGTGTTGCCTTTCCACAGCGTCCCGAGCCCCGGCCTTTCACGGTGGGACGCCGCGAGAAGTCAAGCTGGTCGGGAGCTCTCCTGTTTTCTTTAGGATCTAGTCGGTCAAGGTTTCGGCCGGCTGCGCTGGCCGGCGCCGGCCGGCGTGGCTGAAGCTTTGCTCGCCCATTCCGGTTCGGAGGTCGGCCCAGTTGCAGTTCCGGTCGCGCCTGCAAGCTGCCCGGCCACCACGTTATTCGTGCGGGTCCATACCTGGGTGCTGCAAAGAAAGGCCACGAGGCAGCCCCGGACATTGAGACTGGAAGGCTGTTCGGACCACACGGTCACGTCGTAGCTCTTCCCGTCCTCGTTGTTGTAGATCTTGCCGGCGTATCGTCCGTCCTCATTGAGCGTCAGGCCCATCAGGAGCTGGTGACCCAGAACAGGACGACTGCGCTTCCGCGGATCTGGGTTCTTAACGTCGCGCTTGGCCGCCGGGTCTTCGCCCTGCGAGGCCTTCATCCATACGACGTAGCCGCAGACGTGCTCCTGCGAGGGCCCGCACTTCTCGATGCGGATCCGCGCGCGCTCGTCTTCCGTCAGCCAGGTGCCGGTCGGATCCGCCAACGGCGCGGCCGAGGCAGCGCTCGTGGACAGCATGGCAAGACCCGCAAGGAGCCCGCTCGCCTGAACAAGGTTGTTGACCAACATCGCAGCGGTGACCCTCTTCACAAAATCCGGTTCGGGCGCGTGCCCAAGCCGCGTGAGAACACCCTGAGTGCCCGACCGGTTTCGCCCGGCTCCTGTCGATGCGCTATGCGTCGATACTGTGGCCAACGTCTAGCCGCCGAAGGGCATTTCTTCATCTTCGACGCGGGCGGACGCCCGCGCAATCCGCGAACGGGCCCAAACAAGGGGTCTTCGCCCTAGGGTTGGAGAGGCCGAACGACCAGTGTCTAAGCCCTGGCTCGATCAGACGGACACGCTTCCCTCTGCCAGTTCGAACCGAATTGGCTGAGCACCCTTCCAGAGTGTCAGGCGGCCAAGCTCAGCCAGGTTTTCGAGACCGGAGGTGAGCGTAAGGAAGTGATTGCCTGCAAGAGGCCCCACCTTGCTGGCAAAGCTCACCCCTCCGTAGGCGAGCAGAATCTCCGTCTCGCTGATCCCGCCCGGGTAGAGCAGGACATGGCCCGGGGCAGGGTGGCACGTATGGTTCTCGTAGCCGACACCGAACTGCATGTCGCCAAGCGGGATCCAGACGCCCTCGCCGCTCCAGCGAACATGGACGATCTGCCCCTCGAAGGGCAGGTGCCGAAGAAAGGCCGCGCAGGTTGCCGGCGCCGCCTCCGTCTCGAGCTTGCCGTCGAACGCGAAGGGACCCGCCAGGATCTTCAATTCTGTCATGGCGCCTGCTCCATTCGGGCCTCACGCCGCAAGGTAGCCCAAGTCCCGCCGTCCCCACCTGCCACAGCTTCAGGCCGGGCGGCCCGGCGAGCGTCAAATATCGAGATTTGCGACCGAGAGCGCGTTCTCCTGGATGAATTCGCGGCGGGGCTCGACGACGTCGCCCATCAGCTTGGTGAACAGGTCGCCCGCATCATCGGCGTCCTTGACCTTCACCTGCAGAAGCGAGCGGACATCCTTGTCGAGGGTCGTCTCCCAGAGCTGCTGGGCGGTCATCTCGCCGAGACCCTTATAGCGCTGCAGCGTGATTCCCTTGCGTCCGAAAGCCATGACGGCGTCGAAGAGCGAGAGCGGGCCGACGATCGGCGTCTCCTCGCCCTTGCGGACGAGCGCCGCCGGCTTGCCATAGATCTCGGACAGAGCGGCGGAGCGCTCGCCGAGCTTCCTCGCTTCTTGGGAGGCGACGAGATGCGCATCCAGGTTGAGCGCCTGCTTCACCCCGCGCACTGTCCGGGTAAGCACGTAGCCGCCCTCGACGGCTTCCCCCGTCCAGCCGCGCTCCAACTCCTCGGAGACAACGTCCATCCGCTCGGCCAGCGCCTTCGCGGCACCCGGTGCCTTCTCGGGATCTTCGGCGATGTCCGGGCGCAGCGCGCCTGCAATCGCGGCCTGTTCGATGGCCGGGCGGTCATAGCGGCTGTGCAGGGACGAGATGATGGTCCGGATCCCGCGCGCCTCCTCGATCAGCGAGCGGAGCTGCTGCCCGGCCAGCTCTAGCCCGGATTCGAGGCGCAGCACCGCGCCGTCGGTCCCCGCGTCGAAGAGGTAGTCTTCGAGCGCGCGCTCATCCTTCAGGTAAATGTGGCTCTTGCCGCGCGATGCTTTGTAGAGCGGAGGCTGGGCGATGTAGAGGTGCCCGCGCTCGATCAACTCGGGCATCTGCCGGAAGAAGAAGGTCAAAAGGAGCGTGCGGATGTGGGAGCCGTCCACATCCGCATCGGTCATGATGATGATCCGGTGGTATCTAAGCTTGTCCGGATTGAAGGCGTTAGGTCCGTCGCCGCGGCCTATGCCGGTGCCGAGCGCCGTGATGAGCGTCCCGATCTGCTCCGACGAGAGCATCCGTTCGAACTGGACGCGCTCGACGTTCAGGATCTTGCCGCGGAGCGGCAGGACGGCCTGGAAGGACCTGTCGCGGCCCTGCTTTGCGGAGCCGCCGGCCGAATCGCCCTCGACAAGGATCAGTTCGGACTTCGCCGGATCGCGCTCCTGGCAATCCGCCAGCTTCCCTGGCAGGGACGCAACCCCGAGCGGGTCCTTGCGGACGATCTCGCGCGCCTTCCGGGCGGCCTCGCGGGCCTGCGCGGCCCTCACCACCTTTCCGACGACCTTCTGCGCCTCGGCGGGGTGCTCCTCGAGCCACGTCGAGAGACCCTCGTTGAGGATGCTTTCGACGACAGGCCGGACCTCGGACGAGACGAGGCGGTCCTTCGTCTGAGACGAAAACTTGGGATCCGGCACCTTGACGGAGACCACGGCGGTGAGGCCCTCGCGGCAATCGTCGCCCGTTAGCGTCACCTTCTCCTTCTTGGTGAGGCCGGAGGATTCGGCATAGCCGTTCACCTGCCGCGTAAGGGCGCCGCGGAAGCCCGTGAGGTGTGAGCCGCCGTCACGCTGCGGAATGTTGTTCGTGAAGCAGAGCACCGTCTCGTAGAACGAATCGTTCCACCAGAGCGCGACCTCGGCCGTGATCCCGTCGCGCTCCGCGCGGACCACGATCGGCTTGTCGAGAAGCGGTGTTTTCGAGCGGTCGAGGTAACGGACGAAGGCCTCGATGCCGCCCTCGTACAGCAGCTCTTCCCGCTTCACGTCGGCGTGGCGGTCGTCGGTCAGGACGATTCGCACGCCCGAGTTGAGAAAGGCGAGCTCCCGCAATCTCTTCTCGAGCGTCGGAAAGTCGAACTCCACCAGCGTGAAGGTCTCGGGCGATGGCAGGAAGGTCACCTCCGTCCCGCGTTTCCCGTTGGCAGGCCCGACCACCGCGAGCGGGGCGACAGGGTCGCCATGCCGGAACTCCATGAAGTGCTCTTCGTCGCCACGCCAGATGCGCAGGCGCAGCCACTCCGAGAGCGCGTTCACGACGGACACGCCGACGCCGTGCAAGCCGCCGGAAACCTTGTAGGCGTTACCGCTCTCGGCCGTGTTGTTGAACTTACCGCCAGCGTGCAGCTGGGTCATGATGACCTCGGCCGCCGAGACGCCTTCCTCTGGGTGGATGCCGGTTGGGATGCCGCGACCGTTGTCCGAGACCGTGCAGGATCCGTCCGCGTTCAGCGTCACGGTGACGAGGTCCGCGTGGCCGGCAAGGGCCTCGTCGATGGCGTTGTCAACAACCTCGTAGACCATGTGGTGGAGGCCGGAGCCGTCGTCCGTGTCCCCGATATACATGCCGGGTCGCTTGCGAACAGCATCGAGCCCCTTGAGGACCTTGATCGACTCGGCGCCATACTCGGCGTCAGGGAATATTCGGGCAGGTTCGGCCATGGTGATCCTTCGCGCCGCGGAAGCGGCGCGTGCGAATGCGTCGTGTCTGTGGCGATTCGAAACCCTATGTAAGGGCTCGAACCGTGTTTTTCATCCCGCACGCGTATGTGCGCGTACGTGTATGCGCGCGTGAGCAACCCGGCAGCACGGGTGCCCCTGACGGGCTCCCGACCCTCCTCCCGGAACGCGTCAGCTGCCTGACCTCGGGTTCCGATCGAGTGGAGCCCTCCGTTGAGCCGAGACCCAGCCAGTGGCGTTGTTCGGCGAGCGGCCTAGGACCACCCCGATAGCGGCCAATCTTTGGCCAACGCTCGTCCGGGAGGGCTGCTCGAAGGCGCAGGGTCGCCGAGGCGTCGCTTGCCGAGCGTGATCCGGCCGGGAGCCCTCGACCGCCCGCAGCCGGCTACCTCGAGTAAGCGACCTCAGAAGCGCATCCCGACCCCGGCCCGACCATTGTTCAGGACTGGCCGGACCGCGCGTGGGTCGTCTTCCAGCTCGAATGCGGGGGCGCTCGGGCGCTGGGGACGGGAGTCGACCCGGTTCGAGTAGCTGTTTCCCGAGGATTGCGCCGGGGCCGTTGCCGACGGCGCCTGAAGCTTCTTCCGGGGCGCAGTGCTCGCGGCCTTGTTCGAAGTATCGGCTGCCGGATTGCGGGCCCGGCGGGGCTGCGTCGCGCTGCCGCTGGCGGGTGCGGCGTCGCGGAGCGAAGGCGGCATTGTGATCGGAGCTGGCGCCATCACGCCCTGCGCTTGAGCGGCGCCGGTCGCCAGCATGGTGCCGAGAGCGGCCAATGTCAGTCCGCGGGACAGTTTCATCTGAGCTCCGAAGCAGGTGGGGTCGGACCCTTCTAGCACCTCGTCAGCCGAAGGTCGAAAACCCACGGCCTCGGCGCTCTTCAAAGCGATGCGCCGTTCACCACCCGCTTCAATTCGCCAAAGGGCGATAGCGCCGCAGGCAGGATATCCTTGTTTTCCCCGCGTTCGGACCCTAGTTTGCCGGCCAACATCGGGCGCTGGGCCAACGGGCCACGAAGGAGATCGCCATGGGTGGCGCAAGCATCTGGCACTGGGTCGTCGTCGGCGGGATCGTCATGCTGCTCTTCGGACGCGGCAAGATTTCCGAGATGATGGGCGACGTCGCCAAGGGCATCAAAGCATTCAAGAAGGGGATGTCGGACGAGGAGACGGCAGCCACGACGCCGCCCGCGCCCGCGTCGAACGAGCCGGTTCGCACGATCGAGCACGCAAACACGCAGCCGGCCGGGACGACCTCGACCCTTAACCGCCAAGTCGGCTGAGGAACTCGCCGTCAAGCTGCCCCTGCCCGCCCGGCTTTGAGGGCGGGCTGAGTTCCGAGATACGCTGCCCATGTTCGACATGAGCTGGGGCGAGGTGATGGTGATCGGCGGCGTCGCCCTCATCGTGATCGGCCCCAAGGACCTGCCCAAGGCCTTGCGCACCGTTGGCCAGATGACGGCCAAGGTGCGCCGTCTTGCATCCGAATTCCAGGGTCAGTTCAACGAGGCCATGCGCGAGGCGGAGCTCGATGAGGTCCGCCGCGAGGTCGAGGGCATAAACCGGCAGGTTTCCTCGGCGACGAGTTCGGCCTTCAATCCCATCCAGACGATCCGCGACGAGCTGAAGACGGCCGTCGAGGCAAAGGCGGTCTCCGGCGAGGGGAATGCCGGAGCCTCCGATGCCGTCCCCGCTCCGGCCGTGGAGGAGGCGGGTCCGATCCCGCAGATCGAGCCCATGCCCGAGCCTGCCTTGCCGCCGCCCGATCCGGTCGTGCCCATCCCTCCCGATTTGACGGGTCCCGGCCTCGAGCCCGGGCCGGCCGAAGTGCCGGCCGCAGCTAACGCGCCTGAGCCCGCTCCCCTCAAGAGTGCCCAGGCGTGAGGACTGCGGAAGACGAAGCGGAGATCGAAGCCTCTCGAGCCCCGCTGATCGAGCATCTGATCGAGCTGCGATCGCGCCTCATCAAGGCGCTCGCGGCGTTCATCGTGATGTTCTTCCTGTGCTTCGCGCTCGCCAAGCACATCTACAACATCCTCGTGCAGCCCTATGTCTGGGCGGTCGGTGACGCGGAACACGCGCGGCTCATCTACACCCACGCGCTGGAGTTCCTGTTCACGCAGATCCAGGTCGCTGTGTTCGGGGCGGGCTTCCTGGCCTTCCCGGTGATCGCGACGCAGATATACAAGTTCGTCGCGCCGGGCCTCTACAAGAACGAGCGCGGCGCGTTCCTGCCCTATCTCGTGGCAACCCCCATCCTGTTCCTGCTCGGGGCGCTGCTCGTCTATTTCATGGCGATGCCGCTGCTGATGCGGTTCTCGGTCGGGATGCAGCAATTCGCGGTCGGGGACAGCCCGACGATCGAGTTCCTGCCCAAGGTCAACGAGTACCTCTCGCTGATCATGACGCTGATCTTCGCCTTCGGGATCTGCTTCCAGCTGCCGGTCGTGCTGACGCTCCTCGCCCGGGCCGGGATGATCGATTCGAAGTTCCTGAAGGAGAAGCGACGCTACGCGATCGTGATCGTCTTCGTGATCGCAGCGGTCCTGACGCCCCCCGACGTGATCAGCCAGCTCGCCTTGGCGATACCGACGCTGGCGCTCTACGAAGCGTCAATTCTCGCGGTGGTGATGGCCGAGAAGAAGCGCGCCAAGGCGGACGCGGAGGCTGCAGCCACCTAAGGAGCGGGCTGCCGGGCTTGTCCCGGGCAGCCCGATGTGAAAAGCGGAGCGCTTCCTCGATCCGGATGGCCGCGGCGCGCGGTCATGACACTGAAGAGCGCTATCGCTCCGCCATGCACGACATCCGCTTCATCCGGGACAACCCGGACGCTTTCGACCAGGGCCTCCACAATCGCGGCATGGAGCCGCTATCGGCCGAGTTGATCCGACTGGACGACGCGCGCCGCTCCGCGATCTCAGAGGCTCAGGCCGCCCAGGAGCGGCGCAATGCCCTCTCCAAGGAGATCGGCGCCGCCAAGAAGGCCAAGGACGAGACGCGCGCGGCCGAGCTGATGGCCGAGGTGGCGCGACTGAAGGAATCCATCCCGGAGCAGGAGAAGCGAGAAAAGGACGCGACCGAGGCGCTGGAGAAGCGTCTTGCGGAGATCCCGAACATCCCGAACCCGGACGTGCCGGTCGGAAAGGACGAGCACGACAACGTTCAGCGCGAGGAGAATCGCTTCGAGGGCAGCCGGCAGCTCGGCTCGGGCAAGCAGCACTTCGAGCTGGCTGAGGCCTGGAGGGTCGGCATCGGCCCGGCGATGGATTTCGAGGCGGCCGCCAAGCTGTCTGGCTCGCGCTTCGTGGTCCTGCGCGGCCAGCTCGCCCGGCTGGAGCGGGCGCTCGGTCAGTACATGCTCGACCTGCACACGACCGAGCACGGGTACACGGAGGTCTCGCCGCCGCTGATGGTGCGCGACGACGCGATGTTCGGCACGGCGCAGCTGCCGAAATTCCGGGATGATCAGTTCTTCGCCGGGAATATCGAGCAGATCGGCGCGGGCGAACCCGAGGGACACTGGCTCATTCCCACCGCCGAGGTCCCGCTGACGAACCTCGTGCGCGAGAGCATCCTTTCCGATGAGGAACTGCCCCTTCGCTTCACCGCCCTCACGCCCTGCTTCCGCGCGGAGGCCGGCGCCGCGGGGCGGGATACGCGTGGCATGCTGCGCCAGCACCAGTTCACCAAGTGCGAACTTGTCTCGATCACGACTCCGGACACCTCGGCCGATGAGCACGAGCGAATGCTCACCTGCGCCGAGGAGGTGCTGAAGCGGCTTGACCTGCCGTTCCGGGTGATGACCCTCTGCACGGGCGACATGGGCTTCGCGTCGGCCAAGACCTACGACATCGAGGTCTGGATGCCCGGGCAGGGGACCTATCGCGAGATCTCCTCCTGCTCGGTCTGCACCGACTTTCAGGCCCGCCGCATGAACGCGCGCTTCCGGGCGAAGGGCGAGAAGCAGCCGCGCTTCGTCCACACGCTGAACGGCTCGGGAGTCGCGGTCGGTCGCGCGCTGATCGCCGTGCTGGAGAACTATCAGGAGCCGGACGGCTCCGTCACGATCCCGTCGGTGCTTCGGCCCTATATGGGCGGGCTCACCCGGATTGGCGGCTGAGTCTTCTCCGCGCCGTCGTTCCGGACGGAGCGAAGCGGAGATCCGGAACCCACGATTGGGCTCCGGTCCAACCGTGGATTCCGGGTTCGCCTGCGGCGCCCCGGAATGACAGTGGAGTTGAGATTGAGAATTCTCGTCACCAACGATGACGGCATCCACTCGCCCGGGCTGGAGCTCCTCGAAAAGGTCGCCCGGGAGCTCTCGGACGACGTCTGGGTCTCCGCACCCGAATTCGACAATTCCGGGGTCTCGCATTCGCTGTCCCTCTCCGATCCCCTTCGGCTGAGGCAGGTCTCCGAGCGGCGCTTCGCCGTGAAGGGTACGCCCACGGACTGCGTCATCATGGCGACCCGCCACATCCTGAAGGACGGGCGGCCCGATCTGGTCCTTTCCGGCATCAACCGCGGCTCGAACGTGGCCGAGGATGTCGGCTATTCCGGCACCATCGCTGGCGCCATGGAGGGGACGGTGCTCGGAATTCCGTCGGTTGCGCTTTCCCAGGCCTACGGCAAGAGCGGGCGCGATCACATCAAGTGGCATTGCGGCGAGCGCCACGGCGCGGCGACCATCCGGGCCATACTCGATGCAGGGATCCCGGAGGGGACCCTCGTCAACGTCAATTTCCCCGATTGCGAGCCCGAGGAGGTGAAGGGCATCGCCGTCACGGCCCAGGGCAAGCGTGACAATGGGCTGCTGGGCATCGAGGAACGGCGAGACGGTCGCGGAAATCCCTACTTCTGGATCGGCTTCTCGCGGCAGCCTTTCACGCCCGGGAACGGAACCGACCTGAAGGCGCTCTCGGAGGGCAAGATTTCGGTCACTCCGCTGAAGATCGACCTCACGGACGAGCCGACGGTGACGCACTTTGCCCGAGCTTTCGCAGAACGGAAGGTGAGCTAGGGCGTTTCTCCGGCGAACGGAGACGCCCCGCCCCATGCTGAACCTTCACTCGCCCTTCCGCCGCGCTGCCCCCGAGGACATGGACACGATCCGCGCGCTGCTTGGCGAGCGCTCCGGCCCGGCACCCGCCGAGGCCGTGGTGGCGGACGAGGGCGGGGAGATCACGGCCGTCCTCGACGGCCGCCCGGACGGCGGTGCGTGGCGCATCGATGCTCTCGCTGTCTTCCATGAGCGGGTCGGGGAACTCGGCCCGCGCGTGCTGCGGCTTGCGGATGCGCTGGCGGCGGAGGACGGGCTCGCATCCGTGGTGCTCGAACCCGCCTCGCTCGATCCCGAGATGCGCGCCCTTCTGGAGGAGGAAGGCTTCCGACCGAAGCCTGGCGCCGCTGGATTGATGGAACGGCCCGTGATCCCGCAGGGATGAAACCGGCCATGTCGCGACCGGGCTTGACCCAGCCATCGCGCCGCCCTTGAACAAACCTCCCGGTCCCGGCGGAATGCGTCGCGGCCCGGACATCGCCAGGGTAGGAAACGCATATGGCCGGCGAGTACGACGTCATCATCATCGGGGCGGGGCCCGGCGGCTATGTGGCGGCGATCCGCTCGGCGCAGCTCGGCTTCAAGACCGCGGTCGTCGACCGCGAGCATCTGGGCGGTATCTGCCTGAACTGGGGCTGCATTCCGACCAAGGCGCTGCTGCGCTCGGCCGAGATCTACCACTACATGCAGCACCCGGCTGATTACGGGTTGAAGATCGAGGGCACGGTGTCGGCCGATGTCGGCGCCGTCGTGAAGCGCTCGCGGGGTGTCTCGAAGCGACTCGCCGACGGTGTCGCGTTCCTTATGAAGAAGAACAAGATCGATGTGATCTGGGGCGAAGCCGCGGTCGAGTCCGCCCCGAAGGGCAGTACTCCCGGAAGGATTATCGTCAAGGAGACGAAGCGCGCGGAGCCCCCGAAGGGCGCGCTCGGTGCGGGCTCCTACTCGGCCAAGCACATCGTCGTCGCGACCGGCGCCCGGCCGCGCGCGCTTCCGGGCATCGAGCCGGACAAGAAGCTCATCTGGACCTATTACGAGGCGATGGTGCCCGACCGGATGCCGAAGTCGCTCCTCGTCATGGGATCGGGCGCGATCGGCATCGAATTCGCCTCCTTCTACCGCACCATGGGCGCCGAGGTGACCGTCGTGGAGCTGCTGCCCCAGATCCTGCCGGTGGAGGATGCGGAGATCGCCGCCTTCGCCCGCAAGCGCTTCGAGAAGCAGGGGATCAAGTTCCTGACGGGCGCCAAGGTGACGAAGGTGGAGAAGGGCTCCGACCAAGTCACTGCGACAATCGAGGACGGCAAGGGCGGCACGCAGACCATCACGGCCGAACGACTTATCTCGGCCGTCGGCGTCGTCGGCAACATCGAGAATATCGGGCTGGAGAAGCTCGGGGTGAAGATCGAGCGCGGCATCGTCGTCACCGACGGGCTCGGCCGGACCAACGTGCCCGGCGTCTACGCCATCGGGGATGTCGCAGGTCCGCCAATGCTGGCCCACAAGGCGGAGCACGAGGGCGAGCGTTGCATGGACGCCATCAAGGGGCTCCATGCCGAGCCGCTCGACAAGGGGAAGATTCCTGGCTGCACATACTGCAACCCGCAGATTGCCTCTGTCGGACTGACCGAGTCCAAAGCGAAGGAGCAGGGCTACGACATCCGCGTCGGCCGCTTTCCCTTCGTCGGTAACGGCAAGGCTATCGCGCTCGGCGAAGACCAGGGCATGGTCAAGACGATCTTCGACAAGAAGACGGGCCAGCTCCTCGGCGCACATATGGTCGGCGCGGAGGTCACCGAGCTCATCCAGGGCTTCGTGATCGCCATGAATCTCGAGACGACCGAGGAGGAGCTGATCCACACGGTCTTCCCGCATCCGACCCTGTCGGAAACGATGCATGAGGCCGTGCTCGACGCCTACGGACGCGTGATTCACACGTGAGCCGTCGCGTTCCGCGGGCGGGCTGGGCTTCATTCCGCGCGGGCTCTCTCGCGCGGCTTCAGGTGAGACATGGCTGATTTCGACGTCGATCTTTTCGTCATAGGGGCGGGCTCGGGAGGCGTCCGCGCCGCCCGGATCGCGGCAGGCCATGGCGCCAAGGTCGCTATCGCAGAGGAGTACCGGTTCGGTGGCACCTGCGTGATCCGCGGCTGCGTGCCGAAGAAGCTGATGGTCTATGCGAGCCGTTTCCGGGAGGAGTTCGCGGATGCGGCCGGCTTCGGCTGGCAGGTCGGCGAGACCCGGTTCGACTGGGCGACGCTCAAGGCAAACCGTGATGCCGAGATCAGCCGGCTGGAGCGGATCTACGGCGCCCTGCTCGAAGGCTCGAAGGTCGCGACCTTCAGCGAGCGCGCGGTCATCGAGGATGCCAACACGGTGCGGCTGGTCACGTCGGGCCGTACGGTCCGTGCTGGCCACATCCTCATCGCGGTCGGTGCGCATCCCACCATGGAGCCCCCAATCCCCGGCGGGGATCTCGCCATCACCTCCAACGAGGTGTTCGAGCTCGAGAAACTGCCACCGCGCATCCTGGTGGTGGGTGGGGGGTATATCGCGGTCGAGTTCGCGGGCGTGTTCCACGGACTCGGATCCCGCACCTCGCTGCTGCACCGAGGCGAAAGGCTCCTGCGCGGTTTCGACGAGGATGTGCGCGAAGCTCTAGGCAAGGCCTATGCGGAGCGCGGGATCGACTTGCGCCTCGGCGTCATGCTCGAGCGCCTCGAGCGTCGGGATGACTGCATTGCCGTGACACTCTCAGACGGGCAGGTGCTGGAAACGGACCAGGTCCTCGTGGCGACCGGACGCCGTCCCAATACGCGGCATCTCGGGCTGGAGAAGGTGGGGATCGAGCTCGACATGGTCGGCGCGATCCCGGTGGACGGCTATTCGCGCACCTCCGTTCCCTCGATTTCGGCAGTCGGCGACGTGACGAACCGGGCGAACCTCACGCCCGTCGCCATCCGCGAGGGGCATGCGTTCGCCGATACGCTTTTCGGCGGCAAGCCTTCTCTCGTCGAGCACGAGCTCATCCCGACGGCCGTGTTCTCCACTCCGGAAATCGGGACCGTCGGGCACGGCGAGGAGGCCGCGCGACGCCTCTATGGCGATCAGAACGTGATCATCTACAAGGCAAGCTTCCGGCCCATGAAGGCCACCCTGTCGGGCCGGAGCGAGCAGGTGCTGATGAAGCTCGTCGTTCACGCCGAGACCGACAAGGTGCTCGGGGTGCACGTGGTCGGCGAGCATGCGGGCGAGATGATCCAGCTCGCGGGTGTCGCGGTTTCGATGGGGGCAACGAAGGCCGATTTTGACCGGACGGTCGCGGTTCACCCCACGGCTGCCGAGGAACTCGTCACCATGCGGACGCCCTTCGTCACCAAACGACCGGTCGCGGTCGGCTGAGGCTCAGGACATCATGGCGCTCATCACTTACCTGACGACAATCCGCTTCGGCGACGGCGTCCTGACGGAACTGCCCGAGGACTTCGCGGCGCTCGGGATCACCCGGCCGCTCATCGTGACGGACAAGGGCGTGGCCGCGACGGGCCTGCTCGACCGACTGCTCGCGGTGCTGCCGCCCGGAATGGCTGCCATCGTGTTCGACGAGGTACCCTCGAATCCGACGGAGGCGGCCACCCTCGCGGCCGTCGAGACGTATCTCACCGAGAGGTGCGACGGCCTGATCGGGTTTGGCGGCGGATCGCCGATCGACCTGGCTAAGGCCGTGTCGATCCTTGCGACCCATCCGGGGCCGCTCGCGCGCTATGCCGCGATCGATGGTGGCATTCCGCTGATCACGGCGGCGGTCGCTCCGGTCATCGCCATCCCGACGACCGCGGGCACGGGCAGCGAGGTCGGCCGTGCCGCGCTCATGAACCTGGCCGATGGCCGGAAGGTGGGCCTCATCAGCCCACACCTCATCCCGAAGCGCGCGATCTGCGAGCCGGATCTGACACTCGGGCTGCCGCCTCGGCTGACGGCGGCGACCGGTATGGACGCGCTCTCGCACTGCATCGAGACCTTCCTCTCCCCGCGTTTCAACCCGCCCGCCGACGCCATCGCGCTCGACGGGGCAGGGCGCATCGTCCGGAACCTGGAGAAGGCGGTGGCCAACGGGCAGGACCGCGGGGCCCGCTCCGAGCTGATGATGGGCGCGCTTCAGGGCGGCATGTGCTTCCAGAAGGGCCTCGGCGCGGTGCACGGGCTTTCACACGCGCTGGGCTCGCTGAAGCACCCGGCGCTCCACCACGGTACGCTGAACGCGGTGCTTCTGCCGCCCGTCCTGCGCTACAACGTGGGCTCGGCTGACGAGAAATATGCGCGCCTGGCGCTAGCTATGGGCCTGCCTGCCGATGCGGACCTCGCCGGTTATGTCGATGGGTTGAACGCCCGAATCGGCATGCCGAAGACCCTGGGCGAGATGGGCGTTCCGGAAGCGGTTCTGCCCGAGATGGCAAAAAAGGCGGAGCTCGATCACTCGACGCCGACGAATCCGAGGCCAGTGAAGGCGGCGGATTACCTGCAGATGATGCGCGAGACGATGTAGAGCCCGATCCCGCTCACCCCGGCGAAAGCCGGGGTCCAAGCTGAAGTTGGGTGGCGGCCCGCGCCGACGGGAGTGGAGGGTGCTTCAACCCCGGCCGACGAAGGGCATCTTCGTCGCCATGATCGTCATGAACTGCACGTTGGCCTCCAGCGGCAGCGACGCCATGTAGAGGATGGCACTGCCGACGTGGTCGGGATCCATGACGGCCTCGGGCCGGATGGACCCGTCCGCCTGCGGCACTCCGGCCTTCATGCGGCCGCCCATCGCGGTGTCGGCGTTGCCGATGTCGATCTGGCTGCAGGCGATGTCATATGCGCGCCCGTCCAGCGAAGTCGATTTGGTCAGCCCGGTTACGGCGTGCTTGGTCGACGTGTAGGCGATCGAGAAGGGCCGCGGGGCGTGGGCCGAGATCGACCCGTTGTTGATGATGCGGCCGCCGCGGGGGTTCTGATCCTTCATGATCCGGAACGCGTGCTGGGTGCACAGGAACATGCCGGTCAGGTTCGTATCGACCACCGCACGCCAGGTTTCGAGCGGCAGGTCCTCGATGGGTACGGCGGGCGCTCCGCGGCCGGCATTGTTGAACAAAAGGTCGAGCCGGCCATAGGTTTCCCTTGTCTGGCGGAACAGGCTCTCCACATCGTCAGGCAAGGTGATGTCGCTCGGCACGACGAGAGTGCGGCCCGGCTCGACTTGCGCTGCGACCTCATCGAGCGGCTCGCGCCGGCGGCCGGAGAGAACGACGGACCAGCCGTCCCGTAGCAGTGCCAGCGATGCCGCCTTGCCGACGCCAGTGCCTGCTCCTGTGACGAGGGCGATCTTTCCCGATCCGCTCATCCTTGTTCTCTCCGCTTTGCTCCGTGCAAAGCCTCTTACGGCGAAGCGCAGTTTCGCGACAGCGGAATCATCTGTTCCCCGAGCCTCGCTCCCGCCGTCTTGTGATGTATAAGCACCCGTTACTCACGGGCGCCACACGCGCCGCTGAGATGAACTGGAGAAGGTTATGAACGAGCGTTGGGCACCTGACAGCTGGCGGCAACGTCCGATCCAGCAGGTGCCGTTTTATGCGGACCAGGAAGCGCTCGGAGCCGTCGAGGCCCAGCTCGCCGGGTTTCCGCCGCTCGTTTTTGCAGGCGAGGCGCGCAAGCTCAAGCGGGCGTTGAGCAAGGTCGCGGCCGGCGAGGCATTCCTGCTCCAGGGCGGGGATTGCGCCGAGAGCTTCGCCGAGCATTCGGCGGACAACATCCGCGACTTCTTTCGCGTCTTCCTGCAGATGGCGGTGGTCCTGACCTTCGCGGGTGCTTCGCCCGTCGTGAAGGTCGGCCGGATCGCGGGCCAGTTTGCAAAGCCGCGCTCCGCCCCGACCGAGACGATCGATGGCGTCGAGTTGCCGAGCTACCGCGGCGACATCATCAATGACAACGAGTTCACGGCCGCGGCGCGCGAACCCGATCCGCGTCGGCAACTCGAGGCTTACCGGCAATCGGCCGCGACCCTGAACCTGCTGCGCGCCTTTGCGACCGGCGGCTACGCCAACCTCGACAATGTCGACCGCTGGATGCTGGGTTTTGCGAAGGACTCAGCGCAATCGTCCCGATATCGAGAGCTGGCCGATCGCATCTCCGAGACGCTCGCCTTCATGCGGGCGATCGGCATCGACCCGGAAGTCCACCCGGAGATGCGGACGACGGACTTCTACACGAGCCACGAGGCGCTGCTGCTCGGCTACGAGCAGGCAATGACGCGCGTCGATTCGACGACCGGCGACTACTACGCCACTTCCGGCCACATGCTCTGGATCGGTGACCGGACCCGGCAGGTTGACCACGCCCATGTGGAATATGCGCGGGGGATCAAGAACCCGATCGGCCTGAAATGCGGCCCGTCGCTCACGCCGGACGGCCTGCTGAGGTTGGCGGACATCCTCGATCCGGATCGCGAGCCGGGTCGGCTGACGCTCATCTGCCGATTCGGCGCAACGAAGGTCTTCGAGCACCTTCCAGCGCTGGTTCGCGCGATGAAGCGGGAAGGCCGCACGCCGATCTGGTCATGCGATCCGATGCACGGCAACACCGTGAAGTCCGGCAACGGCTACAAGACGCGGCCGTTCGAGCTTGTGGTCGGCGAGATCAAGTCATTCTTCGCCGTCCATCAGGCCGAAGGCACGCATGCGGGCGGGGTGCACCTCGAGATGACCGGCAAGAACGTCACCGAATGCACCGGCGGCGCGCGGGCGGTGACCGACCAGGATCTCGGCGACCGCTATCACACGTTCTGCGATCCGCGGCTCAATGCGGAGCAGGCGCTGGAAGTTGCGTTCATGACCGCCGAGCTCATCAAGCAGGAACGGCTCGCGCGGGGCATCACGATCCCCGCGGCTGCCGAGTAGCATCAACAAAAAGGGGCGGTGTATCACCGCCCCTTTTCCATTCCGTGGGCTGCCGCGAAGAACTGGGCTCAGCTGAGCCAGTTCGTGAACAGCGCAATCAAGATGATGATCGGCAGGGGTATGCCGATGAGCCAGAGGAGGCCGCCCTTGAGCATGTCTGTCTCCCGTTCAAAGATGCCTTTTCAACTTCGGGAAGCTTGACCGGTTCCGAACAGATCGTCCGATCTCGGCGGCATTCCCGATGCTCGCTGCGGCGGTCTTGAACCTCACCGCCCTCACGTCACCTCAACTCCGCCGGTTCGGGCTGGTCGGGGATGCGGTGGCGATCTGGTCGCGCGCCACCCGGCAGCGTCGGGCGTGGCGGCCGCATGAGGCACGGTGCCATCACGTCGTAAGGCGATCCGTCTCCGGCCTGCAATTCAGGAGGACGGTTCTTGTTCTCGGATCGGGGTTGATCGGGGATGTGCCGCTCGCGTTCCTAACCGCCCAGTTCGAGCGCGTGGTGCTGCTCGACGCCGTTCATCTTCTCCCTGCACGACTGAAGGCGGGCCGCGCTGGTGCCGAGCCCGTCGTGGCAGACCTTACCGGTGCCGCGGGATGGCTCGCTGGCGAGGCGGATGGACGCTCCGACCCGCTCTCATCCTGGCGGAAAGATCCGAGCCTCGACCTCGTGATCTCGGCCAATATCCTGTCCCAGCTCCCGATAGCAATCGAGCGTTGGCTGGAGCGGAGGCCGCACAGGGCGGCTCACCTTCCGGCCGATCTTCCACGGCTCGTGAGCAGCTGGCACCTCGCCGACCTTGCCCGCGTTCACTGCCGCGTGTGCCTTCTGACGGATGTTGCCTACCGCGTTCTCGGCCGCGCCGGCTCGATCCTGGAGCAGGAAACCCTGATCGGCGACGAGCGCCTCCCGCCCCCCGAGGACAGCTGGGACTGGCAACTCGCACCCTTCGGCGAGATCGGGCGCGGGGAGGCGCATATCCACCGGGTGCACGGGTATTCGGAGTTCCGGCCCTCCTGACCACGCCGGACGGGCGAGACAGCGAGGCGCCGAGTCGCTACACCCCCGGCATGTCTCCGGTCCTGCGCTTTGCCCCGTCGCCGACGGGCCTCATCCATATCGGCAATGCTCGCACGGCGCTCCTGAACGCGCTCGTTGCACGACGGCAGGGCGGCACCTTCGTGCTCCGCTTCGACGACACGGACGCCGAGCGCTCGCGCGCCGAGTACGCCGAGCAGACCGAGATCGACCTCGCCTGGCTCGGTATCGTCCCCGACCTCGTAGTGCGGCAATCGGACCGGATGGACCTCTATGGCGAAGCCGCCGAGCGCCTGAAGGCCAGCGGCCGCCTCTATCCCTGTTACGAGACAGCGGAGGAGTTGGAGCGCCGCCGCCGAATCCAGCTCGCCCGCGGTCAGCCGCCGATCTACGACCGGGCCGCTCTCACACTGACGGAGGAGGACCGGCGTGCCCTCGAGGCGCAGGGCCGGCGCCCGCATTGGCGTTTCCGGCTCCAGCCGCGAGTCGTGGCTTGGGACGACCTCGTGCGGGGAGCCTCGCACGTGGATTGCGCCTCCCTCTCCGACCCCGTCCTGGTGCGCGAGGACGGCACTTACCTCTACACGCTTCCCTCCGTCGTGGACGATATCGCGCTCGGGATTACCGACGTTGTGCGCGGCGAGGACCACGTCACCAATACGGGCGTGCAGATCCAGCTCTTCGAGGCACTGGGCGGAGCGGCGCCCCGCTTCGGCCACCACAACCTCCTGACGACTGTCAGCGGGGAGGGACTATCCAAGCGTTCAGGCGCGCTGTCGCTGCTCCAGCTGGCGGCGGAGGGGTACGAGCCGCTTGCCGTGGCGGCACTGGCCGTGCTCGTCGGCTCCTCCGAGGCCGTGCGGCCGGTGGCAGACCTCGACGAACTCGCGTCGCTCGTCGACCTCGCCCACATCTCGCGCGCGCCGGCGAAGTTCGACGAGTCGGAGCTCGACAACCTGAACGCGCGGTTCGTCCACGCGATGTCCTATGAAGCGGCCCAGCCGCGCCTCGAGGATCTGCGGATCGGCGGGGGGGAAGCCTTCTGGAACGCGATTCGGGCGAACCTGTCCCGGTTCGGGGATGCCCTGCGCTGGTGGGGCATCGTCGAAGGGCCGGTCTCCCCGCAGATCGCCGACAAGGCCCTGACCGATGCCGCGCTTGAACTCCTGCCGCCCGAGCCATGGGATGGCTCGACCTGGAAGACCTGGACGGAGGCGGTCCGGGCGAGGACCGGCCTGAAGGGGCGTGCGCTGTTCATGCCGCTGCGCCTAGCGCTGACCGGCCTCGATCATGGGCCGGAACTTGCCGTCCTCCTGCCGCTCATCGGCCCGGAGCGCGCGAGGGAAAGGCTGAGCGGCGAGGTAGCCTAGCCGAGGGGACGGCGTTGGCCGGAATGGTTCGCCCAAGCCTATTGCAAGGCTGGACTCCTGCCTCGTTCGGGCGTTTCCTGAGGTGGTCTCGACACCACCGTGACACGGAGGCGACGTTGAGCATTCTCGACCAGATCCAGTCCCGAAACGATCTGTTTAGCGAGGCTGTTACCCGTGGCGACGCGGCGGCCGTAGCCGCCCTCTACACCGACGATGCGTGGCTCCTTCCGCCGGGCGCGCCGATGATCCGGGGCAAGGCCGGAATCGAGGTCTTCTGGAAGACCCAGTTCGAGCAGGTCGCGGCGATCGATCTGACCGCTCTCGATGTGGCCTCGCTTGGCGAGAGCAGCGCCCGCGAGGTCGGTCGGTTCGGCCTTCGGCGTAAGGGAATCCCGGATGTCACCGCTGGAAAATACCTCGTCGTGTGGCGGCGTCTGGGCAATGGTTGGCACCTTGAGGTCGACACGTTCAACGTAGACGGCTAGCGGGTCTCATCTTTTCGTCGTCAGGCTGATCCGGTCGGACGGCGAGGCTCCGGTGCCTGCCTCCTGCGAAGCTTCGCCGGGCTCCCTATATTCCGCGTCGACGAGGAGAGTTTGATGCGGACGTGGATTGTAGGTGTCGCCGGTACTCTGGCGGCCAGCTTGTCGTTGGCCGGCCCGGCGCTCGCTGATGGCCCGGATGCGATCTTCAAGAAATCGACCGTATGGCGGGCGCTCACGCCCAACGACAAGCTTGCCGTCTACGGGATCGACGATCCGGAGGTCGAGGGCGTCGCGTGTCATTACACGGTGCCGGAGAAGGGCGGCGTGAAAGGGACTCTGGGCTTCGCCGAAGAGCGTTCCGAGATTTCTCTCGCCTGCCGACAGGTCGGCCCGATCAAGTTCAAGTCGAAGCTCGACCAGGGAGATGTCGTGTTCTCGGAGCGCCGCTCGTTCGTTTTCAAGAAGATGCAGATCGTGCGCGGCTGCGACGCAAAGCGCAACGTGCTCGTCTATCTGGTCTATTCGGACCGCGTGATCGAGGGCTCGCCTCAGAACTCCACCTCGACCGTCCCGATCATGCCCTGGGGGCAGGAGAGTGAGGTCCAGCGCTGCGGTGACTTCATCAAGGGCTGAGCGAGGCCCGCAGGCCCGGTGCTCAGCGGCTGCAGGTGATGGAGATCGGCCGGCTGGCGGACTGGCTCGCGCGAAGCAGGCGTCCCTGGATCGAGCCGGTCACCTCAATGGTGTCGGTCTCCCCGAAAGAGTCGGAGCGGGCGAAGCCCTGCGCCATGCACCACTGGTCGGCGACCACCTTGCCGCACTCCGGCGTCTTGCATTCGGCGACGCCGTAGCTGTCATCGGCCGGTATGACGAAAGTGGCGCTCGAGCTGGTCTCGCCGGACACGCTCTCGGGCATTCCGAGAACGGTCGCGCCGCAGAGCACCGAAGCGACCAGACCGAGCATGGCCAACCTGCGACGCATCGTAAACATCCCCTCAAGCCGACAGGCTGACTTCGTCAAAAATTCTTGGCCCGCGGCCATGAACAAAGCTTTAAGTGGCAGGTCTCGCTCCGGGAGTGCGCCGCCGCACTCGCTATCGCCGGGAGGCGTCGCTCTTGACGGATTCGGCGCCGACCGGCAATCGGCGAGGTATTCCCCGGAGCCTTCTGTCGTCGGCTGTTGCCATATTGCACCGCAATGCGCTTTGCACGCGGCGTAGGGCAGGGGAGTTGTCGGAGACTTCGATCATGGCCGCGCCGCTCAGGCTGACCAACACACTGACGCGCCGGAAAGAGGAATTCCGGCCGATCGATCCGTCGAACGTGCGCATCTATGCCTGCGGGCCCACGGTCTACGACTTTGCGCACATCGGAAACGCGCGGCCGATCATCGTTTTCGACCTGCTTTTCCGCCTTCTCCGCCACCTCTACGGAGAAGCCCACGTCACCTATGTCCGGAACGTCACGGACGTGGATGACAAGATCAACGCGCGCGCGGCGGAGCGCGGCGTCTCCATCCGCGAACTCACGGACGGCACGCTGGCGCAGTTCCACGAGGATATCCGCGCGCTCGGGGTGTTGCGGCCGAGTGTCGAGCCCCGCGCGACGGATCACATCGAGGAGATGCGCCGGCTCATCGAGGGTCTGGTGAAGTCCGGGCACGCCTATGTGGCCGAGGAGCATGTCCTGTTCGACGTGCCGTCCATGCCGGATTACGGCCAGCTCTCGAAGCGTCCCCTCGACGAGATGGAGGCCGGCGCGCGGGTGGATGTCGCACCCTACAAGCGCTCGCCGCTCGACTTCGTGCTGTGGAAGCCGTCGAAGGCAGGCGAGCCCTCATGGCCTTCACCCGCTGGCATCGCGACACCAGGCCGGCCCGGGTGGCATATCGAGTGCTCCGCGATGTCGTGGAAGCATCTTGGCGAGACGTTCGACATTCACGCGGGCGGTCTAGACCTGATCTTTCCGCATCACGAGAACGAGATCGCTCAGTCGCGCTGCTGCTTTGGAACGGCTGTGATGGCCAATTACTGGCTCCACAACGGTTTCCTCCAGGTCGAAGGCGAGAAGATGTCGAAGTCGCTTGGCAACTTCGTCACGATCCACGATGCGTTGAAGGAGTGGCCTGGAGAGGTAATCCGCCTCAACATGCTGAAGACGCATTACCGGCAGCCGATCGACTGGACCGCGCGGAGCCTGGATGAGAGCTGGGACACCCTGCGCTCCTGGTACGCGCATGAGGATTTCGCCAGCGAGGGAGACGCGGCGATCGCACCATCAGTGCTTGAGGCCCTGCTTGACGACCTGAATACGCCGAGGGCGATCGCGGAACTGCACTCCCTTGCCGGAAAGGGTGATCGCCCTTCGCTGGTCTCAACCCTCCGCGCGCTCGGGTTCGGCGGTCGCATCGAGGATCCGCGCGCGGTCGAGGTCGATCGCGACGCTGTTCAGCAGAAGATCGAGCTTCGCCTCGCTGCCCGTGCGGCCAAGAACTGGGCGGAGTCCGACCGGATCCGCGACGAGCTGAAGGCCATGGGCGTCCAGCTCAAGGACGGAAAGGACGGAACTACGACCTGGGAGTTCGCGCGGCACTGACGTTGCCGCTCGACTTGGCGCCTCGCCTGCAGAGACGAAGCCGAAAGCATGCGGGGTATGTCTGGATGCCGCCAACTACCTCCCGCCGAGAGAAATCGACAAGCGCCTGACGTTGTGCCGTCCGCGTGCCCTGACGATCCAGATGATCGCGGCGACGTCCGAAATGAATGTATCAAGGCGTTGAGCAAGCGTGTCCATGACCGTTCCCTTTTGCTTCTACAACGCCGATACCGCGCCCGCGTTTCATCGTGATTGCATCCCGGTTGCGTGGCGCAGTCACACTTCGTCTTGCGATCAGCTCTTGACCTGTTCCGTCTCCTTTGCCTGGGGCGAAAAGGGAGCGGGCCCGAGAACGAAAATGGCCGCCCGAGGGCGGCCATCTCAGGGTGAGGGAAGACCTGTCTTACCGTACGACGACGACGCGCGTTCCTACCCGGACGCGCTGGTACAGATCGATTACGTCGTCATTCAGCATCCGGATGCAGCCGGACGAGACGGCCTGACCGATCGACTCGGGTTCGTTGGAGCCGTGGATCCGGTATAGGGACGAACCCAGATAGAGCGCACGCGCGCCGAGCGGATTATCCAGACCGCCCTTCATGTGGCGCGGCAGGTCGGGACGGCGGCGAAGCATCTGGGCTGGCGGACGCCAATCCGGCCATTCCCGCTTCATGGTGATCGTCTTGGTCCCCGACCAAGTAAATCCGGGCCGGCCCACTCCGACGCCGTAGCGGATCGCCTGGCCGTTGGGCAGCACGTAGTAAAGCCGCCGCTCCGAGGTGGAGACCACGACCGTACCTGGCGCGTAGCGGCTGCGGAAATCGACCAGCTCTCGCGGAATGGCTGCGGCTTGAGGGACCATTCCCTGGGATGGGCCGACGGGCTGGCGGGTGAAGGGATCGATGTCCCAGGCTGCAAGGCCCGGGCTGGAGAGTGCGGCCATGCAGGCAAGGCCGGCAAACAACGCGGGTAGGCGACGCATGTGATCCTCGTAGGCACACTCTGACGGTCATGAACCGAACACGAGGCTACAAGGCACAGAGCGCACCACTGATCCAGCTTGCCGCCAAATTGACCTTAATCCGCCACCATGTTCCCCAGCCCGATTTCGCGCCTCACGATCCTTCCTTGACGGAAGGGGCCGAGCACCCTAGGAAGCCGCCTCGGGTTCGGGCGCGTAGCTCAGCGGGAGAGCATTCGCTTCACACGCGAAGGGTCACAGGTTCAATCCCTGTCGCGCCCACCACCCGCCCTCACCATCTCGCTGTAATGGACGCCACTGCCGCAGGCAGCTCTTCGAAGGCGTCGATCGCGATGTCAGGGTCGAGTTCGCGCACAGGCCGATCCGTATAGCCGAACGTGACGGCGACGACCGGAATGCCCGCCGCTTTGGCAGTCGCGATGTCGGTCAGCGAATCTCCCACCATGATCGCCCTGCTCGGGTCCCCGCCGGCGGCCTCGATGGTCAGTGTCAGATGCCTCGGATCAGGCTTGAAGTAAGCAAAGGTATCCCGCCCGCAGATGGCGGCGAAGCGATCCGCCGTCGCAAGAGCTCGCAGCAACTGCCTCGAATGGGCCTCGATCTTGTTCGTGCAGACGGCGAGTCGGAAGCCCCTTGCCTCGATCTTGTCGAGCGCCGCTTCGACGCCGTCGAAGAGGTGGCTCGCCACGCACAGATTCTCGGCGTAATGGGCGAGGAAGTCGCGGTAGAGTTCGTCGGATTTTTGAGGCGTGAGCTCCCGTCCGGCCACCACGAAGCCACGGTCGACCAGGGCGCGCGCGCCAGCCCCGATCAACTCGCGCGCATCGTCCAGCGCCACGGGGGGGAGCCCCTCTCGCGCCAGGATTACGTTCAGGGTCCCGATGAGATCGGGAGCCGTGTGAGCGAGGGTACCGTCGAGGTCGAAGACGGCAATTGGAGAATGGGTCATCGCGGCTCGCTACAGACGGGGTCTTGCGCGATCAAGCCGGGCCATGCGGTAACTTCGCGGACGAATCGAGCGGAGGAACGGATGGGTCGCCATCTCAGAGGAGCCCTGGCAGCGGTGTCGCTCGCGGTCGCCGTCGCGGGAAGCCCGTCGGTCCAGGCGGCCAGCTTCGACTTCGTCCCCGCGCCGCAGACCGACCTCAACCGCATCTACCGGATCGACAAATATTCGGGCGAGGTCAGCTCCTGCCAGTACGGCCTTCAGGAGGGCTCGGTCGGCGTCACGCTCTGCTTCGGGGCAGGGGAGGGGGCCGGACCCCAGCCGCCGGGCGAATACGGCATTGTCTCCTCACGGCACGAGCGTGAGGGTGGCGTGTTCCGGGTCAACTACCGAACCGGCGAGATGAGCGTCTGCTACGTCTTCGACGAGAAGGTGGTCTGCACGCCGCAGACCAATCCACCGCCGCCGGCCCGCCCGGCGTCCCCTGCTCCGGCCGCCCCGGCGGCGCAGCGCCCGTGAGTCCCGCCATGACACCTGACGACGCCAAACGCCTCGCGGCCGAGCGGGCCTGCGACCTCGTCCAGAGCGGGATGAAGCTGGGGCTCGGGACCGGCTCGACGGCAGCCCTCTTCGTCGTGGAGCTTGGTCGTCGCAAGCTCGACATCGTCGGCGTGCCGACATCGGAGGCCACGCGGCGCCAGGCTGAGGCTCTCGGCATCCGCCTCGCGACGCTTGAGGAGGAGCCGCAGCTCGATCTCACGATCGACGGGGCCGACGAGATCGACCCGGCCTTGAACCTGATCAAAGGCGGGGGAGGAGCGCTCCTGCGCGAGAAACTGGTTGCGGCGGCGAGCAGCCGCATGGTCGTGATCGCCGACGCTTCCAAGCGGGTTGCGCAACTCGGGCAATTCCCACTTCCCATCGAGGTCGTCCCGTTTGGTGTCGAGACGACGCGGCGCCGCCTCGCCAAGTGTCTCGACCTTCTCGAGCTCGAGGCGGAGATGCGGCTGCGCACGGCAGCCGACGGCTCGCCCTTCCGGACGGACGGCGGCAACGTGATCCTCGACCTGCCGCTCGGCGAGATTCCCGACCCCTACGGCCTTGCCGCGGCTCTGAAATCGGTTCTCGGGGTCGTGGATCACGGCCTCTTCGTCGCGATGGCCTCGCTTGCCTTGATCGGCGGGCCGGAGGGCGTCATTGAGATGTCCGGAAGCTGAGGCAAGAGCCAGGAGAGCCCGCCCAGATGGTTTGTATCGTTCCCCGCCTGTCGGCCGCGCTGCTCGCGCTCGCGGTTATGGCCGCGCCCGTCCGGGCCCAGGAGCCCTCCGCCTCCCACCTGGCTGCTGCCCGCGAGCTGATGGAGACAACGGCGATCCTCGCGCCGGTGAACGATCTCATCACCAGCTTCTCGGAGCAGATCCGGCGACAGAACGTGACCCGTCCCGAGCTGGTGAAGGACCTGGACGAGGTGCTGAAGACGCTGCAGCCGGAGATGCAGCTCCAACGACAGCAGATCACCAACGTGGTCTCGCGCACCTACGCGAAATGGCTCAGCGAGCCCGAGCTGAAGGAGGTGATCGCCTTCTTCAAATCTCCGATCGGTGCGAAGTACAACAAGGTCCAGGGTGACCTGGCGGACGACGTCGTCAACGACGTCCAGGTCTGGACGCAGCAGGCCTCCGAATACCTCATGGTCCGCGTCCGCGCTGAGATGGGGAAGCGTGGCCACCAGATGCAGTAGGCGCTAGTCGCCCTTCTTCAGAAGGCCGGCTGCCTTGAGGGCCTCCTGCACGCGCCGATGCTCCTCCCCGACGAAGGCGGCGAAGGGCTCGGGCGCGAGAAACGCATCCTGCCAACTCCGGCTCTGGAGCATCTGCTGCCAGACCCGTGTGTCGACCGCCGAGCGGACGAGCTTGGCAAGCCGATCCTGCTGCTCGGCCGAAAGAGCCGGTCCTGCCATGACCCCCCGCCAATTCGCGAATTCCAGCGGGATGCCACCCTCGCTGAGGGTTGGCGCATCCAGGCCCGGGAGCCGCACGGCGGCGCTCACGCCGAGGAGTCGGAGCCGGCCTGCGGCGATCTCGCGCTGAATTTCGCCCAGCGCCAGCATGGCGATTCCGACCCGTTCTTCCGCGGCGGCGATGCCCGCCTCGGCGCTCGTGAGAAACGGGACGTAGTTCAGCCGCTGCGCGGAAATGCCGAGCGCCTTGCCGAGGAGGATGGCTGCGACATGGTCAACACCGCCGCTCGGCCCACCTGCCCACGCGAGCCGTGCCGGCTCTGTTAGTAGCGCCGCCCTGAGGTCATCCAGCGACTTCAGCGGGGAGTTCACCGGGACCACAAGGCCGTAAGGCTCGGCGCTGAGCCGGGCAATCGGCCTAAGGCGGGCGAACTCCGCTCCGCTCCTACCGAGCACGCTCGCATCGAGCATCGTGAGGCCAGTCACGAGCAGATCGGTATCCGAATGAGTTGCCAGGAAGTGGCCGAGACCGAGGACGCCGGCGCGCCCAGGCTTGTTCGTCACCACGGCCTGGAGCCCGCCCTTCTCCGCCAAGGCTCCGCGGAGCGCCTGGGCCACGTGGTCCCAGCCCGAACCTGGGGCGGAGGGAGCAACGATCCTGATATCGACGCCCTGGCTGTGGACGGCGGAGGGAGCGGAGCAGAGGAACGCACAAAGCAGGAGCGGCAGCGCTCTTGTTCTCATTCGTTTGGTCGCGGCGGCCGTGTCTCGAGCGGCACGCTAGACGCCCGTCCGGGGGGCGACAAGGCACAAGGTGAAGCTTCGTGTCGATTACCTCGTGCCGGAGCGAGTTCTGGCTTGTCCCAAGCCGACTCGCCCTCTATACGTCCGGCGCTGCCTGCAGCCCCGCGCCCATCGTCTAGCGGTCTAGGACGTCGCCCTTTCACGGCGAAAACACGGGTTCGAGTCCCGTTGGGCGCGCCAGCGATATCAACGACTTAGCGTTCCCTGAACTCTGGACGGCTACTAAGCGTCGAATAAGCCATCTCTGGGCCACCCTGGACGTGCCTGGCCGTACCCTGGGTCGGCTTCAAGGGAAGCCGCAGCTGCAGGGAGACTTCTAGGCTGACCGAGAGCATGCAAGGCGACCCCGTAAGGCTGTTTTATCGTTCTAACAGGCGCGGGGGGGCTTGGTCCCGAGCAGCTAGCCAGCGAGTTCGGCTCACCTGAGGTCAGGAGACCTCTCGTGAGACTGCACGGCTGTGGGCAAGACCGAGCTTGTCGGCTGCCGGTACGACGTTGGCGATGAGCTCAGGCTGGCAGCCGCATAAGTTCTTGAACTGACCGAGGCCTTGTGAGAACGCGGATCGGGCATGGGGGGTGAGTGCACCGAGCCTGGCCGTGGATCGAAGTGACGGGCCTCAGGCCCTGATCGCCGTTATCAGCGGGCCGACCCCGAAGATCTGGATCATCCGCTTCATTTTGTAGGCCAGAACCGGCAGGCTCATCTCGGTTCTGACCTTGGGCAAGGTCCGGGTCAGGAAGCGGGTGGCTCCCATCCAGGCCTTCAACGTGCGGAACGGGTGCTCCACTGTCTGGCGCCGGATCTTCATCGCGGCCGGCATCCGGTCGAGCCGCTCCTGCTTGGCGTCGAGGACGCCCTCATGCATCCAGCGCTTGACCCGCCGCGTCTCCGCTGGCGTGCAGCGGGGCTTGAGCGCGGAGCTGCGGCAGGCCGTCAGGTTGCGGTAGTGATCCATTGCATCGCCCTCCGCCCGGCGATCGGACCGCGCGGACCCCTTGGTCAGGTGCTGACCGGCGGGACAGGTGTAGTGGTCCTTCTCGGCGTCGTAGACGAAGTCCTGGCCCGTGAAGAGGCGGCGCTTGGCATACTCCGAGGTCAGGTCTTGGGCACGTACGGCAGCACGCAAGTGACCTCGCAGGCCAGCGCCTGGTCCCCGTTGAGGTAGCCCCGATCAGCCAGCATCGTGAGCGTCGCACACCCTGTCGCAGCCTGCGCCAGGAGCCCCATCGGCGCGAGCTGCGCCCGGTCGCTGCCGATGTTGGTCTCCGCATGCGCCACGATCAGGTGGTGCTCGGCATCAACCGCCGCCTGGACGTTGTAGCCGATAATGCCGGTGCCCTTGCCGCTCGTGGCCATGGAGCGCGCGTCGGGATCGCTCAGCGAGACCTGGCCGTCGGGTGCAGCCTCGACCTGCTGGCCCACCGTCTGTTTGATCCCAGGGTGTAGTGGTACATTCGATCACCACGCCGCGAGGGGTGCACTTTGGGCCAGGTTCTTCACGGAACCGCCACGACCACAGAGGCGGTCCGTCGCCCGATACAGTTACGTCAATAGAGCGTGAGGGCGCTGGCGAAACGCTACGGCGTCAGCCCGACCACGATCCAGAAGTGGCGCAAGCGGTCGAGTACGGCCGATGCCCCGATGGGGCCGAAGGAGCCTCGCTCGACCGTCCTGACCTCCGAGGAGGAGGCGATGATCGTCGCCTTCCGGCGGCACACCGTGCTGCCGCTGGACGACTGTCTGTATGGGCTTCAGCCGACGATTCCGCACCTCACCCGATCGTCGCTGCATCAGCCGCCTGCCCGAGATGGAAGGCGACAAGCCAAAGACGAAGCGCTTCGCCGACTAAGCGATCGGCTACTTCCATATCGATATTGCCGAGGTCCGCACCGAAGAGGGCAAGCTGTACCTGTTTCGTGGCGATCGATCGGACCTCGAAACTCGCCTTCGCCAAGCTGGAGAGGAAGCAAACCGGTACATCACTTCCGACTTCCTGCGTGCTCTGGTCGAGGCCGTGCCCTTCCACACGATCCTGACCGATAACGGCCAGCAGTTCTGCCACGCACCCCGCAATCGATCAGGCTCGACCGCCCGCTACAGCCGGCACATCTTCGATCGCGTCTGCGATGAACTCGGCATCGAGTATCGCCTGACAAAGCCCAACCATCCCTGGACCAACGGTCAGAGCTTGCCCCGGCGAAGGCCGGGGTCGAGCGAATGAACCGGACGCTCAAGGAGGCGACCGTCAAGCGCTACCACTACGAGAGCCACGACCAACTCCGGACGCATCTGCCGCTCTTCCTGGATGCCTACAACCACGCCCGC
>JAFAEL010000015.1 GCA_023423995.1 Pseudomonadota bacterium | reverse complement strand
CCGAACACCTCCTCCTGCGCGATGCGCATGTCGTTGGTGACGCCCGAGAAGATCGTCGGCTGGACGAAGTAGCCGCCGAGGGTCGGATCGACCCCGCCACCATAGGCGCAGGTGGCGCCGTCCTGGCGTGCCACGTCGATGTACTCGAGCACCTTGCGCAGCTGCGGCTCGTTCGAGACCGGGCCCATCTCGGTCTCCTCGTGCATCGGATCGCCGAGACGGATCTCCTTCGTCCTGGCGACGATCTTCTCCAGGAGGCTATCGTGAATGCTCTCCTGCACGAGGAGCCGCGAGCCCGCCATGCAGGTCTGACCCGTCGCGCCGAAGATGCCCGCAATGGCGCCGTTCGCCGCGACGTCGATGTCTGCGTCGTCGAAGACGATGTTCGGAGACTTGCCGCCGAGTTCGAGCGAGACGCGCGTCAGGTTCTTGGCCGCCGCGGCCGCGATAACCTTGCCGGTCTCCGTCGCGCCCGTGAAGGCGATCTTGTCGACGCCGGGATGGTTCACGAGCGCGGCGCCGATGCGCCCCATGCCGGTGACCACGTTGAAGACACCTTTCGGGAAGCCCGCCTCCTCCATCCGCTTGGCGAGTTCCAGCGTCGACACCGGCGTGTGCTCGGACGGCTTCACCACGAAGGTGCAGCCCGCCGCCAGGCCGGGCGCAAGCTTAAACGTCAGGAGCAGCATCGGGCTGTTCCACGGCGTGATCGCACCCACGACGCCGATCGGCTCGCGCCGCGTATAGATGAAGAAGTTCGGTCGATCGGAGGGGATCGTGTCGCCCTGCAGCTTATCGGCCATCCCCGCGTAGTAGTAGTACCATTCCGGGATGTACTTCCACTGCCCGAGCATCTCCCGGTAGAGCTTGCCGTTGTCGCGGGACTCGATCCTGGCGAGTCCCTCGGCGTCGCGGGCGATGATGTCGCCGAGCTTGCGCAGCAACGCGCCGCGCTGCGTCGCTGTCATCTGGCCCCACGGGCCCTTGTCGAACGCGTGCCTTGCGGCCGCTACCGCCCGGTCGACATCCGCCTCGGAGCCGTCGGGCACGACGGCCCAGGGCTGCCCGTTATAGGGATTGAGGCTTTCGATGGTGCGGCCGGCGGCGTCCTGCACCTCCTGGCCGTCGATGAACATGGCGTAGCGTTCGAGCGTGTCCGGACCGGCGGCAGCGTCGGGCATCGGCGTCTCCCCTTCGTCTTGATGGGTGCTGGTGGGGCGTGGTGTCGGCCTACTTGGCCGTCACCACCTCCTGCTTCCATGTGTCGGCACGCGGCGCGGCCGGGTCGCCCTTGCCGTCGGGAAAGCGATCGGAGACGTCGAGCCCGAAGATGCGCTTCGCGTTGAGGCCGAGGATGTTCCGCTTCGACTGCTCGCTCAGGAACGGCAGGTCCCAGATCGTGGAGGGCAGGTCTATGTCCCAGTGCGGGTAGTCGGACGAGTAGAGGAGCTGGGTGTCCGCATTGATCATCTCGAAGGTGAGTTCGAGCGCCTTGTGGTTGTTCACCATCTCCATGGGCTGCGTCGTGTAGTACATGTCGCGCATGTACTCGCTCGGCAGCTTCTTCAGCGCCGGCGCCTCCGAGGTGCGCATGCGGTAGTCGTTGTCGAGCCGCTGCATCAGCCACGGAATCCAGGCGAGTCCGGATTCGATCCAGATCACCTTGAGCTTCGGAAAGCGCTCGGGCAGGCCGTTCACCACCCAGTTCGCGCAATGGACGGCATTGAAGAAGGTGAAGCCGACCGCATGGGCGGTGATGAAGCGGTTCGTCAGCGAAACGAGCTGGTCGTTCCAGTGATAGGACGCGTGGAAGGAGAGCGGCAGGCCCATCTCCTCCAGCAGCGCATAGGTCTTCATGTAGGCGTTGTCGTAGACCGGCTTGTAGCGGGTCGACACCACCATGAAGCCGATGACGCCGTCCTTCTTCCCGTATTCCTGGACCATCTTGTAGGTCGCGTCAGGATCGTTGAACGGCAGGTACAGCATCGAGCGCAGGCGCTTGTTCGCCGGCAGGATGTTGTCCGTGATCCAGCGATTGTAGGCGCGCGCCATGTTGACCTCGACCTCAGGCTGCGGGTGCAGGCCGAGGAAGAGCATCGGGGTCGGGAACAGGCAGGCATAGTCGACGCTGAGCGCATCCATCCAGCGCAGCGTCTGCGCGACCTCGCGCGGGCGCCCGTCCTGCGGGATCTTCTCGTGCTTGCGCTCGAGATAGCGCGTCACGCGTCCGCCGAGGTCCTGGTAGCCGGGCTGGTCGTAGAGGACCGCGCTCGGGCCCTTGTAGGCGTAGGTGTTGATCGCGACCTGCTTCAGCGACGGATCCTCGATGTATTCGAGGATCTCGGCGAAGTTGTCGGTCTCGTAATGGTGGCAATCCACGTCCACGACAAGGACGTCGTCCAGCCCGCGCAGGTCTGCCTGCTTGCGCGCATTGGCGAGGTGCTGGCCGGTATGGAAGCCTTCGATGTTCATGTCGAAGGCGGGCGTGCTGGAACGGTACAGCATCAGAAGGAACCTCAGAAGATCAGCGGGTGCCGGACCAGGACTGCCACATGCCGAGTTCGAATATCTCGAGATTGGCGGCCTTCAGGAGGGCGGAGGCGGTGACGAGGACGGCCGTCGCGCCCATCGTCGGGTTCTCCTCGATCGGCGGCTGGCGGAGGCCCGCATCGAAACGGGCGCCGTAGGTGGCGACGAGCGCGGCCATCAGGTCCTGGATCGCGCCATCCGGGAGGTCGACGGCCAGGCCGCTCGCCGCGAGCGCCTGGAGGTCGCGGGCGAGATCGGAAGCGCGTGCCGCGACGTCGTCGGGAGAAGGGAGGGGGAGGGGCGCCTGTCCGGAGCCAACGACCTCAGACAACGACATAGATCCCATCCTCCCTCTCGACGGTCTGAAAGCGCTTGAGGCCGTGCTTGCCGTCGCCGGCGCAGCGCCCCGTCTCGATGTTGAATTCCCAGCCGTGCCAGGGGCAGACGATATGAAGGTCGTCTTCGCAGAAGCGCATTCCCTGGTAGGTCTTGTCTTCCGCGATGATCTCCTCGACGCGATGGACCATCAGCCCTTCGCAGACCGGACCACCCTGGTGCGGGCACATATTCAGGTAGGCGTGAAGCTGACCTTTGGCGCGAATGACGCCGATCTGACTTCCATTTGCCGTGACGAAGGCTCGTGCGCCTTCTGGAAGATCTTCGGATCTTGCAACGAATAGCTCGGGCATTCCTGTCCTCTGACCGGATCTGCGGCGAGCAATGTCGCGGACGCCAAAGTTCGGCAAACGAGCAATCGTCAGCGCGCCATGAGCAAAATTCAGGGGGAGCGCGGCCCGTGGCATCACCCTGTGTCAGGGCGTGCGGCGCCGCGAGATCTGTGGGTCGGGTTTGCCCCGGAAATCGGAGCGAGGTGTGCAGCGGGAGGATACGGTCAGTGACGTGGCGAGCCACGCGTGTGGCGTTTGTGCGGGAGGAGGCCGTCGGCGTCGGCTTCCTGGTTCTTGCGCCGACGGCCGGAACGAGCTTCGACCCGTTCCGGCCCTACTCGCTCGTGAACACGGTCGATTGGGATGGGACCTACCACGTCGCGGTGAAGCTGGAGCCCGCCTCGCGCGGAGACTTCCGGCGGGTGCACGAAGTCGGGTGAGGAGGTCGACTGGGTTTCGGGCGGAGCGCTTAGCGATTGTCCAGGTCGCAGCCCCGCTCGAGGTTTAACCTCATTTAACCGGCTCGCCGCTCGCCAGCCCCGTATGCCTCGACCCGAGATCATCGAGGCGACGGCGCGGCATGATCCCTGAGACGGACGACGAGCAGAAGGGCAGCTTTGCCGCGAGGTTCTCCAAGTGGTCGGAGCCGCGGCTGCGGCGGGCATTATCGGCACTTCGCCGGCCGCCGCGCAGACCGCGACGCACCGGGACCACGACAATGGGCCGCTCGGCGCACGCTTGCGAGTTGTGCAGCACTTCGCCGTCACTGTTCAGAACATGGACCGGGCCTTCGAATTCTACACCGAGGTGCGCGGTGGAACGGAGGTCATGCGGGACGGCGACTTCAAGGGGGAGCCCATCCACTATGCGCTTATGGCCCGCTAGGAGATCGCCCCTCGGGAGCGACGCGTCGATCCTCGCACCATCCGGTGCGGCCCACAAGCCAAAGGAGAGAGATGGTTTATTTAGCCAGACACGCCTTCGACGAAATGGGGGTCTCGTGGCTCGGCAAATGATGCAAAACGTAGCGTCAATACTGCGGCACAAGCCGTTCCTCGACAAGCGGTATGTGCATTTTACATGACACGCCGCGCCGGCCGTAATCGACCTGTATGATGGCGTTGCATTGCTGCGTCAGAACGCGTCCGAGCAAGACGGAGCCGAAGCCCTTGCGTTGCGGTGGTTCGACTGGCGGCCCTCCCAGTTCCGTCCAGGCAAGTTGGAGCTGACGTTCCGGCCCATCCTCCGTCAACGTCCAGTTCACTTCGACCCGTCCTTGCGGCACCGACAACGCTCCGTACTTCGCGGCATTCGTCGTCAGTTCGTGGATCGCCATTCCTACCGGGACCGCCACGTCGGCGGACAGTTCAACCGGCGGCCCGTTCAACCCAATCCGCTGCTTTGCGGCGTCATCGTAATGGCCAAGCTCGTTCTGCAGCATCTCGATGAGCGACGCATTCTGCCAATAGTCTTCGGTCAGCAAGTTGTGCGTCTTCGATAGGGACACGATCCTGTCGGAAAAGGATCGATAGAATTCCTCGGCCGAGAGCGTGTTCCTGAAACTGGCGCCAAGCAAGCCCTGGACGGTCGAGAGCGTGTTCTTCACGCGATGATGGAGCTCACGGATGAGCAGGGACTGCCGCTCCGCGGTGGCCTGGCGTTCCCTGAGGTAGAGCTCGGCCTCCCATTGTCGTTCTCGGGCGCGGTATGCGGAACGGACCGCACTTACCAGAACGGCCGGATGAAATGGTCGCTCGAGCAGTGTCACGTTCCCGAGCAGGCTGGTGACATGCCGCGCGGGCGATGCCCCCCTGACTGTCAGAAGAATGAAGGGGAAGTCGGACCAGGGCGGCTGCTGCTCGATCCAGCTCGCGAGTCCGCGTCGGTCGGAATTGCGAAGCGCCTCCTCCGAGATCACGGCCGCGGCCGCTCTGTCGAGTTCTGAGACGAGGCTCTCGAGGCTGGCGCAGGTTGTTGAAGCGATCCCGACCTCATGGAGGATTGCCGACGCGACCGCGCCATCTCGCCCCATTGGGGTTAGGATCAGCACGGACACTCTTATCGCCCGCCTAAGGCGCCTGCTGCACGCGGATCCAGGAGCGAGTCATGCTCGCCTTCGTAACTCGGCACACCCGTGAGAACACCCCGGAAGCGCTCCAGAGGTGGCCCGACGCGCAAGCCTTGGCTGTCGATCCGGAACTCGCGGATCGTGTCTTCGTGCGGGCCTATTCGGCGCTTGAGGACAGATAGAGCTCTCCGAACCCGGCCGTCTGACTCGAAAAAGCGCAGTATAACCACCGTGTCGCTTAGATATGTAAGATCGACTGGCGAGGACATGTGGCCCACCATCCCGTGCTGAGCCAAGATCATTATCGTGATTACGCCCTGCTGATTGAGGTAAGACAGGAGCTCGTGCATCTGAAGGACGAGGAACGGCTGTTCAGGCATCGCGTTCAGGTAGCCAGTCAGGCTGTCGATGACCACGACCTTGGCACCTCGGTGCTCGACCGCTTCGCGCACAGTAGCGGAGAACTCGCCCGGGGTGACGACGGCCGGATCTATCTGCTCGATCTGCAGGCGACCTTCTTCGATGTGCGGTGCCAAATCGAAACCAACCCCCTTGGCGCGCTCAAGAAGGATCCCGCGCGTTTCGTCGAAGCTGATGACAAGAGCCCGTTCGTTACGGGCCAGCGCGGACTGGAGATATCCGAGGGCCAGAGTGGATTTCCCCGAGCCGGATGGGCCGATCACCAAAGTGCT
Source organism: Pseudomonadota bacterium (assembly GCA_023423995.1). GTDB lineage: Bacteria > Pseudomonadota > Alphaproteobacteria > Rhizobiales > Beijerinckiaceae > Enterovirga. Next base: position 4,356 of record JAFAEL010000015.1, on the reverse strand, counting down.
CGTGCCTCTTGTCAGGCCGCCCCCGAGGAGATGATCGAGTTCGGCAATGCCGCTCGGAAGCACCTCGAAGGCGAAGGAAGCATGATGATCGGCTGCAACCAGGCGAGGGAAAATGCGCACGCCGCCTTTCTGGATGATCATGTCGTGGTGACCACCGCGGAACGTGGTACCTCGCATCTTGATGACGCTGATCCGCCTCCGCTCCGCACCGTATGTCGGCACGACCTGTTCGAGGCGGATCACGCCATGGCTGATCGAGTGCAGATTGAGCGCGTCCCGTTCAGACGAAAGATCATCGAGCATCAGGACAGTGGCATCGTGCGTCAGAAAGTAACTCTTGAGCGCAAGTACCTGGCGTCTATAACGGAGCGATCCTTGGGAAAGAATCCGAATTTCTGAGAGCGAGTCGAAAACAACGCGACTAGGCTTGACGCGCTCAATTTCGGCAACGGCCATCGAGACCGTTTCTCCGAGCTCAAGATCAGATGAATGAACGAGCGTCTGCTGCTTTCGCGGATCGAGGCTTAATTCCGGAGGAACAAGCTCGAATATCTCGATGCCGTCTAGGGACCAGCCGTGGCGTGCGGCCACGGATTGTAGCTCTCGTTTGCTTTCTGAAAGCGTAATGTAAAGGCAGGTTTCGCCCTGCTCAACACCCGCGATCAGAAACTGCAGCCCTAAGGTTGTCTTGCCCGAACCAGGACGTCCCTCAACGAGGTGAGCACGATTGGCCGCATACCCACCAGCCAAGATCTCATCGAGACCCGGCACTCCGGTGGGAAGGGGGCGCGCATCAGATTGTGTTGGAGCGGTCATCGAAGCCCATTGTGTGTCCAGCCGTCCAGCCGCTTCCCCAGAGCTTTACGCTGCAACGCGGGAACGTCGGACGATCATTCCCGAGCGACCAACCTGCCCAACCGCCCCCGCACCCGGTTGGGCTGCGCGCGAGGCTTGTGTCGCCTTGTAGACACAAGCCTCGGTGAGCGTCTGTCCACTAGTGAACACAAGCTCGCTCGGGGTGCACTTTTGAACGGAATGCCGGCCCCGGCGTTTGCCCGCAGGGAAGCCACTGGGAGTAGGTGCGTCTCGATGCCCGTCGCGAACAATCTCGATGATCTCGCTGGACGGATAGCGGAAAACAACCTCTTGAGCGCGCTTCGGCCGGACGATCTGGCGATCGTCGCTCCCTCATTGCATCACTGGCAAGGCGAAGCGGGCATGATGCTCTATCAGCCCGGTGACGAGGTCAGGTTCGTCTATTTCCCCTGCGGCCCGAGCCTCGTCTCCTTCGTGGTCGACCTTGACGGCGGCCAGGCGGTGGAAACGGCATTGATCGGTCGAGAGGGAGCAGTCGGCGGGATCGTCAGCCACGGGCGCCTGCCGGCATTCGCCCGATCTGAAATCCAATTTCCGGGGCACTTCCTCCGCCTATCCACAGCCGACCTGGTTGAATTCGAGGCACGGTCGCCGAGCCTTCGGCACCTCTTCGCCCGATATGCGGATTGTCTCCTCGCCCAAGTGTTTCAGTCGGTCGCCTGCAACGCCGTCCATACGATCGAGCAGCGGACCGTGAAATGGTTGCTCGCGGCGATCGACCGGACGGGCGACCACGACGTACCCCTCACACAAGAACAACTGGCGAGTATGCTAGGTGTTGGCAGAAGCTATATCAGCCGAGTGATTCAGAGCTTGAAACGCCGTCACGTGCTGGAAACACGACGCGGGCGGGTTCGAGTGCATGACATCGATACCCTGAGGCGATGTTCATGCGGCTGCAACGTGACCCTGCGGCGCCACTTCGACCAGGTCTTGGCCGGTGTGTATCCATCGATCGAGGAAAGCTCGAAGCAGAAAGCGCAAGCGGGCTCGAGCCGCCCCGCCACACTCATGGAAGCCTGAGAGATCGGGACGCTGGCGATCCCGAAGTAGTCAAGAGGTAAAATGAGCCCGGCGCTCGCTGGCCAGGTGCTCCGACGTCCTGCCGCCCCGATCGGTAGCCTCTTCCGACAATTGAATGCGCATCTACTCGATCCCGCTTGAGAGGATTTCGAGACGCCTGAACAGCATATTCAAGAAGCGGGGCGAACCTAGTCTAGCGAGTCGCAGCACGAACCGGAGCCGCTCCGACGCGGGCATGCGGAAGCATCTACATCGCGCTCGGTCGCATGCGGAGCCGGTCAGTCACCCGGTACTCGGCACCGTGGGTCGGCGCGTTCATCTGAAACTCGCCCGTCCGCTGCCGACACTCCCGTATGGCCGCAATGTTTTCCCTTTCTTCTGCGGCAGCCACGCCCGCTGAACCTGCTCGTTGAACCCTTAACCGTGCCTCGTAAGCAACTCGGGCGAAGCAGTGTTCCCGTTGCGTTCTGAATGGAATGTATGCGCTTGAGGCGGGTACGCGGATTCAGCCGAGCGCTTGCTGCGATGCGCCGGATTTTTGATGAAGCTCAAAGCGGTTCCGGCCCGGGGCGTGTGCCTAAACCCTGTGCCTGTTGTGCGTGGAACCTACCGCTAAGTGCCTGAAAAGCACGGTGGCGCTCCCTAGGGGACTCGAACCCCTGTTTTCGCCGTGAGAGGGCGACGTCCTAGACCGCTAGACGAAGGGAGCTGTCCGGCAGGTCCGGCTCGTATAATGACCTGTGGGGGCGGCCACAACCCCTTACGGCCCTCATTTCGACCTTCCGTCACGACATTCGTGTTTTCACCAAGGCCAGAGGCATGACGCTGCGTATCCATCAGCTCGAGGCGGGGGCGCCGCCCGAGCGGCTCGACCGGCTGCTCGCGGCGGTCTGGCCCGACCTGTCGCGCTCACGCCTTCAGGCGCTCATCCGCGAGGGTCGGGTGACGATAGGGGGAGGGGCCGTGTCGGACCCTTCCGCCAAGCCGTCCGGGCCGGCCGAGATTCGGCTCGACGAGCCCCCGCCTGCGGAGGCGGCGCCCAGGCCCGAGGCCATCCCGCTCGCGGTGGTGTTCGAGGACGACGACCTCATCGTGATCGACAAGCCTGCGGGGCTCGTCGTGCATCCGGGTGCCGGCAACGAGACGGGCACGCTGGTCAACGCGCTCCTCGCCCATTGCGGGGCGAGCCTATCGGGAATCGGCGGCGTCGCCCGGCCCGGCATCGTCCACCGGCTCGACAAGGATACGAGCGGCCTTCTCGTCGTCGCCAAGAACGATCTCGCCCACCATTCGCTGGCGGAGCAATTCGCCGATCACGGCCGCACCGGGCCCCTGGAGCGTGCCTACCTGGCTTTCGTGTGGGGGGCGCCCGAGCCGAGGCGCGGCACGATCGAGCGCGCGATTGAGCGCAGCAAAGCCAACCGGGAGAAGATGGCCGTGGTGGCAGAGGGCCGGGGCCGGCACGCGGTGACGCATTACCGGGTGGAGGAGACGTTCGGGGAGGGGACGGAGCCGATGGCGAGCCTCGTCCGCTGCGAACTCGAGACCGGGCGCACGCACCAGATCCGCGTCCATCTCGCTTTCGTGAAGCACCCGCTTCTTGGGGACGACGTCTACGGCGCGGGTTTCCGGACCAAGGCCGCACGCCTGCCGGATGCGGCCAGGGAGGCTCTCGAAACCCTCGGGCGACAGGCGCTGCACGCCGCGCTGCTGCAGTTCGAGCATCCGCGCACGGGAGAGACGATGCGCTTCGAGAGCGCGCTGCCGCCGGAACTCGAGCGGCTCCATCGTGCGCTTGCGATGTGCGATGGCGCACCCCCGTCAGAAACGACAGCGGCCAAGGTGGGACCATAGCCAACGTGATGCGTTATCTGCCCGACGGCGGACGGCGCCTCTGTTTAGCCATGCTTCCCATCACTATATGAATGGGTCGCGCGGCCGCCATCTCACGGGGTCGCCGCGGGGCCTGCTCCTAGGGGGGCCCCCGAGGAGGTCATAATGGCATCATTACCGTTGCTCGCCAGCGAGGGCGGGCTTTCGCGTTACCTGAACGAAATTCGCCGGTTCCCCATGTTGGAGCCGAGCGAAGAGTTCATCCTGGCCAAGCGCTGGCAGACAGATGGTGATCGCGAAGCCGCGCACAAGCTGGTGACATCGCATTTGCGGCTCGTGGCGAAGATTGCCATGGGATATCGCGGCTACGGCTTGCCGATCAGCGAGGTCGTGAGCGAGGGCAATGTCGGCCTGATGCAGGCCGTCAAGCGCTTCGATCCGGACAAGGGCTTCCGGCTCGCGACCTATGCGATGTGGTGGATCAAGGCGGCGATCCAGGAATACATCCTGCGCTCGTGGTCGCTCGTGAAGATGGGCACGACCGCGAACCAGAAAAAGCTGTTCTTCAACCTGCGCCGCATGAAGGGCAAGATCCAGGCGATCGACGACGGTGACCTGAAGCCC
>JAFAEL010000279.1 GCA_023423995.1 Pseudomonadota bacterium | reverse complement strand
ACCCCAAGCAGTACCTCCTCGGCGGCGTCTACGTGCTGCGCTCGCTCTTCGTCGCGGCGTATTTCCTCCTCCCGCCGACGCCGGCCTCGACGCTGGTCTTCGGCGCCGCGATGGGCACCCTGTGGCTCGGGGTCGTGCCGCTCGTGAACGGGCTCGTCGTCGAGCTGTTCGGCCTCCGCTATATGACGACCCTCGTCGGCATCGCGTTCTTCAGCCACCAGGTCGGCTCGTTCCTTGGCGCCTGGGGCGGCGGCATGGTCTATGACGCGCTCGGCAGCTACGACGTCGCCTGGAAGGCGGCCGTGCTTATCGGCCTGATCGCCGGGTTCGCGCAGATGCTGATGAACGTGCGCCCGCCGGTCGATCGCCGGCCGGCGGTTCCCATACCGGTAGCGCAGCCGACCGCCTGAGGGCGGCGGGCGCGACCCGCCTCTTACACGGCGTGCGGCGCGGGCTCCTGCGTCAGCACCGCGTAGAGGGCGCTCGCGTCCCGGGCGGCACGGATCCGGTCATGGCAGCCGGGCTCGCGCAGCACGCGCGCGACGCGGGCGAGCGCCTTGAGGTGGTCTGCCCCGGCACCCTCGGGCGCCAGGAGCAGGAAGAGCAGGTCGACCGGCTCGCCGTCGAGCGCCTCGAAGTCGATCGGCTTCTCCAGCCGGGCGAAGAGGCCGAACAGGTGATCCAGCTTCGGCAGCTTGCCGTGCGGGATGGCGATCCCTTCCCCGATCCCGGTCGAACCGAGGCGTTCGCGCTGCAGGAGAGTATCGAAAATCTCGCGCTCGTCGCGGCCGGTCAGCCGTGCCGCGTGCACGGCGAGCTCCTGGAGGGCCTGCTTCTTGGAGTTGGCCTTCAGGGAAGGCGCAACCGCCTCCGGGCTCAGGAAGTCGAGCAAAGGCATTGGTCGAGAACTCAGGTGAGGTTTGGCGTGGCCATCCCGCTCACTGCGTAGCAAGCCTTCGGCCAGGGTCATCTGCATCATCGAGCGGTGGGTCGACCCACCCGATCGAGCCATCTTGCCGGCGATATACGACGTTCACTCGGCCATGGCCAGCATGCCTGAAAACCAGGGCGGGAGCCCCCGCGAGGTCGAGTTCGATCACGGCATCACCCACCGTGAGACGGTCGAGACGCCTGGTGGTCTCGGCGATGACGACGGGATGGGCAATTTCGTCGTCAGCCTCGATCTCCTCCCTGCCGCGTGCCTCGATGATGGCGTAGGCGCTCTCCGCCTCGGTGCTTGGCGGGTGCAATCCGCCCTCGCCGCTGCGGTCCCTGATTCGCCGTTTGTAGCGCCTCAGCCGCTTCTCGATCCGCAGGGCGGAGAGATCGAAGCTCGCATGGGCGTCCTGCGCGGTGCCCGACGCTTCAAGGGTCGCGCCATGGCCGAGCTTCACGATGCAATCGGTCCGGAAGCCGGCTCCGTCGCGCGAGACCATCACGTGCGCCGCCCCGGCACCGTCGAAGTATTTTCCGAGCGCCGCCTGCAGCCGTGTCTCCGCCTGGGATCTGAGCGCCTCGCCGACATCCAGGTTCTTTCCAGACACCCTGATGGCCATGTCGCCTCCCTTGCGGCCGCGCGTCGCACCCCGCGGTTCCTGCCAAGGTGGTTCGCGCCGGGGCGGCCGTCAATCGGCCGGCCGGCCTACACGGCCGCGCCGCACGGCATGGAGGGCGATGCCCGAGGTCGTCGCGACATTGAGGGAATCGAAGCCGGGCGCCATGGCGATCCGCAGAGCCGGGACGCGAGCGAGCAGCCAGGCCGGAAGGCCCGGGCCCTCCGCGCCCAGGAGCAGGGCCGTCCGCTCCGGCCAGGCCTGCTCGTCGATCGTGGTCGGGGCGGAAGGGCTGAGCGCGAAGGGGCTTATGCCCGCTGCTTCGAGTTCACCGACCATCGCGCCGGGGTCCTCGGACCAGCCGAACGGGACGAGCAGCGAGGCTCCGACCGAGACCCGAAGGGCCTTGCGGTAGAGAGGGTCGCAGGACCTCCGGTCGAGCAGGATCGCGTCGACCCCGAAGGCGGCGGCGTTGCGGAAGATGCCGCCGATATTGTCGTGGTTCGACAGGCCCATCAGGCCCAGGACGAGGCAGCGCTCCGGAAGCCGGCCGAGCAGCGCCCGGCCCCCGAGGTTCTCACCCCGCAGGCCCACCGCGAGCACGCCCCGATGAATGTGGAAGCCCACGGTCGCGTCCATGACGGCTTGGCTCGCGACATAGACCGGCAGGTCGGGAGGGAGGCCCGCGAGAGCCGGTTCGAGCGCCGCCGCACGGGTTTCGGACAGGAGGATGGATTCCGTCTGGAAGCGCGAGGCGGCGCTCAGGAGATTGCGCAGGACGACCTCCCCCTCGACGATGAAGCGGCCTTCCCGCCCGGCGAGATCCCGGTCGCGGACGGCCCGGTAATGCTGGACCCTGGGATCATCCGGGTCCTCGATGCGGATCATTATCGCAAGCTGTCCGTTCTGATGTCCGGGTTCGTACCTTCTCGTCTGCGCTGCATGACGCAGCCACGCTTGAAGACTAACAGCGAATCGCTCGTCACTTAGTGCCAAGCTGGTTCCGAGCGCGCCAGCGGGGCTGAACGGGGTGCAACATGGCGTCAGAGCGGGACGGCAAGATCCGGCAGAGAGCTTACGAGATCTGGGAAGCGAGCGGCCGCCAGCACGGCAAGGCCGAGGAGCATTGGGCGCAGGCGGTGCGCGAGATTGAGGCTGGCGAGGCCCGTTCCGCTGCCCCGAAGGCCGCCAAACCCGCGGCCGGCACATCCGGCGCCAAATCAAAAGCGTCCAAGACGGCTGCGGCCGCAGCCGAGGTGCCGAAGGGGAAGGCGGCCGCTGGCAAGCCTTCCGCCGCCAAGACCAAGGCGGAGGAAGAGCCCGCTGCCAAGAGCGCTGCGAAGAGCGCTCCCAAGAACACCGGCAAAGGCGCGCCGAAGGCCGCCCCGGCTGCCGCCACTAAATCCAAGAAGAAGGTCTGATCGCGCCTCGATGGCATCACGTGAAAAGGAGCCTCCTATCCGGCTCGATCACCTGGCCCTCTTCCTCGACTTCGACGGCACCCTGGTGGAGATCGCCCCGACGCCCGATTCCGTCGTGGTCGATCCCCAACTTCCCCCGCTGCTGTCGGCCCTCCGTGACCGGCTCGGCGGCGCGCTCGCGGTCGTGACGGGGAGGCCGGTCGCGGAGGTGGATCACTTCCTGCCGGGGCTGGGGCTCGATGTCTGCGGCATGCACGGGCTCGAGCGCCGGATCGACGGCAGGCTGTTCCTGCCGGAGGGGCTGGCCGATCTCCGCGAGCCCGTCGCCCGTTTGCGGGAGCGGCTCTCGCCCTTTCCCGGGCTGATCGTCGAGGAGAAAGGGATCGGCGTCGCCGTTCACTGGCGGACCGCGCCCGAGTTCGAGCAGGAGGCCCGAGCCGCCGTCGACGACCTCGCGGCTGAATTGGGCCCCACCTACAAGATCCAGGACGGAAAGGCGGTCCGCGAGATCGTTCCCGGCCGGGCCGGGAAGGGCGCCGGCATACGGCAGCTCATGACGTCGCCGCCCTATCTTGGCCGCCGCCCCGTCTTCATCGGCGACGACAAGACGGACGAGCACGGTTTCGCGGCGGTGAACGAGCTCGGGGGCGTGACGATCAAGATCGGCGAAGGGGAGACCCTGGCGCGCTACCGCCTCGTTTCCCCGGCCAGCCTCCGGCCCGCCATGGCAGGCTGGCTCGAGACAGGCCTGGAAACCGACGCGCTCCGGGACGTCTAAAACGCCGCGCCGGTACCCCTCCCGGGAACCCTGTCCCCAACGAAAGGGTTCATCGTTGGGGTACAGGTGGCGTCGAGAATGATAAGGTCACAGGGAATCAAACCGGGCGACGCGGTGGGGCACCGTCCGGAAATGAAGGGACGGAGCGAGCTGCCGGGTGCAGGTTTCCGCCCTGGGGGTCGGGCCCGCTTGAGCGGGGACCAGGCTGTCGAAGGGCAACACGGGGGAGGATCGGGCGGCGGGGGCCGTCTGGTCGTGGTCTCCAATCGCGTTCCCGTTCCGGGACGCCGCGCGGCTGCCGGTCCTGGCGGCCTTGCCGTCGCGCTCGAGGCGGCCCTCAAGGAGCATGGCGGGATCTGGTTCGGCTGGTCGGGCGATTCCCGCCCGGCAATCGATGCGGACGCACTCGACGTGCGGCAGGTCGGGCGTATCACCTTCGCGGTGACCGATCTCACCAAGCGCGACGTCGACGAATATTACCTCGGATTCGCCAATCGGGCCCTGTGGCCCGTCTGCCATTACCGGCTTGGCCTGACGCATTTCTCCGAGCGGGAAACGGCGGCCTATTTCCGCGTCAACAGCCTGTTCGGGCGCAAGCTCATTCGCATGCTGGAGCCGGGCGACCTCGTCTGGGTGCACGACTACCATCTGATCCCGATGGCGTCGGAGTTGCGGGAGCGCGGCTTCGACGGCCGCATCGGGTTCTTCCACCACATCCCCTGGCCTGCGCCCGAGATCGCGAGCGCGCTGCCCGAATACAAGCGCCTCCTCAAGGGGTTCTCGGCTTACGATCTGGTCGGCTTCCAGACTCCGCGGGACGCCGCCAATTTCGGCCGCTGCCTTGTGGAGGAGGGCATCGCTTCGGAGATCGGAGACGGCTGGTTCCAGACCCCGGAAGGGCACAGTTTCCGCGCGGCCGCCTTCCCGATCGGGATCGACACCCCGACGTTCCGCGAGGCGGCCGCAAAGGCCGAGCACGCGCCCAGCGTGAAGCGCCTCATCTCGACGCTCGCGGGCCAGAAGCTGCTGATCGGCGTGGACCGGCTGGACTATTCCAAGGGCATCGAGGAGCGCATCCAGTCCTTCTGCTCCTATCTGGGGGCGCATCCGGAGGAGCTCAGGCGCGTCACCTACCTTCAGGTCACGCCCAAGTCGCGCTCGGAGGTGCCCGAATACCGCCGGATCCAGCAGGAGGTGGCGGCCCGCGTCGGCGAGGCGAATGGCCGTTACGGCGATGTCGACTGGACCCCGATCCGCTACCTCAACCAGAATATCCCGCATACCACGCTCGCGGGCCTTTACCGTGCTGCTCGGGTCGGCTTGATCACGCCCCTGAGGGACGGGATGAATCTCGTCGCCAAGGAGTATGTCGCATCGCAGTCGCCCGAGGATCCCGGCGTGCTCGTCCTTTCCCGCTATGCCGGGGCGGCATTCGAGCTGCACGGCGCGCTCATCGTGAACCCCTACAACGCGGCCGAGACGGGCGATGCGATCGCTCGCGCGCTCGCCATGCCCGTCCAGGAGCGGCGGGAGCGTTGGGGCGAGATGATGCAGCGCCTCGATACGCATACGGTCGGGGACTGGTGGCGCGGGTTCATCGGGGCCCTGGCCAAGGCTTCCGAGCCGGTCGGGCAGGGAAATTTCCTGGGGGTCAGCGCCTAGCGCCGTCTCCGACGGGACCTGGAGCGTGACGCGGTCGGTGCGGCCCCGCGCGCTCGGGGCGAGCCTGACGGATACCGGCGTCGACTTCGCCTTGTTCTCACGGCATGCGGTGGCGGTCGAACTCTGCCTTTTCGACGAGGGCGCCCCCGAAGAGCGTACCCGCATCCCGCTCGTGAGAGACGGCGACGTGTGGCGCGTTCATGTCGATGGGCTCGGGCCCGGCCAGCTCTACGGATACCGGGTTCACGGGCCTTACGATCCCGAGCAGGGGCACCGCTTCAATCCGCACAAGCTCCTCCTCGACCCCTGCGCGCGGCTTCTCTCCGGTTCGATCACATGGTCGGACGCCACCTATGGCTTCGATCCGGCCTCGCCGGAGACCGACCTGAGCTTCAACGGCGCCGACAGCGCCTCGTTCATGCCCCGCTCGGTGGTGGTCGATCCGGGTTTCGACTGGGGCGGGGACGCGCCGCCGCGCCGGCCCTGGTCCGAGACCTTCATCTACGAGGCCCATGCCAGGGGACTGACGAAGCTGCATCCGGGGCTGCCGCCCGAACTGCGCGGCACCTTCGAGGCGCTTGGCCACCCGCTGGTCGTCGAGCACCTGCTCCGCCTCGGCGTGACCGCCCTCGAGCTCCTGCCGATCCATGCCTTCTCGGACGACCGCTTCCTGGTCGAGAAGGGGCTGGTGAACTACTGGGGCTATTCCTCGCTCGGCTTCTTCGCGCCGGAAGCCCGCTATCTCGGCCCCGGCGGCATCCCGGGCTTCAAGGGCGCCATCGCGGCCCTGCACCGGGCCGGCATCGAGGTCATCCTCGACGTCGTCTACAATCATACGGCGGAGCTGGAGGAGACCGGCCCGACGCTCTCGTTCCGGGGCATCGACAACGCCGTCTACTACAAGGCGATGCGGGGGGACCCGCGGCGCACCTTCAACTGCACGGGATGCGGCAACTCGCTCGACCTGAGCCAGCCGGCCGTTGTTCGGCACGTGCTGGACTCGCTCCGGCTCTGGGTCGAGGAGTATCGGATCGACGGATTCCGGTTCGATCTCGCGACGACGCTCGGGCGCAACCCCTACGAGTTTGACCGCGACGCGCCGTTCTTCGTGCAGCTTGCCGAGGATCCGCTTCTCTCCCGCGTCAAGCTCGTCGCCGAGCCCTGGGATATCGGCGAAGGCGGATACAGGCTGGGCGGGTTTCCGCGCGGCTGGGGGGAGTGGAACGATCTCTTCCGCGACTCGGCGAGGCGATACTGGCGTGGCGCCGACGGGCAGGTGCCCGGGCTGGTGAGAGGCCTGGCGGGCTCGCGCGAGATCTTGGAGGCGAGCGGCCGCGGGCCCCTGGCGAGCGTCAATTACGTCGCCTCCCATGACGGTTTCACGCTTGCCGACCTCGTCTCCTACGAACAGCGGCACAACTGGGCGAACGGCGAGGAGAACCGGGACGGGCACGCGCACAACGAGTCATGGAACTGCGGCGTGGAAGGCCCGACGGACGACCCGGCAATCCTGGCGCTGAGGGCCCGGCAGAAGCGCAACCTCCTGGCGACCGTGATGTTCTCGCAGGGCGTGCCGATGCTTCTGATGGGGGACGAGCTGTCGCGGAGCCAGGGCGGCAACAACAACGCCTATTGCCAGGACAACGAGGTCTCCTGGCTGGACTGGGAGGGGAGCGCGGCGGGTGATCCCGAATTCCCCGCCTTCGTGGCCTATCTGGCGGAGATCCGCCGCACGCACGCTGCGCTCCGGCGCACGACCTTCCTCCACGGAATCCCGGACCCCGATACGGGCCTGAAGGACGTGCATTGGTTGAAGCCGGACGGCACGGAGATCGGCCCGGACGAATGGGAGGATCCGGCCCGGCGCGAGCTGGGCGTCGTCCTCGGCAGCGACGCCCCGGACGGACGGATGCTGCTCATCCTCCTCAATTCGGGAGAGAGCGAGGCCTGGTTCAGGCTGCCGGAACTCGGTGTGGATTCGTGGTCACCCATCCTGGATACGGGTACCAAAACGGGGAAGCCGGACAGTTTCGGACACACCCGCGAGGCTGGCGGAACCTTCGTTGTCGGTTTCCGTTCGCTCATACTCTTCCGGGGCATCAAGCAAACAGGGTAGCAGCATGCGGCGACGGCACGCCATGCCGTTCGGGGCCGAGGTCACGGACCGTGGTGTACGGTTCGCTCTCTGGGCACCGAGCGCGGAAAAGGTCGCGCTCGTGGTAGATGGCGCGGAACACGAGATGCCGAGCGTCGGCGAGGGCTGGCGGAGGCTCCTGCTCCCTGAGGCGAAGTCCGGCAGCCGCTACGGATTCCGCATCGACGGGGGCGAGACGATCGTTCCCGACCCGGCCTCGCGCTTCCAGCCGGACGACGTCTCGGGCCTGAGCGAGGTCGTCGATCCGCGCGATTACGAATGGCGCGACCGCGGCTGGGCCGGCCGGCCCTGGGAAGAGGCCGTGGTCTACGAGGCGCATGTCGGAACGGCGACGCCCGAAGGCACCTATGCGGCCCTGGCCGAAAAGCTCGAGATGCTTCGCGATCTCGGTATCACGGCAGTCGAGCTCCTGCCGCTCGCCGACTTCGCCGGCACCCGGAACTGGGGCTATGATGGCGTGCTGCCTTTCGCGCCGGATGCCGTCTATGGCCGTCCGGAGGATCTGAAGCGATTCATCGACCGGGCGCATGCGCTCGGGATCATGGTGTTGCTCGACGTGGTCTATAATCACTTCGGGCCCGCCGGGAATTACCTGCACCAATATGCCGAGCAGTTCTTCACCGACCGGCACCAGACGCCGTGGGGCGCGGGGCTGAACTTCGACGGTGCGGACGGAAAGCCGGTGCGCGACTTCTTCGTGCACAACGCGCTTTACTGGATCGAGGAGTTCAACGTGGACGGGCTACGCTTCGACGCCGTCCACGCAATCCTGGACGACAGCGGCAGGAACATCCTGGCCGAACTCGCCGAGCGGGTTCGCGCGTCCGCACCGGGCCGCCACATCCACCTCGTGCTGGAAAACGAGAAGAACCAGGCGCGCTGGCTGGAGCGGGACGAAGCCGGCAAGCCGCGGCTGCACACGGCCCAGTGGAACGACGACGTTCACCATTGCTGGCACGTGCTGCTGACGGGCGAGAGCGAGGCCTATTACCAGGACTTCTCCGACAAACCCGTCGAGCGGCTCGTGCGGTGCCTAGCGGAAGGCTTCGGTTATCAGGGGGATCCCTCGGTGCATGCCGGCGGAAGGCCGCGCGGCGAACCCTCGGGCCATCTGCCGCCATCCGCCTTCGTGGCCTTCCTCCAGAACCACGACCAGATCGGCAACCGCGCCTTCGGCGAACGGCTCGCCGCCCTGGCCGATCCGGACCGCCTGGCGCTGGCCCGCGCCGGCCTCCTCCTCTCGCCCCAGATCCCCATGCTGTTCATGGGAGAGGAATGGTCCGCCTCCGCGCCCTACCAGTTCTTCGTCGATTTCGCGCCTGACGAGGACCTATCCGGAGCGGTCCGCGAGGGGCGGCGGCGAGAGTTCCAGCACTTCGCGGCCTTCAGCGATCCGGGTGCCTCCGACGCGATCCCGGATCCGACCGCCGAGGAGACCTTCACGCGCTCCACGCTCGATTGGGAGGAGGCCTCGCGGGAGCCTCACGCATCAGTGCTGGAGGACACGCGCCGGCTCCTGGCGCTTCGCCGCGAGCACGTGATCCCGCTAACGAAAACCCGCTTCAAGGGAGCGGAGGGCAGGATGCCCAATCCACGCGCTATCGACGTGACCTGGCGCTTCGACGGCGGCACGCTTCGCTTCGTCGCGAACTTTGGCGCGGAGGCGATGGAACTGCGGGGCGGCTATCCCGGTCGTGTGATCTGGGCGAGCCCTGGCCTCGACAGCACCGAGCCGGGCCCGCTGCTTCCGGCATGGGCCGGGTTCTTCATGACCGGAGACGCGGGATGAGCGGTGGGGACAGCGTGATCGACCGGCTTTCGGAGCTGGTCGGCATCCCGAGCCGCTATATCGATGCCCATGGAGAGCCGGTCGACATAGAGCCCGGGCGCCGCCGCGGGCTCCTGGGCCATCTCGGCTTCCCGGCCGACGGGGAGGCAGAGGCGCGGGACAGCCTGGCGCGGATCGAGGCGTTCCGGAGCGCGCTCGTTCCCCAGCTGGTCACGCTGAGGCCGCGCCGGCCGGCCGACATCCCGCTGCGCCCGAACGAAGGCGGGCGCGTGTCCTGGCGGCTGACGGACGAGGCCGGGCGGGTCCGCGAGGGCCGCGCGGCTCAGAGCCGAGTCCTCCACCTGCCCGTTCTTCCGGAGGGCTATTACGAGCTCGAGGTGGAGGCGGCCGGGGAGCGTGCGCGCTCGACGCTCGTCGTTGCGCCCGAGCGCTGCTGGCAGCCGGGCTGGATGCGACGCGAGGGGCGGGCCTGGGGCCTCGCGGCCCAGATCTATTCCCTGCGCTCCGCGTCCAATCTGGGCATCGGCAGCTATGCCGACGTCGCGGAGGCCGCGTCCGGGGCCGGTCCGCTCGGCGCGTCGTTTCTCGGGCTCAGCCCGGTCCACGCGCTATTTTCGGCCGACCGAAGCAAGATCTCGCCCTATTCACCCTCGTCCAGGCTGTTCCTGGAGACGATCCATATCGACCCGAAGGCCGTGCTTGGCTTCGCCGGAAGCCGGGCCGCCGCCCTGCTGGAGGAGGGCGGGCGAGCGGCCAGGATTGCGGCCCTGCGCGACGCCGCGCTGGTCGACCATGCGGCGGTCTGGGCTGAGCTGTCTCCCGTCCTCGAGGCGCTCTGGGCGGAATGCGGCCGCGCCGACGAGCACGGCCTCGCGGCCTTCCGCCGTGCCGAGGGCGAGAAGCTGGAGGCGCATGCCACCTTCGAGGCCCTGCACGAGCATTTCCGGAGCGAGGGGCGCTGGTGGCTCGGCGACTGGCCGGAGGAGTATCGCCGGAACGGATCGGAGGCGGTCGCGCGCTTCGCCTCCGAGCGGCGGGACCGCGTCGACTACCATGCCTGGCTGCAATACCTGGCCGACCGGCAGCTCGCCGGGGCGTCGGCGGCCGCCAAGCGCGCCGGGATGTCGCTCGGCCTCTACCGCGATCTTGCGGTCGGGTCCGACCGGGGCGGGTCCGAGATCTGGTCGCACCCGGAGCGCTTCGGCAACACGCTGTCGATCGGCGCGCCGCCCGATCTGCTGGCCCCGCAGGGCCAGGATTGGGGGTTGCCGCCGCTCCACCCCATCGTCCTCAAGCAGCAGGGGCTCGCGGCGTTCCGCGACCTCGTCCAGGCGAATATGCGCCACGCCGGCGCGATCCGGATCGATCACGCTTTCCAGCTGCAGCGGCTCTACCTGATCCCGGTCGGCCAGGGGGGTGGGGCGGGTGCCTATGTGAATTATCCGTTCGAGGCCATGCTGGCCGTGCTGCGGCTGGAGAGCCACCGCGCCAAGGCGCTGGTCATCGCGGAGGATCTCGGGACCGGGCCGGACGGCTTCTCGGACGCGATCATGCGCTCGGGCATCCTGAGCTATCGCGTCCTCGCCTTCGAGCGAACCGACGATCTCGGCTTCAAGCCGCCCTCCGCCTACCCGAAGGACGCCCTGACCGCGATCACCACGCACGACCTGCCGACCTTTGTCGGCTGGTGGCGCGGCCTCGACACCGACCTGCGCCAGAATCTCGGAATCTATGACCCCGAGCGCGGCGAGAAGGAGCGCGCCGAGCGCGTCATCGAGCGCGCCAGGTTGGCGGAGGCGCTGTTCGCGGAACGGCTCCTGGTCTCGCCTGAGCCTCCGGAAGAGCCGCCGACGGAGGCCGTCATGCGCTATCTGGCGCGGACTCCGTCCTCCCTGAACGCCATCCAGTACGAGGACGTGCTCGGCGCCCGCAGCCAGCCGAACATGCCCGGAACCACGGAGGGCCACCCGAACTGGCGGCGGAAGCTCGATCTCGACCTTGCGGCCATCAACGCCCCCGGCGGACCGCTGGCCAAGGTCGCGGCCGCGGTCTCGGCCGAGGGAAGGGGAACCCGGGCGAGCACGAGCCCGCTCTCGTCACCGCCCCCTCGGGCGACATACCGCTTCCAGTTCCACAAGGGCTTCACCTTCGACGATGCCGTCGCGGCGCTGCCCTACCTGAAGCGGCTGGGCATCAGCCACGTCTATTCCTCTCCCATCGCGACGGCGCGGCCCGGCTCGACCCATGGCTACGACATCGTGGACCCTTCCGCGATCAATCCGGAGCTGGGCGGCGAGGAGGGTTTCCTACGCCTCTCCGAGGCCCTGAAGGAGCACGGGCTGGGGCTCATCCTGGACGTGGTGCCGAACCATCTCGGCGTCGGCGGCGCCGACAATCCCTGGTGGCTCTCCACGCTCGAATGGGGCCAGCTGTCGCCTCACGCACGCGCCTTCGACATCGACTGGGAGCGGCTCGGCGCCAACGGCAAGCTCATCATCCCGGTGCTCGGGGACCGCTACGGCGACGCGCTGGAGAATGGCGACCTGAGGCTCGCCTTCGACGAGGCCGAAGGCTCCTTCAGCGTCTGGCACCACGAGCACAAGCTTCCGCTCAGCCCCCTGTCCTATCCGCTCGTCCTGGATCGCGCGCTCGCCGTCCTGGACGAGCTTGAAGGTCATTCGGAAGTCATCGCCGTCTCGGACCGGCTGCGCATGATGGCGGAGGAGAGCTCGCCCGAGCGCCGGGCGGCGTTCCCCGATGAGGCGGAACTCCTGAAGAGGCGGCTCGCCGCGGCCGTGACGAACTCGGACGCGCTCCGATCCGCGCTGGAGCGCGCCGTCGCGGTCGTGAACGGCGTTCCCGGACTCCCTGAGAGCTTCGGCACGCTCCACCGCATCCTGGAGATGCAGGCCTACCGGCCGGCCCATTGGCGCGTCGCGGCGAGCGACATCAACTATCGCCGGTTCTTCGACATCAACGGCCTCGGCGGGATCAGGGTCGAGCTGCCGGAGATATTCGAGGCCGCGCATGCGCTCGTGTTCCGCCTCGTCCGGGAGGGCCGCGTCCAGGGCTTGCGGATCGACCACATCGACGGGCTCGCCGATCCCGAAGGCTACGTGCAGAAGCTGCAGAGCGCGCTCGGGCCGGGCTTCTACATCGTGGTCGAGAAGATCCTCGAACCCGGCGAGCCCCTGCGCGCCTGGCCAATCGCCGGCACGACGGGCTACGACGTGCTCAACCTCATGGACGGGATATTCGTCGATCCCGCGGCTGCGGAGGATTTCGAGCGCATCTATCGCGAGTTCACGAAGGTCGAGGGGTCGTACGGGGACCAGCTCCGCTCTGCGAAAGTGGCGACCCTGATCTCGAGCTTCGCGAGCGAGCTGGAGGTGCTGGTCTCGGACCTGAAGCGCATCGCCGACGGCGACCGGCGGACGCGTGACTACACCGTCTATGCCATCCGGGTGGCGCTGGTGGAGATCATCGCGCGCTTCCCGGTCTACCGGAGCTACATCACGGACGAGCCCTCTCCCGAGGACGTGGAGCTGATCGAGACCACGGTCGCGGCCGCGAAGAGGCGGAGCTCGCTCCCGGACCGCTCCGTCCACGACTTCGCGGCTGCGGCGCTGCTCGGCCGCATCGAGACCGAGGGGCCCGGACGCCCGGCGCCGGACCATGTCGCGCGCTTCCGCCGGCGGTTCCAGCAGCTCACCGGCCCAGTCATGGCCAAGAGCCTCGAGGACACGCTCTTCTACCGCTATGCGCGGCTGATCTCGTTGAACGAGGTCGGCGGTGATCCTGGCCATTTCGGAATCACGATCGACGCCTTCCACAAGGCCAATCGCGAGCGGGTTAGGTCGTGGCCGAACGCCATGATCGCGACGGCGACGCACGACACCAAGCGCGGCGAGGATGCGCGGGCGCGGCTGAACGCGCTGTCCGAGATGCCGGATCGCTGGCGCGAGGCGCTCGACACCTGGCGCGAGATCGCCGCGCCGCATCTCGGGCGCGCCGAGGGCGCGGCCGCGCCGGACGCGAACGACCAATACATGCTGTTCCAATCGCTGCTCGGGGCCTTCCCGCTCGAGCTGCTCGACCAGGACGACGAGGAAGCGCTCCAGGCCTTCGCGGAGCGGTTTCGCGGATATGTCGAAAAGGCCCTGCGGGAGGCGAAGCGCTATTCCAGCTGGGTGAACCCGAACGCGGATTACGAAGGCGCCGCGATGGCGCTGGCCGAAGCCTGTCTCGCCCCGGGGAGCGCATTCCTGCGGGCGTTCAGGCCGCTCTTGAAGCGGCTCGCCATAGCGGGAGCGCTCAACGGCCTTAGTCGCACGGTGCTGAAATGCACGCTGCCGGGGGTGCCGGACACCTATCAGG
>JAFAEL010000276.1 GCA_023423995.1 Pseudomonadota bacterium | reverse complement strand
CACCAGGGCATAGACGCAAACGAAGACGAGGATCATGGCCGTGCCAATCAGTGTGCGGAGGCGTCGGGGCATCGTCGTGTCGTCCGGTTGGTTCAGGTGCGGCGCCGGCGTTCGTTGCCGGGCTGGTTAGCGGGTTCTATGTGTCCACCCGACGCCGCCTGCAAGGCGGCATGAAGGCGAGGAATGGCGGTGGAGAGCGCTCTGACGGTCGGCGCGGGTCGATCTGGCGCGAATGCGAACCGGGCGGTGCGGGTCTGGCTCTATGCGCTCGCGGTCCTCGTCCTGCTCATGGTCGGCATCGGCGGCGCGACACGCCTGACCGGCTCCGGCCTGTCGATCACGGAGTGGAAGCCGGTCACGGGCGCCGTGCCGCCCCTCTCGGACACCGCCTGGCAGGCCGAGTTCGAGAAATACCGTGCCTCGTCGCAGTACCAGAACCTGAACCGCGGCATGGAGATGCCCGAGTTCAAGACGATCTATTGGTGGGAGTGGAGCCATCGCCAGTTGGGGCGCCTGATCGGCGTCGTGTTCTTCCTGCCGCTGCTCGTCTTCTGGTGGCGGGGCGCGCTGAACCGTCGCATCGCCCTGGCGCTGCTCGGAACCGGGATTCTCGGAGGCCTTCAGGCGACCGTCGGCTGGATCATGGTGGCATCAGGGCTGCAAGCGGGCATGGTGGCCGTCGCGCCGATCAAGCTGATGCTGCACCTGCTCCTTGCGAGCCTCATCCTGGTCCTGCTCGTCTGGGTCGCCGCCGGGCTGCGCGCGCCACGGGCGGACCGCGGCGAAGCCCGTGCCCCTGGCGCCGCGATGGTGTTTCTGGGGCTCGTCCTGTTCCAGATCGCGCTCGGAGGCCTCGTGGCGGGCTCGAAGGCGGGGCTCACCTACAACACCTGGCCTCTCATGGACGGGCAACTGATCCCTGCGGGCGAGGCGCTGCTGAGGGGCAAGCCCACCTGGGAGAACTTCGTCGACAATCCGCTGACGGTTCAGTTCCAGCACCGGATGGTCGCGTATTTCGTCGTCCTGTTTGCCCTGTGGCACGCCTGGAGCCTCAGGAAGGCGGCTCCAGGAAGCTCGGCGGCGCGGAGCGCCACGGGGCTTGCCGCGATGTCCATTGCCCAGATGGTGCTTGGAATCGTGACCCTCTTGCTCGTCGTGCCGTTATGGGCCGGGCTCGCCCATCAGCTCTTCGCGATGGCCATCCTGGTCATGGCGACGGTGCATGCACGGCTGTCGCTTCCCGCGTTGGCCGCGCGCCCGGTGACTGGGCCAGCTTCTGTCCCAGCCGGTGCGCTGCGGTGATCAGCGCCACGTGAGAGAAGGCTTGCGGAAAGTTCCCGAGCTGGTGGCCTGAGCGGGGGTCGTATTCCTCCGCGAGGAGGCCGAGGTCGTTGCGGATCGACAGCAGGCGCTCGAACAGCTCGCGGGCGTCGTCCGCTCGCCCAAGTCGCAGATACGCGTTCACGAGCCAGAATGAGCAGGCTAGGAAGGCTCCCTCGTCGCCCGGGAGCCCGTCGACGGTCGCCTCCGGCCGGTAGCGCAGCACGAAGCCGTCGACCAGCAGTTCGCGCTCCACCGCCTCGATCGTGCCGCAGATGCGTGGATCGTCGTCCGGCAGGAACTCGAGGAAGGGGAGCAGAAGCAGGCTCGCATCGGTGTTTCGCGAGCCGTAGGACTGCACGAAGCTGCCGAGCTCCGCGTTGTAGCCGTGGCGGCAGACATCCGCGTGGATCTCGTCCCGGATCGCTCGCCAATGCTCGAGCGGCGCCTCGTCCAGGCCGAACTCCTCGGCATCTCGGATGCAACGGTCGAAGGCAACCCAGGCCATGACCTTCGAGAAAGTGAAATGGCGGGAGGGCCCGCGCACCTCCCAGATCCCCTCGTCCGGCTGCCGCCAGAGCGCTTCCAGCCGCGTCAGCATCGCACGCTGGAGAGCCCAGGCCTCCTTGCTCTCATGGAGGCCGCCTCGCCGGGCGCCGTGCAGCAAGGCCATCACCTCGCCGAAGACGTCCAACTGGTGCTGGCTCGCGGCCGCGTTGCCGACGCGAACCGGCTGAGCGCCACCAAAGCCCGGAAGCCAATCCGCCTCCCATTCGAGCAGGCGGCGCTCGCCGGCTACCCCGAACATGATCTGCATCTGGTCGATGTTGCCGGCCATCGCGCGGATCAGCCAGTCACGCCAGGACTCCGCCTCGTCGAAGTAGCCGCCGTGCATGAACGCGTAGAGCGTCATGGCGGAATCGCGCAGCCAGCAATACCGGTAGTCCCAGTTGCGCGGGCCCTGCGGCCATTCCGGAAGTGAGGTCGTCGGCGCGGCCACGATGCCGCCCGTTGGCGCGTAGGTAAGCGCCTTCAGCGTTACGAGGGACCGGACGATCGCATCGCGCCAATGCGGCTCCAGCGTCATGCCGCCATTGAGCGCACGAGGATTGTAGCGGCCTGCCCAATCCGACCAGAAGCTGTCCGTCTCCTCGAGCGCCAGGAAGGGGTCGATCGCCTCCGGAATCGGCAGGTGCGAGAGACCATAGGTGAGCACGAAGGGGAGGCATTCCCCGGCCGCGACGGTGAAGTTCGAGACGGTGCTCATCCCCTCGCCATGCAACTCGGCGGGAGTCCGAAGCGCGACCATGTCCGGCCCGGCAATGGCGCGGAGGGTCCCATCCTCCATTCGCGTGACCCACGGTACGGTCTGCCCGTAGCCGAACCGCAGTGTGAGCTCCATCCGAAGCCGCACGGCCCCGCTTTCCCCCCGGACGAGGCGGACAATGTCCGAGTTCTTGCCGCGCGGCGGCATGAAGTCGATCAGCGTGACGACGCCGTCGGCTGTTTCGAACCGCGTCTCCAGGATGAGCGTGTCGCCACGATAGCGCCGCGAGGAGGACCAGCCGTCGCCCTCCGGGACGATCTGCCAGTGACCATGATCGCGGGTCCCCAGAAGCGCGGCAAAGCACGCATCCGAATCGAAACGCGGCCAGCAGAGCCAGTCGATCGAACCGCTGCGGTCGACCAGCCCCGCCGTCTCGCAGTCGCCGATCAGGGCGTAGTCTTCAATCCGGCAACCCTGCATTCGGCGCGCATCGATCCGTTCGGAGCAGGGATCTGCTCCGTCGGGGCGACAAGCGCGCCGGGCGGATTACGTTCCCGCCCGGACGAAGGAGCTACGACGCGGGCGCCAGAGCCTGGTCGAGATCCGCGATCAGGTCCTCCGGGTCCTCCAGGCCGATCGAGATGCGAACGACATCCGGGCCGGCGCCAGCCGTCATCTGCTGGGCCTCCGTCAATTGCCGATGCGTCGTCGAGGCCGGGTGGATCACGAGCGAGCGCGTGTCCCCGATATTCGCCAGGTGGGAGAACAGCTTCAGGTTGGAGACGAGCTTCACGCCGGCCTCGTACCCGCCCTTCACGCCGAAGGTGAACACGGCGCCCGCGCCCTTCGGGCAGTAGCGCTGCGCGAGTTCATGGTAGCGGTCGGCCTTCAGGCCCGGATAGCTGACCCAGGACACGCGCTCGTGCGTCGAGAGGAACTCGGCCACGCGGAGCGAGGAATCCGACTGGCGCTGCATGCGGAGCGGCAGCGTCTCGATACCCTGCAGGATGAGGAAGGCGTTGAAGGGGGACAACGCCGGCCCGAGGTCCCGCAGGCCCAGCACGCGGCACGCGATCGCGAAGGCGAAGTTTCCGAACGTCTCGCCCAGAACCATCCCGGCATATTCCGGGCGGGGCTTGGAGATCATCGGATAGCGATCGTCGCCCGACCAGTTGAACGATCCGCCGTCGACGATGAGGCCCGCGATCGAGGTGCCGTGACCGCCGAGGAACTTGGTCGCGGAGTGGACGACGATGTCCGCCCCATACTCGAACGGGCGGATGAGGTAGGGCGTGGCCATCGTGTTGTCGACGATGAGCGGGATGCGGTGCTTCTTGGCGATCTTGGCGATGGCCTCGATGTCCACGATGACGCCGCCTGGGTTGGCGATCGACTCGATGAAGATCGCCTTCGTGCGATCGTTGATCGCCCGCTCGAACGAGGACGGATCGTCCGCATCCGCCCACGCGACCGTCCAGCCGAAGTTCTTGTACGAATGGTTGAACTGGTTGATCGAGCCGCCATAGAGCTTGTTCGCGGCCACGAACTCGTCGCCCGGCTGCATGAGCGCATGCATGGTCAGGAATTCGGCCGCGTGGCCGGAAGCGACCGCGAGGGCGGCCGTCCCGCCTTCGAGCGCGGCGACCCGCTCCTCGAGAACGGCGTTCGTCGGGTTGCCGATGCGCGTGTAGATGTTCCCGAACGCCTGCAGCCCGAATAGGGAGGCGGCATGGTCGACGTCGTCGAAGACGAAGGACGTCGTCTGGTAGATCGGCGTGGCGCGCGCACCCGTGGCTGCGTCGGGAGCCGCCCCGGCATGAATAGCGAGCGTGTTGAAGCCTGGTTGCCGGTCAGCCATGAATGCGATCCGATCCCTCTTGCGAACGTTCCGTTCTGAATACCGAACAGCCGGGCGCTCGGTCAAGCTGTGCTTTTAGCGGCCTTTGCGAGGGCTGACCCCGAG
>JAFAEL010000216.1 GCA_023423995.1 Pseudomonadota bacterium | reverse complement strand
CTTCGGGACGACCGCAGCCCGCGCGGTCGACATCAGCTTCGCCCTGCACACCTCGCCGCCGGGGCCCGAGTTCGACGCTGTCAACAAGTTCGTCGAGCTCGTGAAGGAGCGCAGCAAAGGGAAGATCAACGTCAAGATCTTCCATTCGGCAGTGCTCGGGGGCGAGCGAGACAATCTCGAGCAGCTGACCGTCAACGAAGTCCAGATGACGCTGTTCGGAGACACGCTGCCGAATGTCGTCGCGCCGCCCTATGCCGCGACCGTGGTTCCCTTCGTATTCCCTGGACCGGAGGAGATCTTCAAGTTCTGGGACAGCGCGGCCGGGGCCGAGGGCAAGAAGCTCATCAAGGACAAGGCGAAGCTCGACGTTGTCGCCTTCTTCCGTCGCGGCGACAGGCACCTGTCGGCGAAGAAGGCGATCCGTACGCCGGATGATCTCGCCGGCCTCAAGCTGCGCGTCCCCGAGATTCCGTCATGGGTGCGCGTCTGGACCCAGCTTGGTGCCCGGCCGACGCCGGTGGCTTGGCCCGAGGTGTTCAGCGGGCTTCAGATGGGCGTCATCGAAGCGCAGGAGAACCCCTGCTTCAACGTCAACCAGGCGAAGCTGTTCGAGGTCCAGACGCACCTGATGTTCACGGCGCATGTGCCGGCGGTCTGGCACTGGTCGATCAGCTCGCGCTTCCTCGACGGGCTTACGCCCGAACTGCGGGAAGCCGTGGTGAGCTCGGCCGTGGACGCCGCCAAGCACGGCGACGAGGTGACGAAGCAGCAGATCGACGTCGTGTGCAAGGATCTGGCGAATAAGAACAAAATGACGCTCGTCGAGGTCGATCGCGGGCCGTTCATCGCCAAGGCGCGGCCCGCCATCGACGAGATCGCCAAGGGCTGGGCGCCGAGCGTGCGCGAGGCCGTCGCACAGTACCTGAACTAATCCCTCTCCCGGCGGCGATCTCGGTCGCCGCCGGCATCTTCAATCCGGCCATCGGAGCGCGTGATGGATCATATCCGGGGCACTCGCCGCCACGTCTACCGTCTGTTCGAGATACTGGCGGTCGCCGCCTTCCTGACGATGATCAGCTCCTCGATCTTGCAGGTCTTCTTCCGCTACGTCCTGAACGCTCCTCTGCAATGGACGGAGGAGGTCGCGCGGCTGACTTGCGTGTTGACGACGTATTTCGGCGGAGTCGTCGTGTTGCTCTCGCGGGAAAACATTCGCGTCGACCTGATCGACAATTACGTCAGCGGCCGCAGTGCCGACGCACTCGCAATGGTCTGCGACCTGCTCATCGTCTGGTTCCTGCTCTCGGTAGGTTACGGCTGCTACCTTCTGACGTTTGCCACCTGGGAGACCTTCACGGCCACGATGGACTGGATCCGGATGGGCTACATCTACTTGGCCGTGGGCGTCTCGATCGGCGTCATGGCCGCCCTGATCCTCCTCGACATGTATGAACGCGCGATGAGGCTGGCCCGCCCGCGCAGGGAGACCGCGCCGTGATCCTCGCTCTCTTCATTGGTGGGCTGCTGGTACTGTTCGCGATCGGCATTCCGGCGGCCTTCGCGCTCGGATTGTCTTCGCTCATCGTTACCGTCGTCGAACGCGGCATCGGCGGTGTGCCCTACACGATCCTCGCGCAACGCATGGTCTACGCGGTCAATAGCTTCCCGCTGCTGGCGATCCCGTTCTTCATCCTCGCCGGCAAGATCATGAACACCGGCGGGATCACCGACAGGATCTACGATTTCGCCCACCGATTGACCGGGCACCTGCGTGGCGGGCTCGGCCAGGTCAACATTGCCGCCTCGATCATCTTCTCGGGCATGTCCGGATCGGCGGTCGCCGATGCGGTGGGCGTCGGACAGGTCGAGATCCGTGCGATGCGCAAGGCGAACTACCCCGACGACTTCTCGATCGGCGTCACGGCGGCGTCCGCGACCGTCGGACCTGTGATCCCGCCGAGCATCCCGCTCATCATCTACGCCGTCGTCGGGAACGTGTCTGCGACCGCGCTGCTCATCGCCGGCATCCTGCCCGGCCTGCTGATGGGCCTGTCGATGATGGCGCTGGTCTACTGGCAGGCGATCCGTCGCAATCTTCCGACGCACCCCTGGGAAGGCTTCGCGGCGCTCGTCCGGAGCTTCTTTCGGGCGCTGCCTCCGCTGATCACGCCGGCCATCATCATCCTGGGCATGATGAGTGGCGCGTTCACGCCGACCGAGGCCGCGGCCATCGCGGCCGTGTACGCAACGGTGATCGCGATGCTGGTTTACCGCGAGATCTCCTTTGCCCAGCTTGTCCAGGTGCTGCGCGAGACGATGCGCGAGACGGCGGTGATCCTGCTCATCCTGGCCGCGGCCGGATTATACGGGTGGCTCCTCGTCTTCACCCAGATCCCCCTGCAGTTGATCGCCCTGGTGAATGACTTCGACCTGTCGCCCGGGATGCTGCTTCTGGCGATCAACCTGTTCCTTCTGGTCGTCGGCCTGTTCATGGAGACCAACGCCGCGATCACCATCTTCACCCCCATGCTGCTGCCCATGGCGGTGGCCGCAGGCGTCGACCCGGTCCATTTCGGGATCATGATGGTGCTGAACCTCATGATCGGAATGCTCACCCCGCCGGTTGGCATGCTGCTTTTTGCGGTGGCCAAGGTCGCTAACGTGTCGATGAACCGGGCGCTCGTCGCGGTCGCTCCCTACTACATTCCGCTGCTGATCTCGCTGCTGCTGGTGACGTACTTTCCGCAGATATCGCTGATCCTCCCGCAGCTTCTTCTCAGGTAGGGAAAGATCTGATGACCTTCTCCAATCCGCTCCGGCGGAGCTTGGCGTCTGGGAAAACGGCGCTCGGGCTGTGGGTCACGCTGGAGAGCGCGACCGTGACGGAGGTTGCGGCGGAACTCGGGGTCGACTGGGTCTGCGTCGACATGGAGCATGGCAGCCTGGGTTTCCGTGACGTGGTCGATCATCTGCGAGCCGCCAGGGGGAGCGAGCTTGCAGTGCTGGTGCGGGTTCCGACTGCCGGCGTTGACACGATCAAGCGGGCGCTCGACCTCGGCGCCCATGGCGTGCTGCTGCCGCTGATCAGCAATCGAGCCGAACTCGAGGATGCATTCCGCCACGCGCGATATCCAACCTCCGGCAAGCGCGGGCTCGGCCACGAGCGTGCAACGGCCTGGGGCATGGCGTTGGAGAGTTATGTCGCCGTTGCGAACGAGGAGACGATGGTCATCCCCGTGATCGAGACCGCCGAGGCTTCGGCCAATATCGCCGACATCCTGGCCACGCCCGGGTTGGAGGCGATCTTCTTCGGCCCTTCCGATCTCTCGCAGAGCTTCGGCCATCTCGCCGTCTGGGAAGGGCCGGGCATCGCGGAGGAGATCGTGCGAATAAAGAGCCTGGCCGATGATCGAGGGATCTTCTCCGGCATTATCGGCACAAGTCCCGACGATATGGAAGGGCGGCGGCAGCAGGGGTTCGGCATGGTCGCGCTAGGCTCGGATGTCGGCTTGATGATGCGTCAGATCCGTCAGCTGCTCGAGCCCTTCCGGGCGCTGCCCGACCGCAAGGGCGGCTATTGAGCAGGGGAGGGGGGCGGACACGTTTCTCCTGACGGTCCGGGCGTACCGCGACTGTCCATCATCATGCAGGCCACGCGGAATACCTCGCGACTTCGACCTTTCAGGTGATCCCCATGTCTCAGAGTATCCCGACCCAGCAGGATCGGCCCGCCGCAAGCCTGCCCCCGACCTCACGCGCAGCGGTGCTGCGTCGCTTCGGCGAGCCGGTAAAGATCGAATGTGTTCCCGTGCCTTCCGCGCCGGAGCCGGGAGCTCTGATCGTCAAGACCACGGCCTGCTCGATCTGCGGGACGGACGTGCACCTGTCGCGCGGCAATCTTTCCCTGGCCGTAGACCTGCCCGTGATCCTCGGCCACGAGATGGTTGGCCGCGTCGTCGCGATCGGCAAGGGTGCGGAACGCGACAGCGTGGGGCAGCCCCTTGCTCTCGGCGACCGCATCCTGTGGACGCACACCGCATGCGGCCATTGCTTCTTCTGCACGGTGGCTCGCCAGCCGACGCTCTGCGAGAACCGGCGCGCCTACATGTTCGAGAACATCGAGAAGCCGCCTTACCTTCTCGGTGGCTTCTCGGAATACGGCTACGTCCTGCCTGAGGCGGGCCGCGTGCGCGTCCCCGATAATCTGGACGATGCGGTCGCGAGCCTCTGCTCCTGCGCGTTCCGCTCGGTGATGAACGCCTTCGACAATCTCGGGCCGATCGACCCGTCCGAGCACGTTGCGATCCAAGGCGCCGGGCCGCTCGGCATACTCGCGGCGGCGGTGGCGCGGGTAGCGGGAGCCAGGACCGTGTCCGTGATCGGCGCGCCCGAGGCCCGGCTTCAGCTCGCGAAGGAGTTCGGTGCGACGCATGTCTTCACGATCGAGGGTACTAGCCACGAGGAACGTGCCTCGGCGCTCCGCGCGCTCACGGACGGGCGTGGGCCGGACATCGTCATGGAATTCACCGGCTTTCCCGACGCCTTCGGGCAGGGCCTCGACCTCGTCCGCAAGGGCGGGCGGTACCTCACCGTCGGCCAGCTCGGCGCTGGTACGACCACGTTCAGCCCCTCCCTGATCGTCAAGAAGAACATCCGTGTGATCGGATCCTTCTCAGGCGACGTCAAATCCTATTGGAAGGCGCTGCAATTCGCCTCCGCGCATGTCGACCGGATCCCGTTTGGAAAGATGATCACGGGGCGCTACGCGCTGGAGGACGTGAATCGCGCCCTGGAGCGGATGCACGCCTTGCAGGAGATCAAGCCGTTGATCCTGATCGAGGAGCGCGCCTGAG
Source organism: Pseudomonadota bacterium (assembly GCA_023423995.1). Taxonomy (GTDB): domain Bacteria; phylum Pseudomonadota; class Alphaproteobacteria; order Rhizobiales; family Beijerinckiaceae; genus Enterovirga. The sequence goes on along the minus strand of JAFAEL010000216.1, from coordinate 15,022 downwards.
ACATGAGCAAGACCATCAGCTACGCGCCGGACGCGAAAGGGCCGCTCGACGGGGTGCGGGTCGTCGATCTCTCGCGGCTCGTCGCCGGCAACATGACCACGCACGTGCTGGCCGATTACGGCGCGGACGTCATCAAGGTTGAGCGTCCCGGGAAGGGGGACGATCTACGCAGCTGGCGCGTGAAGGGCGTCGAGACCTTCTGGAAAGTCTATGCACGCAACAAGCGCAGCATCGCGCTCGACATCCACGAGCCCGACGGCCGCGAGACCCTGCTGCGCCTGATCGATTCCGCTCAGGTCCTGGTCGAGAATTTCGTTCCCGGCACGCTGGAGCGCTGGGGATTGGGGCCCGAGGACCTGCATGGCAGGAATCCGGGGCTCATCATCCTTCGTGTCTCGGGTTGGGGGCAGACCGGATCGTGGCGCCAGAAGCCCGGCTTCGGCACGCTGGTGGAGGCCATGTCGGGCTGGGCCTACATGAACGGCCACCCGGACAAGCCCCCGACGCTGCCGCCGCTCGCTTTGGCCGACATGATCGCCGGGCTCTACGGCGCGGCCGCCACACTTGCCGCGTTGCGGGCGGTCGAGCATGGCGGAGCCGGACAGGTTCTCGATCTGTCGCTCTTCGAGCCGATACACGCGATGATCGGTGCCGAGGCGGCTCACATCAGGCTCACGGGGGAGCCGACGATGCGCGCCGGGAACCAGTCCTCCCACACGGCTCCCCGCAACGTCTACGTCTGCCGGGATGGCGGCTATGTCGCGATGTCGGGCTCCATGCAGTCCATGGCCGAGCGCATCCTCGACACGATCGGGCGGCCCGAGCTGAAGAGCGATCCGCGCTTTGCCGACAACGCAGCGCGCGTGCGGAACCGGGATACGCTCGACGCCATCATCGGCGGGTTCGTGGCCGAGCGCAGCCAGGCCGAGAACCTCGCCCTGTTCGAGGCGGCGGGTGTGACGGTCGGGCCGGTTTGCTCGGTGGCAGACCTGATAGACCATCCCTACGTGCTCGACCGCGAAGCGCTGGTCGAGGCGCCCGACGAGGACATGAAGACGGTGCCGATGCCGAACATCATCCCGCGGTTCTCGGCGGTGGCGCAGCCGTTCCGGCGGCCGGCCCCGCGGCTCGGGGAGCACTCGGACGAGATCCGCCGCGAGCTCGGTATGGCGGACGGAGCCACGCGATGACCTCCGGGGCGAGTTCCTGGCGCTCCATGCTGTTCGTTCCGGCGCTGAACGAACGGTTCCTGGCCAAGGCCGCCGAGCGTCGGGCGGATGCGATCCAGATCGATCTGGAGGACGCGATCCCCGAGGCTCTCAAGGACGCGGCCCGACGCAGCATCCCCGCGGCCGCCGAGCGTCTCGCCGCACAAGGGGTGACCGTCGTGGTCCGCATCAATCGGCCGTGGCGCCAGGCGATCGCCGACATCGAAGCGTCCGTCGGGCCGCATGTGTCCTGCCTGACCTTGCCCAAGGTTCCCGATGCCGGTCACGTCAGGGCCCTCGCGGAGATCCTCGACGAGGTGGAGCAGGAGCGCGGATTGCCGCGCGGCCATACCCGGCTGGTCGCCATGATCGAGACCTGCGACGGCCTCCTCAACATGCCTTCCATCGCGGCGGCGCATCCCCGATTGTGCGGCATGACAGTGGGCGCCGAGGACCTGGCGGTCGCACTTGGCGGGCGCCCCTCTTTCGACACGCTCTACGTTCCGAACGCGCAGGCGGTCGTCGCCGCGCGAAACGCAGGTATCCAGCCGATCGGCTATGTCGGAACGGTGGCGGATTTCGCCGACGAGGCGGCTTTCGCGGCGAAGATCGCGCAGGCACGCGACATGGGCTTCACGGGGGGCTTCTGCATCCATCCAAAGCAGGTGCCGATCCTCAACGAGGGCTTCGCTCCCTCCCAGGTGGAGATCGCCTGGGCGCGGGGGGTGATCGAGGCGCTGGACGTCGCGATCAGCGAAGGCCGCGGCGCGGCAACCTACGAGGGTGCGATGATCGACCGTCCGGTCGCGGAGCGGGCACGCAACCTCTTGGCTCGCGCGGAAGGCCTCTCCAACTCGGCCCGGACCGGCTGAGCGGCGGGCGGCGTCGGCCGCCCGTCCGTAGCACCGCCTGTTCTGCCCCGGGCTGTCCGCTCTTCACAACACGGCAAGCTTGCACCCTTCGGCAGCCGGACGCGCTTGGGCGGCCGAAGCGCGTCCTGTCCCGCTGGCGCCGAGCAGGTCACTTGAGGTCGGAGACAATGTCGACGTGGCCGAGCCGGATGCCGCCGGTCATCTGCTCGAAGGCATCCTCGACGAGGCTGACGTGATCCCCCATCGCGGCGTGGGCGGCGGCCGCGTCGCCGGCCAGGATCGACCGGACGACCGCGCTGTGCTCGGCATGTGACCGCGGCAGGCGTCCGGGCGCGCGGAACTGCGCCCGCCGGTACGGAAGGAGGCGCCTGCGCAGGCCCAGGGCGATGTCGGCGATCACGCCGTTATGGGCGCCGGCATAGATGGCGCCGTGAAAGGCGACGTTGGCCTCGGCGTAGCCTTCCCGGTCATCCGCCTCCACCAGCCCCGCCATGTGGTCGTGGAGGGCGCCGAGCCTGCGACGTTCCAGCGGCGTCATCCGCATCGCGGCCAGACGCGCGCAGGTGGCCTCGATCTCGCCCATCGCGACGAAGAGCTCCTCGAGCTGCGCGTGAGTGACATGCGCGACGGTCGCGCCGCGGTGCGGCCGGATCTCGATCAGGCCCGAGGCGCCCAGCTGGCGCAGGGCCTCGCGCACGGGCGTGCGGGAGACACTGTAGCGGGCGGCGAGCCCCTGCTCGTCCAGCCGTGAACCGGGCGGGAGTTCGCCCGTCAGGATCGCGTCCGCGATCTCGCCCGCCAAGCGCTCTGCTCGCGTCACGATTGCCTGTCCGCCCACCGCATCCCCTGCGCGACTCTAGCAGAGGGCCGCGGGCCCGCTGCTTACGAAAGCAGCGCTCGACGGCGATTCTTTTCAGCATCGCCGCCGAACATTTGCGCATACATTGCAGCTGAATTGTATGCATGATTGTTGCTGTCCATACAACACAACATGCGGGGCCCGGCATGGATCGGCGTGGATTTCTGAAGTCGGCAAGCGCGAGCGCGGCACTATCCGCCGCTTCGGTCTCGGCCCCGGCCGTGTTCTCGCCCGCCCGGGCGCAGGCGCGCGCCGAGACGCTGCTGATCGTGTCCGAGAGCGGGCCGAACAACCTCGACATCCACGGCGTCGGCACCAACGTGCCCGGCTACGAGGCGTCGTGGAACTGCTACGACCGGCTCATCTCCCACGAGATGAAGACCGGCCCGAACGGCGTCCCGTATTACGACCGCGACAAGTTCAAGCCCGAACTCGCCGAAGATATGAAGACCGGCGACATGTCGGTCACCTTCCGGCTGAAGAAGAACGCGACTTTTCAGGACGGCACGCCCGTGACCGCGAAGGACGTGAAGTGGTCGCTCGACCGGGCCGTATCGGTGGGAGGCTTCCCGACCTTCCAGATGAAGGCGGGTTCGCTGGAGAAGCCAGAGCAGTTCGTGGTCGTCGACGACCGGACAATCCGGGTCGACTTCATCCGCAAGGACCGGCTCACGATCCCGGACCTCGCCGTCATCGTGCCTTGCGTGGTCAATTCCGAGCTCGTGAAGAAACACGCGACCCCGACCGACCCGTGGGGTCTCGAATACACCAAGCAGAACACAGTCGGCTCGGGCGCCTACAAGGTCACCAAGTGGACGCCGGGCACGGAGGTGATCTTCGAGCGCAACGAGAACTGGGTCGGCGGCGACCTGCCCAAGGTCCGGCGCATCATCTGGCGCATGGTGCCGTCGGCCGGCAACCGGCGCGCGCTCCTCGAGCGCGGCGATGCCGATATCTCCTACGACCTGCCCAACAAGGACTTCGCGGAGCTGAAGGGCAACGCGAAGCTCTCGATCGTGTCGACGCCGTATTCCAACGGCATCCAGTATATCGGCATGAACGTGAAGAAGCCGCCCTTCGACAACCCGAAGGTCCGGCAGGCGGTGGCCTATGCGCTACCTTACCAGAAGGTCATGGATGCGGTGATGTTCGGCCTCGCCGAGCCGATGTTCGGCCGAAAGGGCGGCGAGACGAAGGTCGCCTGGCCGCAGCCGCACGGATACGACACCGACATCGCCAAGGCGAAGCAGCTCCTGGCGGAGGCCGGCCACCCGAACGGCTTCGAGACGACGCTCTCCTTCGACCTCGGCTTCGCCGGCGTGAACGAACCGCTCTGCGTGCTCGTCCAGGAAAGCCTCGCGCAGATCGGCATCAAGACGGTGATCAACAAGATCCCCGGCGCGAACTGGCGCACGGAGCTCAACAAGAAGGAGATGCCGCTCTTCACGAACGTCTTCTCCGGCTGGCTCGACTACCCGGAATACTTCTTCTTCTGGTGCTATGACGGATCGAATTCCGTCTTCAACACGATGAGCTACCAGAGCTCGGAGATGGACAGGTTCATCGCGGGCGCTCGGAATGCCGCTGCGGTCGGCGATGAGGCAGGTTACGACAAGAGCGTGCGCGGCTTCGTCGACCTCGCCTTCGCGGACATGCCGCGCATCCCGCTCTTCCAGCCCTACGTGAACGTGGCGATGCAGAAGAACGTGTCCGGCTACCAGTACTGGTTCCACCGCCGGCTCAATTACCGCGCCCTCGCGAAATCATAAGCGGCACACGTTGTGCGTGTCGCGGCCCGCGTGCTTCGGCGCGGCCGGCTGACCCGGCCTCCTCGGTGTAACGCGAGGGGTGGCATGTCCACCGCTCGCTCTGGGGAGCATCGCGAAAGCGATGCGTGTCGAAGGACGCACCACGCGCATCAAGCCGAAAGCGAACGATGACCATCACCCGCCGCACCGCCCTTGCCGCCGGCCTCGCCGCACCTTTCGTCGCGCGTTCCGCATCCGCCCAGGCGCCGAGCCGGAACGAAACCCTGCTCCTCGTGCAGGAATACGGGCCGAACTCGCTCGACATGCAGGGGATCGGCGCCTCGCAGCCGGTGAACGGCGTCGCGCTGAACTGCTATGACCGGCTGCTGCGCTTCAAGCCGGTGCCGATCCCGACCGGCGGCGGCAACCAGGTCTCAATGACGGAGCTCGAGGGCGAGCTCGCCGAAAGCTGGCAGCTCGCCTCCGATGGCATGAGCTGCACCTTCAAGCTGCGCGACGCCAAGTTCCACTCGGGTCGCGCCGTGACGGCCAAGGACGTGAAGTGGTCGCTCGACCGCGCGGTATCGATCGGCGGCTTCGCGACCACGCAGATGGCGGCCGGCTCGATGGAGAAGCCTGAGCAGTTCGTCGTCGTGGACGACAAGACCTTCCGGATCGACTTCATCCGCAAGGACAAGCTGACGATGCCGAACCTGGCTGTCACGATCCCGTTCGTCTTCGACTCGGAGCTCGCCATCAAGAATTCGGGCGGCGATCCCTGGGCCAAGGACTGGCTGAAGAACAACGTCGCCGGATCCGGGGCCTTCAAGGTCGAGAGCTGGAAGCCGGGCGTCGAGACGATCTATGTCCGCAACGATGCCTGGACGCAGGGAAAGCTGCCGACGCTCCGCCGCGTCGTCGCGCGCGACATCGCCTCGCCGTCCACCCGCCGCGCGCTGATCGAGCGCGGCGATGCCGACATCTCGTACGGGCTGCCGCCGAAGGATTTCAAGGACCTGATCGATGCCGGGAAGGTGAACGTCGTCGGCGTGCCGATCCCGAACGGCGTCTACGGGCTCTACCTCAACACGCAGGTCGGGCCGTTCACCGACATGCGCCTGCGCCAGGCGGTCGCCTGGGTGCTGCCCTACGAGAAAATCCTGCAGGCGTCGCTCTTCGGCCGCGGCGTCGACATGTCGGGCGGGCCGGCCAGCCCCAAGGCGGCGTGGCCTACGCCCTTCCCCTATCGGACGGATCTCGCCAAGGCCAAGGAACTGGCCAGCGCGGCGGCGCCGGGCGGGTTTTCGACCACGTTGATGTTCGACGCCGGCAACGCCACGGTGGTCGAACCCATGGCGGTCCTCATCAAGGAGGCGCTCGAGCCGCTCGGGATCAAGGTCGAGATCAGCAAGGTGCCGGGCTCGAATTTCCGCGCCGAAATCGCGAAGAAGACGAACCCGATGGTGATCAACCGGTTCGCGGGCTGGCTCGACTACCCGGATTACTACCTGTTCTGGACGCTCCACGGGGCGAATTCGATCTTCAACATCGCATCGTACCAGAACCCGGCGCTCGACAGGCTGGTCGACGCGGCACGCTTCACGGCGGACAAGGCGGAATACGACAGGAGCGTCGCTGAGTTCGTTTCGCTCGCGGCCCGCGAGGTGCCGCTGATCCCGATCGCTCAGCCCACGCACGACGTGGCGATGCAGAAGACGATCGGCGGCTACCAGTTTCAGCCCTGCCGCGAGCCCGATTTCCGCTACCTGACGAAAGGGTGAGGGGGGTGGACCGCCTGTCATTCCGGGGCTCGCGAAGCGAGAGCCCGGAACCCATGATCAAGCTCCGGAGCCCAGTCGTGGGTTCCGGGTTCGACGCTGCGCGGCGCCCCGGAATGACGGCCCGGCCATGCTGAGGACCTTCACCGACCGGCTCCTCACCACGATCCCGGCGCTGATCGGCGTGATCGTGGTCTCGTTCCTGCTCACCCGCGTCCTGCCGGGCGACACGGCGGCCTATTTCGCGGGTCCCGCCGCCACCCCGCAGGCCATCGAGGAGATCCGGCGGCAGCTCGGCCTCGATTGGCCCCTGCCCGAGCAGTTCGGCCGCTACGTGACGGATCTCTCGAAGGCCAATCTCGGCCAGTCTCTCACGACCGGGCAGCCGGTCCTGGCCGACATCTCCTCGCGCCTGCCGGCCTCGGCCGAGCTGACGCTGTTCGGCCTCATCCTCTCGCTCCTGATCGCGGTGCCGCTCGGCATCACAGCCGCTGTCAAGCAGGGCTCGATGATCGACCATCTCTGCCGCATCGTCGCCACGGCGGGTGTGTCGCTGCCCGTCTTCTTCACGGGTTTGCTGCTCGTCTACCTGTTCTACTTCGTGCTCGGCTGGTCGCCGGCCCCGCTCGGGCGGCTCGACATCTTCTTCTCCGCTCCCCCGACCGTGACGGGCTTCTACCTCGTGGACAGCCTGCTCGCGCGCGACTTCGAGACCTTCCGGGCAGCGCTCTCGCAGATCCTGCTGCCCGGCATCACGCTCGCGATCTTCGCCCTCGCGCCCATCGCCAGGATCACCCGCGCCTCGATGCTGGCGGTGCTCTCCTCGGAATTCGTGCGGACGGCTCGGGCCTCCGGCCTCAGCGGCCGCACGATCATCCTCACCTATGCGTTCCGCAACGCCATGCTTCCGGTCGTGACCACGCTCGGCATGGTCTTCTCCTTCCTGCTCGGCGCCAACGTGCTGGTGGAGAAGGTTTTCGCCTGGCCGGGGATCGGCTCGTATGCGGTGGAAGCCCTCATCGCGTCGGACTTCGCGCCCGTGCAGGGGTTCGTGCTGACGATGGCGATCCTCTACATCGCCCTGAATCTCCTGATCGACCTGACCTACGGCCTGATCGACCCGCGCGTGAGGCTCGGCGCATGAGTGCGGCGGAGGCTGACATGGCGGCACCGCCCCTCCCGGTCGCACCCGCGGCGGCGCCCGCCCGCCGCGCATCCGGCCTCGCAGCCACGCTCTCCCACGCGCGTTACGTCATCAGCGATAACCCGGTGACCGGGCTGTCCTTCGGGCTCTTCGCGCTGCTCGCGATCGCGGCCCTGATCGGGCCCTGGATCGTGCCCTACGACCCGCTCGCGAGCGACACGGCCTCGGCCCTGCAGGCCCCTTCGGTGAAACATTGGTTCGGCACCGACCAACTCGGCCGGGACATCTTCTCCCGCGTCGTCGTCGCGACGCGGCTCGACATGGCGATCGCAGTGTTCTCGGTCGCGCTGGTCTTCGCGGTCGGCGGGCTCGCGGGCATCGCGGCCGGGTTCCTCGGCGGCTGGACGGACCGGATCGTCGGCCGGATCGCCGACACGATCATGGCCTTCCCGCTCTTCGTGCTGGCGATGGGCATCGTTGCGGCGCTCGGCAACACGGTGACGAACATCGTCATCGCGACCGCGATCATCAATTTCCCGCTCTATGCCCGGATCGCGCGGGCCGAGGCGAATGTCCGCCGCAATGCCGGTTTCGTGATGGCGGCTCGGCTCACCGGCAACACGGACCTGCGGATCGTCCTGACGTCGATCCTGCCGAACATCCTGCCCATCATGGTGGTGCAGATGTCGCTGACGATGGGCTACGCCATCCTCAACGCGGCCGGGCTGTCCTTCATCGGCCTGGGCGTCAGGCCGCCGACGCCCGAATGGGGCATCATGGTCGCCGAAGGCGCCGCCTTCATCGTGTCGGGCGAATGGTGGATCGCCCTCTTCCCCGGCCTCGCCCTGATGCTCGCGGTCTTCTGCTTCAACCTGATCGGCGACGGCTTGCGCGACATCGTCGACCCGCAGCGGAGGACGTGATGAGCAGCCTTCCGCTCCTCGACGTCCAGGACCTCACGGTCGAGTTCGCGACCCGGCGCGGCATCGTCCGGGCCGTCAAGAAGGTCGACCTCTCCGTCGCAAAAGGCGAAACGGTCGGCATCGTCGGCGAATCCGGCTCGGGCAAGTCCGTCACCTCCTACGCGGTGATGCGCATCCTCGACCGCGCCGGCCGCATCGCGGAGGGCTCCGTGGCCTTTTCGGGCCTCGACCTTCGCGCCGCCCGCGAGCGCGACATGCGGGACCTGCGGGGCCGCGAGATCTCGATGATCTTCCAGAACCCGCGCGCCGCCCTGAATCCGATCCGCAAGGTCGGGCACCAGATCGAGGACGTGCTGCGCCAGCACGCGCGCGCCGGCTCGGGCGACGCCCGCGCCAAGGCGATCGCGGCGCTGGAGCAGGTCCGCATCGCTCGACCCAAGGAGCGCTACCACGCCTATCCTTTCGAGCTCTCCGGCGGCATGTGCCAGCGCGTCGTCATCGCGCTCGCGCTCGCCTGCCGGCCGCAGCTCCTCATCGCGGACGAACCGACAACCGGTCTCGACGTCACGACGCAGAAGGCCGTGATGGACCTCGTCGTGGAGCTCACGCGCGAGCGCGGCATGTCCACGATCCTGATCACCCACGACCTTGGGCTCGCGGCTGCCTATTGCGACAAGGTCGTCGTGATGGAGAAGGGCGAGGTCGTGGAGACCGCCGCGTCCGAGCGGATATTTCGCCAGCCCGAGCACCCCTATACGCGCAAGCTGATGCGCGCGACGCCCCGGCCGGGAATCACGCTGCGCGATCTGCTGCCCGAGCCTGTCATTCCGGGGCGGCGCGAAGCGTCGAACCCGGAACCCACGACCGGACTCCAGGGCTTGAACGTGGGTTCCGGGCTCTCGCCTGCGGCGAGCCCCGGAATGACGGGCTCGCCCCTGCTCACCGTCTCCGGCCTCGTGAAGGAATATCCCCGGCAGGGCGCGACCAAGACGATGGGCCGGCTGTTTCGGCGCTCGGCCGCGCCCGACGCGGCCCCCTTCCGGGCAGTCGACAACCTGTCCTTCCAGGTCCGGCGGGGCGAGAGCGTCGGGCTTGTCGGCGAATCCGGCTGCGGCAAGTCCACGACCTCGACGATGGTCATGCGCCTGCTCGACCCGACGGAGGGGACGATCGTCTTCGACGGCGAGGACATCGCCCAGATTCCCGCCTCCCGCTTTGCTCGGCACCCGAAGCGCGCAAAGATCCAGATGGTCTTTCAGGACCCGACGGACAGCCTTAACCCGCGCTACACGGCCGCCCGGGCCATCGCTGACCCGATCCTCCGCTTCGGCACCGCCAAGGGCAGGGATGCCGTCCGCGCCCGCTGCGAGGAGCTGGCACGCCTCGTCGGTCTTCCGCTCGACCTGCTCGACCGCTTCCCACACCAGCTCTCCGGCGGGCAGAAGGCGCGCGTCGGCATCGCCCGGGCCATCGCGCTCGATCCCGAGCTCGTCATCCTCGACGAGCCGACCGCCGCGCTCGACGTCTCGGTCCAGGCCGTTGTGCTGAACCTCTTGGCAGACCTGAAGCAGCAGCTCGGCATGAGCTACCTCTTCGTCAGCCACGACCTTCATGTCGTCCGGCTCCTCTGCGACCGCGTGGTCGTCATGCGGTCCGGCCGCATCGTCGAGGAAGGCAGCGCGGCCGAGGTGCTGGAGGACCCGAAGGCCGAGTATACGCGCGAGCTCATCGCCGCGATCCCGCATCCGCCTGTCTGAGCCAACCATGACCGACATGACCGAGCTTCCGCCGCCCCTCGGCGACGAGGATGCCGACGCCATCATCGACGCGATGGCACCGCTCCTCGGCCTCGCGATCGAGCCCGCCTGGCGCGAGGCCGTCGCCACGAACCTCAGGGTCGTGGCCAACGCGGCCCGACTGGTGCTCGAGTTCCCGCTCGAGGACGAGCTCGAGCCTGCCCCGGTGTTTCGGGCATGAGCGCGATCGGACCGAACAGCACGGCCGCCGAGATTGCGGCCACGGTCGCGTCGGGCTCCGTGACCGCCCGGGCGGTGGTCGAGGCGGCGCTCTCCCGCATCGTGGCGATCAACCCGACCGTGAACGCCTTCACGGACGTGACGCGGGAACGCGCTCTCGCCAAGGCGGAGGCGATCGATGCGAAGCGCGCCGCGGGCGCAGCGCTCGGACCGCTGGCCGGGGTGCCGTTCGCGGTGAAAAACCTCTTCGACATCGAGGGGCTGCCGACCCGCGCCGGCTCGAAGATCAACCGCGAGCGCCCGCCGGCCGCGCGCGATGGCGCCCTCGTCCGCAAGCTCGACGAGGCTGGGGCCGTGCTCCTCGGCGGCCTCAACATGGGCGAGTACGCCTATGACTTCACGGGCGAGAACGCCCATGACGGGCCGTCCCGCGACCCGCACGACCTTGCGCACATGGCAGGCGGCTCCTCCGGCGGATCGGGCGCCGCGGTCGCGGCCGGGCTCGTGCCGATCGCGCTCGGCTCGGACACGAACGGGTCGATCCGTGTCCCCTCCGCCTTCTGTGGCCTGTTCGGCCTCAAGCCGACATTCGGGCGGCTCTCCCGCGCGGGCTCCTTCCCGTTCGTGGCGAGCTTCGACCATCTCGGGCCGCTGGCGCGCTCCGTCGCCGATCTCGCCCTGAGCTACGATGCGATGCAGGGTTCCGACCCCGATGATCCGTGGCAGGCCGCGAGGGTTGCCGAGCCGGTCTCTTCTCTGGTAGACAGCGGCATCTCGGGTCTGCGCATCGCGGTTGCGGGCGGCTACTTTGCCGCCGGAGGCGACCCCGCCGCCTACCAGGCGGTCGGCCTCGCCGCGGAAGCGCTCGGCACGGTGCGCACGGTCGAAATCCCCGAGGCGGCGCGAGCGCGCGCGGCGGCTTTCGTCATCACGGCATCCGAGGGGGCTGCCCTGCATCTCGACCGCGTGCGCACGCGCCCTGCCGATTTCGATCCCGCGACCCGCGACCGGCTGCTCGCCGGCACGATGATCCCGGCCGCCTGGGTGCAGAAGGCCCAGCGCTTCCGTCGCTGGTACCGCGACCGGGTGCTCGCCCTGTTCGACGAGGTCGACGTGATCCTCGCCCCGACGACGCCCTGCCGGGCGCCGCGGATCGGGCAGCAGACATTCGTGCTCGGCGGGGTCGAGATGCCGGTGCGGCCGAATATCGGCATCTACACGCAGCCGATCTCGTTCATCGGCCTCCCGGTCGTGGCCGCTCCCATCCGGCTGGACGATGGCCTCCCGCTCTCGGTCCAGATCATCGCCCCGCCATGGCGGGAAGACCTTGCGCTCCGCGTTGCGCGCGAGCTGGAAAGGGTCGGCGCGGCAAAGGCGCCGCTTGCAGCACTCTAGGACACCATCATGCAGATCGACATTCCCGAGGTGAAGGCCGAGGTCGAGGCCGCCTTCGCGGCCTACGAGACGGCGCTCGTGACCAACGACGTCCCGACCCTCGAAGCCCTGTTCTGGGACAATGGCCGCACCATCCGCTACGGCATGGGAGAGAACCTCTACGGCATGGACGCTATCCGGGCCTTCCGCCGGGCGCGCTCGCCGGTCGGGCTGATGCGCCGCATCGACCAGACCGTGATCACCACCTTCGGGCGCGATTTCGCCACGGCCTCAACGCTGTTCTTTCGCGAGGGCAACCCCGGCAAGGTCGGACGGCAGCAGCAGAGCTGGGCCCGGCTCCCGGAAGGCTGGCGCATCGTGGCGGCGCATGTGAGCCTGATCGATGAATGAGGGCGGCCCCTTCACGGTTGCCGAATACCGGGACGCCTACGCGGCCGTCGCGCTGACGCCCGCTGCGGCCGTCGAGGAGGTCTACCGGCGCATCGCCGCGCATGACGATGGCGCGATGTTCATCACGCTGCGGCCGAAGGAGGATGTCCTGGCCGAGGCCGCCCGGCTGGACGAGGCCGGGCCTGCGGGCCGGGCGCTCTGGGGCATTCCCGTCGGCGTGAAGGACAATATCGACGTCGCGGGCCTGCCGACCACCTGCGCCTGCCCGGACTTCGCCTACACGCCGGACGATGACGCCGCCGTGGTGGCGAAACTGCGCGCGGCGGGTGCGCTCGTGATCGGCAAGACCAATCTCGACCAGTTCGCGACCGGCCTCGTGGGCGTGCGCTCGCCCTACGGCGTCCCGCGCAACACGCTGCGGCCGGAACTCGTACCGGGCGGATCGAGCTCCGGCTCGGCCGTCGCGGTCGCGGCCGGCATCGTCGCGCTCGCGCTCGGCACGGATACGGCCGGGTCGGGCCGCGTCCCGGCGGGCCTCAACAACATCGTCGGGCTGAAGCCGAGCCTCGGTGCGCTCTCGACGCGCGGGGTGGTGCCGGCCTGCCGCACGCTCGACTGCGTCTCCATCTTCGCGCTCACGGTCGAGGACGCGACGGAGGCGCTCGGGGTGCTGGCCGGGTTCGATCCGGCCGATCCCTTCTCGCGGCGGATGTCGATCGGCAGCCCGGGGGCGCTTCCGCCCCTGCTTCGCGTCGGCGTACCGGACGCAGCGAGCCGCCGCTTCGGGGGCGACCGGCTCTCCGAGACAGCTTTCGACGCGGCCCTCGCCAATCTCATCGCGCTCGGTGCGGAACTTCAGCCCGTTGATCTGTCGCCGCTCTACGCGGCGGCGGCGCTCCTCTATGACGGGCCATGGGTGGCGGAGCGCTACCAGGCGATCCGCCCCTTCATCGAGACCAAGCCGGAGGCGCTCCATCCTGTGACGCGCGCCATCACGGAGAAGGCGCTCGGTTTCTCCGCCGCGGACGCTTTCGCGGGCCTCTACAGCCTTGCAGAGCTGCGGCGCGCAGCCGAACCGATCTGGAACGAGATCGACGTGCTGATGGTGCCGACCTTCCCGCGGCCCCGCACCCTCGCGGATCTCGATGCGGATCCTATCGGCCCCAATTCCGAGCTCGGGACCTACACGAATTTCGTCAACCTGCTCGACCTCTGCGCGCTCGCCGTGCCCGGACCGTTCCGGGCGGACGGCTTGCCCGCCGGCACGACCCTGATCGCACCTGCCGGCAGGGATCACATGCTCGCGACCTTAGGCGTGCGCCTGCATCGCGCCTCCGGCACTCCCCTCGGCGCGACGGCGGCCCGGCTCTCTCCCGACCGGCCGCTGCCCGCATCCGAAGGCAGCGAGGCTCGCATCGAGATCGCGGTCGTCGGCGCCCATCTCAGCGGGCTCCCGCTGAACGGCGAGATCCTGGCACAGGGCGGCCGGTTCGTACGCGAGGCCGTGACGACGCGGGAGTACCGGCTGTTCGCCCTGGATGGCGACGGCGTGCGGCGACCCGGCCTGCTGCGCGTCGCCGAAGGAGCAGGCAACTCGATCGCCTGCGAAATCTGGTCTTTGCCGCCGTCGGGGTTCGCTCGTTTCGTCGCCGCGGTGCCGGCCCCGCTCTCGATCGGAACGCTCAGGCTGGAAGGCGGTGCCGCGCCCAAGGGCTTCCTGGTCGAGCCGGAGGCGACGCGCGACGCGGAGGACATCTCGGCCTATGGCGGCTGGCGGGCCTTCTTGCGGGGCGGCCGCCAAGGCCGTTCAGACCTCGAACCCGGTTGTCGGCGCGAAAGCCACGCACATCGCCCTGGTTGAGGCAGTGGGTGAGGTTCTGTTCCGCACGGGCTCCGGCAAGCGCGAGATAGCCCAGGAGCTCGGTTCGTCAGCCGCTCCACCGCCGTGGCTATCCGGTCGTGCATCGGGATGAGCCGAAGCTTGAAGAACGTCGCATTCTGGGGAATCCATCTCAGGCGCGCTTCAGGCGCGACAGGACGGGAGACCAAACGTTGCCGTCACTCTTTGAGCCTATCCGTCTCGGTGACCTTCACGCCCGCAACCGCATCCTGATGGCACCGCTCACGCGCGCTCGCAGCACACGTGACCATGTCCCCGTGCCCATGATGGTCGAGTACTACCGCCAGCGGGCCGGAGCCGGGCTGATCATCTCCGAGGCGACCGGCATCAGCCCGCAGGGACTAGGGTGGCCCTACGCGCCCGGGATCTGGAACGCCGAACAAGTCGAGAGCTGGAAAGGGATCACGGACGCCGTTCACGCGGCGGGCGGGCTGATCCTCTGCCAACTCTGGCATATGGGGCGGGTTGTTCACCCGAGTCTTCCGGGCCGCGGCCAGCCCCTGTCCTCCTCCGCGACGACGATGCCGGGCCTCGCCCGGACCTATGACGGCAAGCAGCCTCATGTGCAGGCCCGCCCGATGACCCGGGAGGACATCAGGATCGTTTTGGACGAGTACCGTGCGGCTGCCCGCAACGCCCTTGCGGCAGGTTTCGACGGCGTCGAGATCCACGCCGCGAACGGCTATCTCGTCGACCAGTTCCTCCGGGACAACGCGAACTTCAGGACCGACGAATATGGCGGCTCGATCGAGAACCGCATTCGGCTCCTGCGCGAGGTCACGGCCGCGGTCGTGGACGTCGTCGGTGCTGGCCGAACGGGCGTCCGCCT